>JALFTM010000001.1 GCA_022788345.1 Bacteroidales bacterium
TTTTACGACAAATCCAGCGGTCTCACTTTTAGTTTGGGCAACCCACAAACCAAGCAAGACCCACGTTTTTGGAAAGGTGAACCCATTTGGATCACCGCTCAAAAACAAGGATTGCGCACTGCCACGGTATATTGGCCGGGAAGCGATGTTGCCATAGAGGGAAGACATCCCGACATTTGGCACAACTACGAACAGAAGCCACTGCTTTCTTTCGCTGCACGCATCGCAGAAGTGGAACGTTTGCTCCGCCTGCCAGAGGCTGAACGCCCCCACTTGGTGATGGCCTACTTCGAAGAGCCTGATCACAATGGGCATCACTATGGCCCATCCAGCAAACAAACGCGCGCCGTTGTTGAGCAAGCAGACATGTTGCTTCAACTGCTCTATGACGAAATCCAAACCTTGTCTTACGCAGACAGTATCAATTTGATTGTAACCTCGGATCATGGTATGACGCGCACCAGCTCCGAACGTTTCATCAACCTTAATGACCTTGTGCCAGCAGCGTGGGTTGAACGCACGCTTTATGACATCCCCGTACAGATATTCCCTAAAAAAGGTTACGAGAAAAAGATTCTCGAAGCCTTGAAACATACGCCACACATCAGTGTATGGCGCAAAAGCGAAGTGCCAGCTTACTTAGAGTATGGTAGCAACGAGAACATTGGCGACATTATTGTTCTCCCTGATTTGGGTTGGTATGTCGGCATTAAGCCCTATCACCTTCGTGGCGCGCATGGTTATGACCCAACGAACAGCGATATGCAGGTCATTTTCCGGGCTGCAGGTCCAAATTTCAAGCAAGGCTATACACGCTCAGCGACTTTTCAAAACACGGACATCTATGGTCTGCTTTGTCGCATTCTCAGCCTCTCCCCTGCTCCAACAGAAGGAAAAGGCGAGGCTTTCGATCTCCTCCGATAACGCAACTTACTGTTTATTCTAACACTACTGTTTTATGTCTATTTCAAAGAAAATCTTGCTCACATCGTTGGCTCCTTCAATCGTTGTGGCAGCGATGGCACAAGTCACAACTTCTTCTATTGGTGGTCGCATCACCGACACAAAAGGAGAGGCTCTCGCAGGTGCAGCCGTAATGGCCGTTCATCAGAGTTCGGGCACACGCTATACAGGAGTCGCCAACAAAGACGGTCGCTTCACCATTCAGGGCATGCGTACTGGTGGGCCTTACACTATCACCGTATCGCTCTTGGGCTATGAGAAAAAGGCTTTCAGTGGTCTGTACTTAGAGCTTGGCACACAGTTGCCTTTGGATGTTACGCTCAACGACACGGACACCGAGCTTGGCGAGGCCGTTGTGCAGGGTGCCAGCAAGCGTCGCACTGGCGCTATTGAGAATTTCTCCTTGGAAACCATCAATCAAACGCCAACAATTGACCGCCATGTCTATGATGTTGTTAAGAACACCCCTATGGTGCAAAACAACAAAGCTGGTGGCATCACGATTGCAGGCCAAAACAACCGCTACAATAGTTTTATGATTGACGGTAGCGTTAGCAATGACGTTTTTGGATTGGCGGCTTCAGGTACAAATGGTGGTCAAGCAGGCTCAAACCCTATCTCCATTGATGCTATCCAAGAAATTCAAGTTAGCGTTGCTCCTTTTGATGTGCGCCAGTCAGGCTTTACTGGTGGGGCAATTAACGCTGTAACAAAGCAAGGTACCAACGACTTCCACGGATCGGCCTATTGGTTCTTTAACAATGAGCATATGTATGGCCGCTATAGTCAGTTGGAAAAAAAGAACGTACCTTTAACAGAACAATCGACCAACACCATAGGCTTTACACTCGGCGGACCTATTGTAAAGGACAAACTCTTCTTTTTCGCTTCCTTAGAACATAAGAAAGAGACTTATCCTTCCACTTACTATCCCGGCTATTCAGAGCGTGTCATCACCAGCGAAGTGGCCGACCAAATTTTGACTGCTTATCAACAGCGCACAGGGGTCACCGATGTATATGGCCCTCGCGATGTGGAACAAAAGGCTTTGGGCTTCCTTGCCCGCATCGACTGGAACATCAACGAACGCAACAAATTTGCACTCCGCTGGCAACACAACAATGGCTATGACGATGCTTATTCGGCCAGCGTCAGCACTTTCACGTTTAATAATAGTTCGTATCGTTTCAACAACAACTCCAACTCTTTCGTAGCTGAGTTGAACTCCAAATTGACAGACAATATCCATAATGAATTTCGCGCTTCTGCCACCTACGTGCGCGATCATCGTGATGTTGCCTATCAAGCTCCAAACATCTACATCCGCGGAGTGGAAGTTACTGGTACGAAATATACACAAAACATCAACCTTGGTACGGACTACAACTCTGGCGTTAATTACCTCAACCAAGACATCTACAACATTGAGGACAACTTGAGCTTCTACTTGGGCGACCACACTGTTACCATTGGTACGCACAACGAGTTCTATCGTATGCAAAACGGCTTTATTCAAGCAGCCAATGGCGCATGGAGCTACAATAGTTTGGCCGATTTCTTGAACGATGAGCCTTACCAATACCGCTATTTTTATAGCGATCCCACGCGCACAGGTGGCAATCTTCGCTATGCGCCAATGATGTATTTCGGACAGTTTGGCCTCTATGGTCAAGACAAATGGAACATCACGCAGGATTTGGAAGTGACGGCAGGCTTGCGCTTCGATGTCCCTATGGCTTTCAACAATCCCGTGGAGAACCCACAATATAATCTGCTGGCCCGCCAATATGGCTTCCCCGAAATCGGAAAAATGCCTTCGGCAAAGCTAATGGTCAGCCCCCGCATTGGTTTCAGATGGTGGACAGACAAAGAGCGTCGCTCACTATTGCGAGGCGGTGTCGGTATCTTCACAGGTCGCGTACCTTTTGTTTGGCTCAGCAACGCCTACGGCAACACGGGTATAGAGTTGAAGAAAGTCACCGTCAATAGTGGCAACATCCCTTCACTCACCGACTATGCTTCTAATCCTCTCGCAGGCGTGGCCAGTGCAAAAGCCGCGGCGGCAGAACTCGTTGTTATTGACAAGAAATTCCGCTACCCACAAGCTCTGCGCTTCAACCTTGCATGGGAGTATCGTTTGCCCGGCGATGTGAAAATGACCTTGGAAGGCTTGTACACAAAGAACATGAACGCAGTTTTCTTTGAGAACCTTGCGCTCAAAGCGTCCGATGCTAAGACGTATGCTATTGCTGGAGTGGAGGCTTCTGCTACTAAGACTTATAGCTATCTCACACGTGAATATGCCAACATCATTAACCTGCGCAGTGTAAACAAGGGCTACAGCTATTCGCTCAGTGCATTGTTTGAAAAGGATTTCGACTTCGGTTTGGGCGTAAAGGCCAGCTACACTTTCGGTCACTCCAAGAGTTTGAACGACGGCACCAGCTCTGTGGCTGCTTCTAACTGGCAGTTCTATTATGCGCAAGATGCACAAGATGTGAACGAATTGAGCTATTCACGCTTCGACATTCCTCATCGTCTGATGCTCCAAGTAAACTATACTTCACCCAAGTATTGCTACAACTCCATGAGTACAGAAGTGGGCATTGTCTACAATGGCTCTAATGGCGGTCGTTACAGCCTTTTGATGAACGAAGCGGCCGATTATAACAATGACGGTTTCCGCTCCAGTGGCGGTGCAGGCAACAGCATGATGTACATTCCTACCGTTGAAGAATTGGCCAACATGACACTGACCGATTCTAAAGGAAAAGCTTTGAGTGAAGACGCACTTGCTACAGCGCGCTTCAACATTGAAAATTGGATCAATAGCGATAGCTACGCCCGTAATCACCGCGGACAATATGCAGAGCGCAACAGTAACCTCAGTCGCTGGGAGAATGAAATCAATCTCCATTTCGCTCAAAACTTCTTCTTACCCAAGAATTGGGGCAAACTTCAAGTATCGCTCGACATCATGAACTTTGCCAACATGTTGAACCGCAAGTGGGGAGCAACATACGGCAATATATACAGCATTGCTCCTCTCGGTGTTTCTAAGCTCACAAAGGATGCAGCCGGCAACAATGTTGCGAGCTTCTTCGACAACACGGCCAATGCAACTATCACGCCCAACAATATCTTCTCTCGTTGGCACATGCAGTTTGGTATTCGGTACTCCTTCTAAAGCAACTTCTTTTCACAACAAAGGCCTCCAGCATTCGCTGGAGGCCTTTGTTGTAAAGAGAAACGAGTAATCTCCCACTAAATAGGGGCTTATATTGGCGACCCCAAAACATTCTCTCAAATGTTAGTAGCCTAAAGGTAAGACAATGACTTTCAGATAATCCTTGAGGCGGTACAAATCGTTGCCTGCACCACCTTGTGAATCGCTCACAAGGATAAGTGTTTGCCGGCCATCAGCCAAACGTGGCCCTAAGCATAAACCCTCATAGTTGGCAAAGTTCAGCGTGTGTATCCGTGTGGTGAAAGTTGCAATCAGCTGTTTGACCAAGAATTGACTACCGCTTAATTGAGAAAGGGGCGTTTCTTCTGCAATGGGCTGCGCTTGTTCGGGATTGACAACATAGAGACGTACGACACATTCCGAACCAATATAGTTTTTGCGGATATTGGCCTCGCGTTCCATAACAACGAGCCGCCCATCGGGCAAAGCACAAAGATCGGATACACCATGGGCATAGGTTTCGCCGATGCTGGAACTACGTCCTGCTTCTGTCCGATAGGCGTATTGTGCCAAAGGGGCGAGGTCTTCACCAAAGCTTTGTAGACGCAAGAGGTTGTATGTCCCCGGATGCGTTGCGCTGGGTGTTGTACCATCGGCAGGGAGAGTCATTTCAGTTGTTGTCCAAAACCGATTGGTCTTTTGGCAAAATGTCAAGCTTTCAAATCCTCCATTCTTCACAATGGTGCGGAATTGCTTGGGAATAGAAAACTGACGTCCAGTAGTCTGTCCCTCCAATGTATATTCCCAAATGCTCTGATCGCCTTCTCCTGCAATAAAAAGGGTGTTTGTGCTTGGATGATAGGCGATGGCTTCACAATCGCGCACGCTCCGCCCATTGGCATTGCGCTGTGGCTCTGCATTGCCTTTCCAATCTTCAAGATAAACACTGACTATTTCTCCTGTGGATGGATTGAGATCTATGCGAAAGATAAAGAAACCATCTGCCGCTTCGTCGTCACTCACCAAGGCGTAGCGATTGCCACCCAAAGAGGTGATGCCACTATAGTTGGCTGTTCCGATGTTCCAGCGTGAGAGTGATTGCTGTCGCAACACAGTGGCCTTTTGTGCCCACAACGGAAGACTTCCCAAGGCCAACGCTAATATCAAAAATGTTTTGCGCATATTGTTACTCTTTTTATGGCAATGACATGGTGCAAACAGCAGGCTCTTCCCACAAATCGTCCTAATCGCTCATCAAAAGCCGCATTTCTACGGGATGCTCTCTGAGAAAAGCTGCGGCAAAAGCTCCCGGAGTGAGAACGACATTGGGGCGATGGGCAATGACCTTCAGCTTGCCTTTTTCCAATCGGTAGAAACCATTGTTTTCAGGAATATGTTCATCGCCCTCTAAGCCGACCTCAAAGGTTTCTTCGGGATGGTGAGCCGCCACTACTGTAAGGAATCGCTCTACGTTTAAGACACGTGCCATAGCGTAAGGCTCTGCACCCTCTTCAGCCCATTTGCAATAGTCGATAAGTTGCAATTCTTTTTTTGGAAAAGCGGTTTCGAGATAGTCAACAAAAGCGGTTTGCGCTGCTGGGTCGGCCACCATTAAATCGCGGACAAGAATGCCGTTTCCCGTAGGGACATATAGGCAAGTGCCCACTATCTTTTGGCGACGACGTGCAACAAGCAGAGCACCATTGTCAAGCTCCACATCGGCTACGGCTGCGAAGAAGTCGTTCTCAGAAAGAGTCAATGCCACGGCCGATTGTTGCTGTTGCTTTTTATAGAAAACGTACACCTCCTTGCCATATTGTTCTGGGGCACTCACTTCTATGCCTTCGGAGGCTGTATCAGTGCGTTGGAAAGGTACACGGATGCGACAGGTAGACACCTCGTAGTTGCCGTGCATTTGCTGGCGGTAAAAGTTGACTAACTTTTCGTCACCGGGCACTAAGAAAGAAAAGACGACTCCACGCTCAAAGGCACGGCGATGGGCGTAATACAACACTTGTGCAGCTAAGCCTTGCCGGCGATATTGTGGCAAGGTGGCTAAACCTGACACATAGACGGATGGCAGCACGTGCCCACCCATCTGAAAGCGCATCGGGAATACTTGTGCCGCAGCAAAGAGTTCGCCATCATGACGGAAAAAGATATTTGCATCGTCCGTATATTTCTCTTCAAAATAGAGGTCGATGAAATCCTCACTGTCGTTAAATGCCGTGCGCCAAAGGGCACGTGTCTGTTCCTTTATTTCTTGGGGTGTTAGAAGCATAGATTGATGTTTTTATTTGTGTTCCTTGCCAAATGGATGCTTGAGCATCACGGCAAACTTATGAAGAAGCATGGTGGGTTTATAAGATGTCTTCGCATGCCGAAGTCCGGGTACTCCTAAGTCTTCTTCACGATTGATATACTTAAAACGAGTTGGCAAGCTACGCGCAAACTCACGATTGATAAACGGATAAGCTCCTTCGTAATGGACATCGGCTTTCTCAACACACACATCGAATGTGTCGCAGTTGATTGGTGCACCAAAGGTAAAAGCGACCAACTTCCCTTCTACACGGAGGGCAAGACCTTGGCCATCCAGCTCATCCCAATGGGCCATGACATACTCTAAAGAGCGGTGCTCATCTGCATAGTTCTCACGCAAGCTGTTTTCTTTCTTATCCTCCTGCCATTGGGTTTCGAGTGCCAAACATTCAGCCATCATCTCTTTGGTAAGAGGAAGGAGTTCATAGTTGGGATAGAGCTTGAGAAACTGGTTGATGTGATTGCGTTTAGGTTGCAATTTCTTGCCTGCTAAAGAGGCCAATTTCTCACGCTCGTAGATATAGTCCGAATAGTCTCTATCGGCCGTGGCATAAAAGTAGTCGGGCAAGGCTGCATTCAAGTAAGTGAGTGTACGCTCCGTAACACCTACCATCAGAAAAGGCTGTCCTTGCGCCTCGGCATCATCCATCATGCACTGCACAATGTTTTTCCACTCGCCTTTTCCCAAAGGAGCTAAATAGGCCAGATGTTCATCTGTGTAGAACCGAAAGACGAGGAAGCCATCGCATTCGGCCACTTCCGTGTCATAGAGAAAGCGCCAGCTCATCAGGTTCATAAAACAGAGATCGCAGTTGCGGAGATTGCTATTAAACGTGTAACGTTGCACCAAAGCTTTATCCTCCAACGTTAGGGGATGGAAATCCAACATGCCGTAAATCTTAGCTTTTCTGTGAAGAAGTAGCAGCCTCGTGGTTGATTAACGGATTGGCGTACATCGTCAAGATGCGTTCACGTAAGAAAGCCTCATCTTTGTTTGGGATGTTAATCAGCGAAAGACGAGAGGCAAGATAGGTCTCGAATTCTGTCTTCTCTGCTACGCTATAACCGCCTTTCTCTGTGCCAAGTAGTAGGTCACGAGCCACATAGTTGCAAGGATAGAGTGTATAGTTGCTGAAAATCTGTGTGTCAATCAGTTGAGCCACAGACTTCAACTGCATCGCTTTGTCCATCTCAGCCAATTGGTCAAGTTCTTCATCTATACAATGGCCCATCACGAAAGCAATGCGGCCTTTGTCGCCAAAGATACCCGTTTGCATATTTTCCAAGTCGTCTGCTGGCGTCTTCTTATACTCAGGATTGTCTCGCTTGAGTTGAAACTCTTTTGCTTTAAGAAAGTCGCAAGGGTCATACTCATAGGAAATGCTCAGCGGTACGATGTGCAAAGCTTTCAAACGCTCTATCAAAGTTCCTTCGCCTCCCATAGCCAGCATCTTCAGCAGGCTCTCTTGCGTGCGGTCGTTGGAGTCTTTTGCCCGTCCTTCACGTTGCGCAATCCAAAGGCTTTGTTGTTTCTCGTTGATGGCATGGTGCATGTACTCACTCAAGAGTTTGCTTCCTGCCAGCATCTCACGAATGCCCAAAGAACGACGCACAATGAAAGCCTTATTGAGGCGAACGAATTTCTCTATCCATGGGTAGGCCAAAAGATTGTCACCTATCGCAATTTCCACCGTGTCAGTAAAACCGTTGTCGACCAACAACACATCGAATAGAGCCGAATCCAAAACGATGTCCCGATGGTTGGAGATATAAGTGTAGTTACCCGTTTGCGATTGAAGTTGCGAAGCGTCCAGATGAATTCCTTTGCAGTGCTTCTCTAAAATAAACTTTTTGATTAGCGGTGCAACGAAAGCTTTTTGAAAGTCAAGGGCAGTGCGACATTTTGCCAATTGTTGCATCTGTTCTGTATTGCCACTTCCAAAACCTAAGCCTTGCAGAACTTCCACAAACTGCGGATCTGCAAGCAATTCGCCTAAGACAATAGGAATTTCCTCTACTTCATAAGGACGAATAGCATCGAACTTTTCAGGAATTGCCATATCCTAACGTTTATTTATCAAAACTTGCCTTCGATGATTTCCGACAGCACATCCTTCATTTGGCGACCATCGGCAGCCACTTGCTGCGGGATGAAACTGGTTGCGGTCATGCCGGGCGTTGTATTTATCTCTAAGATGTTTATTTCTTCTTCGCCATCCTTGCCACTGAGAATATAGTCTATACGAATAATGCCATAGCAATCGAGCAATTCATAGATACGCTTGGTCATGGCACTAACACGCTCTGCTGTTTGAGGAGTGATGCGTGCTGGCGTTATTTCTTCTACTTTACCATTGTATTTGGCATCGTAATCGAAAAATTCCTGCGTTGTCACCACCTCTGTGATAGGGAAAGCGTGTACACCCTCTTTACTGCGATAGCAACCGCAAGTGATTTCTCGTCCAACAAGGAGCTTTTCTATCATCACCTCATTGCTTTCCATCATGGCCTTATCAATGGCATCGGTTAGTGCATCGGCACTCTTCACTTTAGTTACGCCAAAGCTACTACCGCCTGCATTGGGCTTCACAAAGCAAGGCAGGCCCACGTAAGCCAAAATATCAGAATCAGAAGGGCGCACTTGTCCTTTGCGCACCACAACGCTCTCCGACACCTTTAGGTCGGGGAAAGAACGCAAGAAATTGTTTAATGCAAATTTATTGAACGTCAAAGCTTCCACCAAAACCCCACTTGTAGAGTAAGGAATGCCTATCAGATCGAAATAGCCTTGCAAAACCCCATTTTCACCCGGAGTGCCATGAATGGTAATGTAGGCAAAGTCGAAGCAACGGCGCTCCCCATTTGCCGTAAAGGAGAAGTCTGCCCGATCAATGGCCAACTGGTCTAAGCCATAATTGACTTTCCATTCTGTGCCACGCATCTCAACGATATAAGTTTCGTAGCGTTCTGTATCCATAAAGGAGAGGATGCCCTCTGCACTACGCAAAGAAACACCATATTCTGAGCTATCGCCACCTGCTACGATGGCCACTAATTTCTTCATTTTCTAATCAAAAAAACGCTTTAATCTGTTTTTATTTTATTGCTTGCGCATAGGCTCGCCACTTTTCCAGCAAGGCTTCGATGTCCACTGCCAAGGACGACGAAAAATCCATTTCCTTGCCCGTTGTTGGGTGTTGGAAGCCCAAAGTGCGGGCATGCAGGGCTTGGCGTGGACATAGTTCAAAGGCGTTGCGTATAAAGGCATTGTAACTGCCAGAAGTCGTGCCACGCAACACTTGGTCGCCACCATAGCGCGCATCATTAAAGAGAGGATGTCCAAGGTGCTTCATATGCGCACGTATTTGGTGGGTGCGCCCTGTTTCTAAGATACATTCCACAAGCGTCACATACCCAAATCGCTCTAACACCTTGTAGTGTGTCACAGCATGCTTGCCTTGGTCACTTCCTTCTGGGAACACGGCCATTTGTAAGCGGTCCGCGGGGTTGCGCCCAATGTTTCCAACAATCGTGCCACTATCCTCTTTTACATTTCCCCAAACAAGGGCATTGTAGCGACGTCGTGTCGTTTTATGAAAGAATTGCAAGCCCAATTTGGTCTTGGCATGAGGCGTTTTCGCCACCACCAAAAGTCCGCTTGTATCTTTGTCTATACGATGCACCAAACCTACGCCCGGATCGTTGGGGTCATAGTTGGGATTTTCACGCAAATGCCAAGCGATGGCATGCACCAATGTACCGTGATAATTGCCCCATCCTGGATGTACAACCAACCCTGCAGGCTTATCAATAACCATCAGATCGTCATCTTCATAGACAACGTCAAGTGGAATTTCTTCAGGAATAATGCGATTGTCAAAACGGGGACGATCCAGCACAAGCGTGACCACATCATAGGGTTTCACCCGGTAGTTGCTCTTCACCGGCTTCTCATTGACATGAATAAAGCCTGCCCGTGCTGCTTGTTGGATGCGGTTGCGCGAAGTGTCTCGCAAGTGATCCATCAAAAACTTATCCACTCGCAAAAGCTGTTGCCCTTTATCTGCAACAACGCGAAAGTGTTCATAGAGCGCACCGCCCATTTCTTCCTCCTCATCGTCTATCTCTTCAGCAACGTGGAGTTGTGGGAGTTGTACTTCTTCCTCTGCCCTTAAATTATCTTCTGTCATGGAGTGGTTTTTGCCTTTGTAGAACTTCCTGTCGAGGGTGCTGTGCTTGTGGTACTACTACTTGTAGTTCCTGCACTGCTATTGCTCTTTGGTTTGCTCTCGGAGGTGGAAGAACTTCCCCCTTGTGCCGACTCGTTGGCTGACTCAGCATCAATTGGTTCGTCCATCAGATCCGTTTCGTCTACCTCAGGTTCTGGTGGAGCAAAGTAAAGATAATCCAAACTATCATTACCATTAAACTCTTCTTCTACAACACCATTTCCGACGACGAGTGTCAGTTTTTGATCCACAAAGATACGCGTCCCTGCAGGCATGTTCCGTCCATTTACTTTGATGGCATATACCCAATCCAAATCACCATTGATACGTTCCACCGAATCCAATTGGAAACCGATGGCTTTTAGCTTAGCTTCTGCCTCACGCAACGAGCAATTGTCTGCGATGTCAGGTAAAGTAATGGCACGAGGGTGTGCACTGTTTATTACTACATGTAGCGTGCGTCCCGGCTTTACTTCACGCCCAGCAGGTAAGTCTTGATCCAAAACGGCATCAGCAGGCAATGTTTTTACATAGCCCGTATCAACCACTTCTATATTAAGCCCCAAATCGTCAAGTTTTGCCTCTGCTTCTGCATAGTTCATACCATGCAAATTGGGTACAACTACAACTTCTCCGTGGTGCGTATACCATTGCACGCAGAACATCGCACCAAGGAAAAGGGCGATGGCTAAAGCAACCATTGCTATCAAGTTGCCCCAAAGCCAAGGAGCAAATATCTTTTTGAACATCTTGTCGTTTATAATTTTCGTAATGCTTATGTCTCTTGCAAAGTTAGTATTCCTTTCCCAAAAGGCAAAGCATAAAGAAGCGAAACATGGGGATTGTTAAACGATTAAAACGTATTTTCGCCCAACTACTGCTTTTTATTTTTGAAAACAAACAGTCTTTGCAATACATAGTTGAGCACCACAAACAGAACCATGCCCACAGCCATCGATATATTCTCACGCAGGCTAACATTGCAGGAAGAAAGCAACTCGTTGGTCGCCCA
>JALFTM010000002.1 GCA_022788345.1 Bacteroidales bacterium
ATAACGTATCTGACCAAAATCGCTATATTAAAGCCATCCGTCTGAACGGCAAACGCTACAAGAAATGGTACATCGACTACAAAGACATCGTAGCTGGTGGCACTTTAGAGTTTGAGATGGGTAAGGCAGAGCCTTGAGCCGTGTAGGCTAATACTTAATCATCCGCCCCCTATTCAGCATTCTTGCCGAATAGGGGGCGGAAAACTTTTCTATTTCTTATGAATCAGCTTGTGCATATAGCTCAAAATCTGCAATGGCAGATCCATCTCTTGGTCTTAGCTCGTAGGATTTAGAGAATTCCGAGACCATAGTTCCATTGCGATATAGAACAGCTCTTATAGAGGGATTTGCGAATGTGTTACCATAGTAAGTTTTTAACTCGACTGTTACTTTCAACTTACGCCCACGATGAGAAAATGATGTTTGAATTCTTGAAGAAGATTGTTCTTTTTGGCTGGTGTAATCTCCTTGAGATACAAGTACTCCATCTCTGTAGATGTTCGGTTCTTCGCCTTTTGTTACTTTGAAAGAGGTGTAGCAAGAACTTGGGTCTATTGATAATACAACTTTGAGATCTGCAACTTTGCTTTGGGGCTTTGGCTCAGGAATGGCATCGTCTTTTTGACAGCCAATGATGCAACCAGTTAAGAGTAAGATTAGCCCCCAATAGAGTAATACTGAAATTTTGTTCATAGGTATGTGTGATTGAGTAGATTATATTATATGAGATTGCAAATGTAACAATAAATTATTCTATTTCCATAATAGAGAACTGATAGTTTTTTTGGCAAGCGCAAGAAAAAGAGTTATTCTCCATTTTCAATAGATGCTCAAAGCTTGAATACGCCCATCTTTGCTCGTCTGGCGCTGATGTAATGCCTTTGTTAGGAGTGGTAAAACAAGTTGCGCTTCCCGTAAATTCTTCCTGCGCAAGAAGAATTTACGGGAGGCGCAAGCTGTTTTTCATCTCTGCGCAGAGATGAAAAGCTATGATTGTTTAGGGGTTACGAAAGGTGCTTGATCTCACATTCAGACCCTCGAAAAGTTGACAGCTCGGTTTGTGAAGTTGTCGTTTCTGTATGGGAACTTGGGAATCAAGATACTAAAACGCTCAACAAATGGCGGTATTTGGCCATCTGTTGAGCGTTAGAATAAATATGTTGGATGGGTAACGGATTACTTTGTAGCTTTCTTAACAACAGCTTTTGTTGTCTTCTTGCAACAAGCCTTCTTGTCTTTGGAAGAAGTTCCTTTCTGCTTTTTGCTGCAACAATCTTTCTTATTCTTGTCGTCCTTCTTTTTGCTGTCAGACTGTTCGGTCTTCTTACAGCATTCGCTTTGTGGCTTTTGAGGAGCTTGGTTGATACCTGCGCTCACGCTGAGCGTAAACATAGCTGCCAAAGCAGCGATCATCATTTTCTTCATAATCTAATCTATTTAGTTCGTGAAACTTTCTTCTGTCGCAAAGATATGTGTTTCTTTTTACACGACCAACGGTGTTTGCAAAAATAAACTTTCTTTGTGTTATGTGCGCTAATAAGTAAACGTACTTCCGCCCAAGAACTCACGGAGAAGGGAAGTGGGGGGGACGGCATCAAGGGAAATGGGGTGTACGTATTCCAAGAAGCGACGTAGGCGATAAGCCTCAGAGTATTCGTCACAATTTTTTGGCACTTGCTCCAAAAGTGGTAAGGCCTGCGCTCGCAACACAGCGAGTTCAAAGAGCAGAGCCGTATTCAACATATAGTCGGCCTCCTCTTGGAAAGGGAATATCCACCGATTTTCGCCTGCACGAACGCTGGGCCAGCGACGGATGGTTTCTTGTGCCGAATAACCACGGTATTTATGGTCTCGGACAATGCGTCGCAGGAGGCGGTTGTCGGTTGTTGGGATATAGTTATGATCATCGATCATGAGTGTGGTCAGCGCTGAGGCGTATATTTTGAATTTAGCCTCGGCAGGAATTTGTGCCGTGAGGGCGGGGTTGAGCGCATGAATACCTTCGAGTACAATCAAATCGTTAGGGCCGATGCGGATAGAAGTCTCTTGGCGTTCACTTTCGCCTGTTTGGAAGTTGTAGCGAGGCAGGACCACTTCTTCTCCAGCCAAGAGTGCATTCATTTGCTCGTTGAAGAGTGGGATGTTCACCGCTTCGACGTGCTCGAAGTCATAGTCGCCATTGGCATCTTTGGGCGTGTCGGTGCGGTTGACAAAGTAGTCGTCCAAAGAGATGGGAATAGGGCGTGCACCATTGGCCATCAGTTGCACTCCCAAGCGTTTGGAGAAGGTTGTTTTGCCACTGGAAGAGGGACCAGCAATGAGGATAACACGCAGTTTTGGATCCGCTACGATGCGGTCGGCCAACTGCCCGATTTGCTTTTCGTGCAAGGCTTCGCTGACGTGGATAAGGTCGTTGGCGAAGCCTTTGGCAAAGGCGCGGTTGAGATCGCCCACAGTGTTTACGCCAAGGATGGCTTGGCGGTGGTGCTGCTCACGGAACACAGCAAACATCTTGCTCTGATCGCTCATGGGCAAAAGGCGGTTGGGCGAAGCAGAATCGGGCTGTCGGAGCAAAAGGCCTTCAGCATAAGGCTCTAATCCAAAGAGATAGAGCTGGCTGGTGCGCAACAGCAGAGAGCCATAGAAGTAGTTGGGTAAGCCGTCTAAGGTATAGTAAGTGGTATAGAGTTCACCATAAGAGTCCAACAAGAGGGCTTTGCTATCCAAACCATTCTCACGGAAGAGTGTGGCTACGTCTTTTGTGAACGTGGTGGTGCGTCGGAAAGGCAGGTCGGCCTTGATGATTTCCGCCATACGGGTGCGCAAAGCATCGACGATTGCTTCTGTGACAGGGCCATTCCCTTCAATGCGACAATAGTAGCCGTTGCTCACGGGCGTTTCAATGCGGAGACGCACGTTGGGGTAGAGATCGTGCACTGCTTTGTAAAGCACAAAGAAAAGGGAGCGGGTGTAGGTGCGTAACCCTGAGGAAGAGGTCACATCGAGAAACTGCACCGTCTTGGGCTCGAACATACGATAGTGGAGACCTTCCACTTTATTATTGACCTTGGCACTCGTTACGCCATAAGGCATATCTAACGCTATTTGATGGAGCAACTCCTCCAAGGTGCTCCCTTCAGGCACTTCGTGGGTGCGCTGTGTATTCAGACAGAAAATTTGTAACATACTTCTTTATCAACGGAGAAAAGTTTGTCGCTTTTCACATTATCGAGAAAAACTCTCTTCAAAGTTAGCATTTATTTCTGTATCTTTGTCCTATGATAGAGAATAGACGCAAGAATATAGCTGTGGTGCTGGCTGGCGGAACTGGTCAGCGTGCAGGCTTTGACATTCCCAAGCAATTCTATCTCCTCAGAGGGCGTACCATTTTGGAATATGCTGTGGCGCGATTTTGTGCCCTATCTTGCATTGACGAAGTGGCCATAGTGTCGCACCGCCATCATGTTGCAGAGGTTGAAAAGCTCGTAAAGAAGAACGGCTGGACGAAGGTGAAGGCCATTTTGCTGGGTGGTAAAGAGCGTTACGACTCAAGTCTCGCAGCCGTACGCTACTATGAGGGGCAGGAGGTGAACCTTCTCTTTCACGATTCGGCACGCCCTTTGGTTTGTGCCAAGGCTGTAAAGCGGCTCTGTGAAGCTTTGCAAACGCACGAAGCCGTGGCAGTCGGATTGCCCTCTTCCGACACCATTTGGCAGACCAAGGAAGGATGTATTGTTGCCATTCCTGACCGCCAATTTTTGATGCGTGCACAAACGCCACAGGCTTTCCGTATCGGTGTCATAGCGGAAGCTTATCGCCGGGCTTTGAACGACCCTGCGTTCAACGTAACAGACGATTGTAGCGTGGTTTTGCGCTATTTACCCGAAATGCCCCTACATATCGTAGAGGGAGCAGAGCAGATGATGAAATTGACCTACGCCTCCGATATTGCAATTTTGGAGCAGTTCCTTGATGCTGAATAGCTTGAAAGTATGAGAAAGACACTCAAATATCATCTTCATGACGTGACCGACTACATCAGTTGGAGCTATTTTTTTTATGCGTGGGGCATCCCATCGAAATTTGCGACCCTTACAGAACTTGATGGTTGCCGCACATGTCGTCAAGGCTGGGTGGCCAGTTTCCCCGAAGCGGATCGTGAACAGGCGCGCACCGCTATCCAATTGTATGATGAGGCTTTGGCTTTGATCAGAGAACTGGATGGGAAGTATTTCACATATGCCCACTTTGCCATTCTCCCCGTGGAGGCTGAAGATGACAACCTCTACGTTGAAGGTGGATGTATTCCGCTCTTACGGCAACAGGTGAAAAAAGACGATAGCCTGCCCCATCTCTGTCTTGCGGACTTTGTGCGTCCCCGCGGTAGCGCTTATCCCACTTTGACCCAAGAGGGAAAGCCCACAGTGGGAGGTAACGTCGGACTTTTCTGTACCAGCATCGATGGCGAAATGGAACATCTCTATGACGATGACCCCTATAAGCGTATGCTGGTTCAGACGGTTTGCGATCGTCTCTCCGAGGCCACAGCCGAGCGGATGCACGAAGACGTGCGTCGCATCTATTGGGGCTATGCGCCAAACGAGCAGTTAGAGTTGAAGGACATTATTTTAGAAAATTATCAAGGCATTCGGCCTGCTGTGGGTTATCCCTCTTTGCCCGATCAGAGCATCATCTTTGTGCTCGATAGCCTACTCGATTTGAGTCAGATAGGTATCCAAATTACAGAGAGTGGTGCCATGATGCCCCACGCCTCGGTGTGTGGATTGATGTTTGCGCATCCCGAATCGCGCTACTTCGTGATTGGGGCTATCGATGAAGGGCAGCTGGCCGACTATGCCCAGCGACGAGGCACAACGCCTGACGCACTGCGCAAATTTCTCTCCGCCAATCTCAAAGGTTAATTTTGCATGAAAACATTTTTCTATCGCTTCTACCAGTATGTCGTAGCACTCCCACTCTTCCTCATTGCCACTTTGCTCACCGCTCTCTCTACTTCTTTGGGCAGCATCGTAGGCAATCATAAGTTTTGGGGATATAGGCCGGGACGTCTTTGGGGGCGTTTCACTTGCTGGATATTCCTCCTGCCAGTGGAGATTGAGCGTCACGCCAGCATTGAAGAGGGACGCTCGTACATTTTTGTGGCCAACCATCAGAGCGCTATGGATATATTTTTAGTCTATGGCTATTTGGGCCATAATTTCAAGTGGATGATGAAGCAGGCCTTGCGCAAAGTGCCTTTCGTGGGTTATGCTTGCGAAAAAGGAAGACACATCTTTGTGGACCGTTCCAGCGTGCATAAAATAGAACAAACCATAGAGAAAGCTCGACACACCCTGCAAGAAGGCATGAGCCTAATGGTCTTTCCTGAAGGCTCACGCACCCGTACAGGGCGCATGAATTCTTTCAAAAAAGGTGCCTACCAACTGGCTGAAGAATTGCAACTGCCCATTGTCCCCATAACCATTGATGGCGCTTTCGATGTCTTTCCTCGTGGCAAGGGCTATTGCTTCCTCCGTCGCCATAAGCTCCGCCTTGTGCTCCACACTTCCATTGCCCCGCCATCAAAGGAAGAGGGCAACTTGCGTCAAGTCATGGACGAAAGTCGGCGCATCATTAACAGTGCGCTCCCCGTCGCCTATCAAGATAATAAATAGAAACCTCACAAATTGATAAGCACTTGTTGCTCATAACTTCAATAATCTATGCGTACTCTTCTTTCTCTTCCTCCAAATCTTGTGGAAAGCTTCCACAAAGTGACAGGTCTTTCCGAAGAACAATTTTTCTGCACTTCCGACCCCATTGGTGCGAAACTCGGTAGTGGCGGAGGTACAACATGGTTGCTCGAAGCCTGCTGTGAAGCTGATCAATCGGCCGAGTTCGACCAATGGTTGGGCCGTGAGCGTCGTATTCTCCTGCATGCTGGCGGACAAAGTCGCCGATTGCCTTGCTATGCGCCTTCGGGAAAAATCCTGACGCCCGTTCCTATTTTTCGCTGGGAACGTGGGCAGAGCATAGACCAAACGCTACTTGATTTACAACTTCCCCTCTATGAGGAGATTTTAGAGAAGGCTCCGCAATCGTTGCACACACTCATTGCCAGTGGCGATGTGCTATTGCGTGCCACAGCACCTTTACAAGACATTCCTGAAGCCGATGTCGTTTGCTATGGTCTATGGGCCGACCCCACTTTGTGCTCGCATCATGGTGTGTTTTTCATGGATCGCAAACATCCTGAGCAACTCGATTTTATGCTTCAGAAACCAACCATTGAAGCCCAATCGCAGTTGATGCAAACACACTATTCGCTGATGGACATTGGGGTTTGGTTGCTTTCTGACAAAGCGGTGCGCCTCCTGCGTGAACGCTCTAAGCAGGCAGATGGCACGATGGCCAATTATGACCTCTATTCCGAGTTCGGTTGTGCCCTTGGCGAGCATCCATCGGCAGACGACAGCGCATTGAAAGAATTGTCGGTAGCTATTCTGCCACTTCCCGGAGGCGAATTCTATCACTTCGGTACAGCTCCAGAATTGCTGACTTCCTCGATGGCGATTCAAAATCTCGTCCTTGATCAGCGATTTATCATCCATAAAGAAGTGAAGCGTCAGCCCTCTGTGTTCACGCAGAATGCCAATGTTGTGCCACGCCCCACGAAAAGCAATCAGTATGTATGGATTGAAAATTCGGATGTGAGCGAGAAGTGGGTCTACACTTCCCATAACATCATCACTGGTGTGCCTCGCAACAACTGGGAGCTGACTCTTCCCGAAGGTGTATGTTTGGATGTTGTGCCTGTCGGTACAGATAGTTTTGTGCTTCGCCCCTATGGCTATGAAGATGCTTTCCGTGGGGCGTTGGATTGCGAAGCAACCCATTTCATAGGCCAGCCCGTAGCCACTTGGGCGTCTAAGCATGGCGTTTCGCTTGCTGTCTTGGGGGATGGCAAAGATATCCAAAGCGCAAAACTTTTCCCTCTTATCGACAATCTTGATGCTTTGGGACGTTGGGCGGCGTGGATGATTTCCGATGCGCCAGATAAGGAACTTGGTTTACTGTTTGAAGCACTGCCTCGTCTCTCGGCCGATGAAATTTCCAATCAAGCCAATCTTGTTCGCCTCTTTGAGCAACGCCAGTCGTTCCTCCAAGAAAACCTTCCAGCTTTGGCCAACAATTGGGAGAAGAGTGTCTTTTATCAGACAAATCTGAAACACTTGGCCAAGCAATACATCAAGTTCGCCCTTGAACTCCCCGAACCCATCGCAGAGGATGCACCTATCATGACACGCATCCACGATGCCATGTTCCGTTCCGAAATTCTCCGTGAGAGCGATCCCGAAGCAGCTGCCAAGGCCGAGGCCGAAGCCTTTTCGCTCCAGCGTGAGGCTTTGACCGAACAAGCCGAACGGCATAAATCGCTCCCTCGTTCAACAACTTATTCCGATCAAATCGTTTGGGGGCGTAGTCCCGTGCGCATCGACCTTGCAGGCGGATGGACCGATACACCGCCACACACGCTCCTTGCAGGTGGTAGCGTCATCAATCTTGCCATTGAACTCAATGGCCAACCACCTTTGCAGGTTTATGTGAAACCTTGTAAAGAGCCTGTCTTCATTTGTCGTTCCATAGACTTGGGCGTGAGCGAGCGTATTGAGACTTTTGAAGAACTCGCGATGTACAATAAAGTGGGATCGCCTTTCTCCATTCCTAAAGCTGCTCTTTCTTTGGCAGGTTTCTTGCCCCGTTTCTCGGCTGAGCCACAGACGACTCTTCGCCAACAGTTTGAAGCCTTTGGGTCGGGTATCGAAATCACTCTTCTTTCTGCCATTCCTGCTGGTTCGGGATTGGGAACAAGTTCCATTCTCGCTGCCACAGTCTTAGGTGCTTTGAGCGATTTCTGTGGTTTGGGTTGGGATAAGAACGAGGTCTGCAACCGCGTACTCATCCTTGAGCAACTCCTCACAACGGGAGGTGGATGGCAGGACCAATATGGCGGTGTCCTCCCCGGTGTAAAGCTTTTGGAGACCCAGCCGGGCTTTGACCTCACACCAACACCGCGCTGGTTGCCCAACACACTCTTCAAGTCGCCCGATTATAGGGATTGTCACCTTCTTTACTATACAGGGGTGACGCGTACGGCGAAGAACATTCTTTCGGAAATTGTCCGTGGCATGTTTCTTAACTCGTCCGAACATCTCCGTATTCTCCGCCAGATGCGCCAGCATACGGCAGCCATGTTCGATACCTTACAACGCAACGACTTTGAAGGCTATGGCCGTCTGCTTCGCCACACGTGGCAGCAAAATCAAGCGCTTGATGCAGGCACTAATCCGCCCGTTATCCAAAACCTTTGCAGCCGCATCGATGACCTTTGTCTCGGCTACAAACTCCCCGGTGCAGGCGGTGGTGGCTATCTTTACATGGTGGCCAAAAGTCCAGAAGCCGCACTTCGCATCCGTGAGATGCTTCGTGAGCATCCGCTGACTTCTACTTCTCGTTTTGTGGATATGCACATCTCGCAACAAGGTTTGCAAGTGAGTCGCAGTTGATAGGTCACAGAGTTTTCTCTAAAGCCTTACATCCTAACGAGGAGGCGCATGAAGAATTTTCTTCATGCGCCTCCTCGTTTTCTTTCATGCGCTTGGCAAATTGTCAAATGGCGAGACTTGTTTTTGAATTTGGCGAAATGCCGATAATCAGAGAGTTATGTTGTCTTCTTCGAGAAGCCTTTTTGTGGCTTCAGCCTTTTGTGCTCAAGTGGCGAGTTTTCTTATGGTGATGAGAAAATGGCTCAATTTCCTAAGATATTTGTTTGTGCCTTGTGCTCTTTGGCTTTCGATGTGTCAATTTTCGATTGCCGACCACGATTGATGTGCCAAGTGAATTTGAATACAAGGCTATTGCCCGTGTCGGCATCTCGTTGCACATGATGGCGTTGTAGGTGCTGATTGAGGACAAAACTTTCGTTCGATTTCACGGACGATAGGAAAGGATAGTTCCATCTCACCCCAAGAGTGCAGTTGCCCCAACGATAAGAACATTGTAGCAGACTATAGTTTGCCATGGCATTTTTAGTTTCGCCTTCGAGGAAACGAAATCCAGTGCCAGCTGCAACTGTAAACGTCCATTTCCCTATATAGGCATCGAGCGAAGTTGCAATGTCGGCAGAAGTGTAATGGTGGCGATAGGCATCTCCTCTATTGAAGCAACGATAGATGCCTCCATGGGTGATGAGAGAGAGACGATCGTGGAGCAATGTGTAGTTGAGATAGTGTGTGATGTAGAACATGTCGATGCTCTGCTGGTTGGTCTGCATGTAGATAAACTCATCTTGTGGCGTGCGAAGGTAGAGTGCCATGTTCGGATGCGAATGGTGGCGGAAGTTGGCAGAGAGTTGTCCTGCGAAGCGTGGCAGTGAGATGCTGGCACTGAGCGACTGCTCCACCAATCTATTGGGACGCAAATCGGGGTTGCCAACGAGCCATTCCATGCTATTGACACGAATGCGGGCATCGCTTGTGAAAGCAACTCGCGAATGGTACTGGCTACTCTCTACGCTGTAGCTCAATGTCATGGCATCCGAGGGGCGATAAGTTAGCGTACCTTTGGGACGGAAAGCCCAATAGCAATAGCGGTGCTTGTTTTGGCGATAGCTCTCCCGACTTCCCTCTATGCCAAGCGACAAGTCCCAACGGCGCCATGTCGCATTCCATTCGGCAAAGGCATAGCTCTGCGCATTGTGTATTGGAGTGGTGCCTTCTGTGTTACCAGCATAGCGATTGTGACTATAATCGAACGATTGCCGAAGACCAGCTTCTAAGCGATGTTTTTCCCAACGCTTTTCGTAAGTGACGTCCGCATAGAGCGCATAGCTACGTCCTGTGACATTGTAGATGTAAGTAGAGTTTTCCGTTCGGCTGCTGTGCATCTCAGTGTCGATGTGTGAGAGAGAAAGATTGGTAGTAAGGCGATGCTCTTTCGGCCATAAGCGATAAAAGAAAAGGGAAAAACTGGGCGAGAATGACCGATTGCTGAAGGCACTGGAAGATGACAAAGGAATGTTGTTGTCCACCTGCGTCTGCCATTCTTTGAAGTCGGCAGGTGTGCGATTAAAGCCCGTTGAAAAAGTGGCCTGAAAGGTGTAGGCAGTAGTGTCTGCGAGGGCATAACGCAGCTGCAGACTATTGTTGAATTTTCGATTACGCATCGCCATGTCATTCCGAGTGACGATGCGCTGTGTGCCATCTGTGAGGTGATAAGTGGTGCTCTCGCAGTCGATTGTGTGGCGATAGTCGTTGTGTGCAAAATTGTAGGTTAATCCCAACTCCGAATGGCCAAAAAATCGTTTGCCAAAAGCGGTATAATTGTTTGTCCGAACGTTTGCACCCTGCTTAGCGTCCAGCCCGATGGCATAGCCAGCTGTGGGCTTTTTGATGCGCACATCTATGACAAAGGTCGTTCCCACTCCGTAGCGTACTCCGGGGCGGTCAATGAAGTCGATGTGTTGAACGGTTTTAGGATCGAGGGCAAGGAGGTCTTCCATCGTGGCAGATGCGCCATTGATTTGCACAATGACTGTGCCATCTTTTCCTTTGGCGGAAATGGTGTGAGCAAATTCGTCCACTCGGATACCGGGAAAGCGCATCTTGGAAAGTAGGTCATAACCATTTGTAGAGGCATCTTTCTGTGTGGTGGTCGGATAGAATTTCCAGCCGTTTGGCAATGCCTTTTTGCGAGTTGCGCTCACGGTGGCTTCGCCAAGGGATGTTTCTGCTTGAGTTTGCGCTTTTGTCATCAGCGGAGTGAGAAACAAGAGGGAAAAGAGTAAGGTCTGTTTCATCATGAAAAGGATTTTGGCGCAAAAGTAGGGCAAAGCCTGCACAAAGGGCATGAAAAAAGGCTGACATTTATCTGACATTTGTTTGTGTCAGATAAGTGTCAGCTTTGATAATGGGGCTTTTCGGGGAAGATTAGTCCTTTTCTTGCAACGTATAGCCTCCACCTCGTTGTGCCACTATCTTGAGGTTGAAATTTGTTTCGACGATGGGTTTGAGACGACGAATGAGGGTGTAGAGCGTTTCGCTGGCATCGTCTTTCTTTGGCCAAAGGTGGTTGCAAATTTCTTGCTTGGAAAGGTGATGCCCCTCGGCTTGGAGAAACATTTCCATGAGCTGGCGTTGCATCGGTGTGAGGTGCACGTTGCTCAAGATAGCAGGGTCGAAAGCATTGGATGCTGTGGATGTTTCGACAGGGAGCAGAACCGTTGCCAGATTTTCGGGACGGCGTTTCAGCAAGGAAAACAGGGCGCAACCGAAAGCTCCCAGTAAGAGGAGAGAGGAGAGACGCAAGTCGGTCAAACTAAGCATTGAGGCCATCGAAAGTGGAGCGTAGCTTTGATAAGCAACAGCCTTTCCGCCACCTTTCCAAGCGATTGGCTGAGAGCGAAGGGCAGGGGCTTTCGTTGCCGAAGCATAGTAGACGAACGACTCCTCACGGAGGGCATCCGTCTGTAGGTGTTGGCGATAGTTCGTAATGGTGTCGGGTGTGATCCAAGCCTCTTGTTGCTGTGCCAAAGCTTTCTCCAAAGCCTGATTCATATCCATGATGAGGTGTTCACGAGTGGTTTGATAGCTATTCAAACCTGTGAAAATCGCTGATCCAAAGAGGAAGTAGAAAAGGATGAGAGGGAGAGGTGGAAACTTCATAGGAAAGGTTGCTTTTGGTTGTTCGCAGGGGGAAGAGTAAGGCTTTTGCCGTCACTTGAAAAGCGCAACGGAAAAACAATCGGCCTTCTCCACCGTAAAGTTACTAATTCTCTTTGGAGGAGAAGGCCTTGAAGGAAGATTTTCTTTGCGTTGCATCGACTGGAGGAACTTGCCCTTTCCGAAACGACCGCTTTTGAGACTACTTGCCTACCGACTGCTTATATTCTAAAAGCTTGATGCGGTATTGCGCATAGGCATCGCAATAGTTGTCGTGCGTCTGCTGAAACTTTGCTTGAGCTTCGAGAAGATCGCTCATTTTGCAGGTGCCAGCTTTGTAGTAATCGGTGTTGAGTCGGAGGTTCTCTTCGGCTTGTTCCTTGCCCCGATGGGCTATTTGAAGTTGCTTATAAGCCTCTTCAACATCGTTCCAGTTCTTTTGCATACGGATCACTAAAAGTTCTGCCTTGTTCTGCAATTCGTCTTGAGCTATCTGCACTGCAAGGCGGCGACGCTTGATGGCGTGACTGCCTCCCCACCAGTCGGAAATGGGGATAGAGACTTGTGCGAACATAGTGGCGAAGCTGCGATCATTGTCCAAGAGGTCGTGATAGGCATAGCTCGCTCCGACACCGACCGTAGGGAGGCGTTTGCCCAGCTCCATCTTTTGTTGCAGCTTCTTGGCCGCTACGTTTTCTTCCAAAAGTTGATATTCGGTGGTGTGGCGTAGGGCGGCGACGTGGTCGGTGCGGTTGCTAAGCGCAAAGTCGGGGAGGGAAAAGTTGTAGGATGTAGCTGGAAAATTCAAGCGTGCCGTATCTGCCCCGATATATTGTGCCAATACCATGCGCGCTAAGGCCAATCCGTTGGAAACCTTGAGCTGGTGGCTCTCCACTTCGTTCTCCTTGAGTTGCACTTGCAGGAGGTCGTTGCGATTGACAACCCCCGCTTTGACAGCCACGGCCACATCGTTGTGCAAGCGGGCGAGGAGTGTGGCGAGGGTTTGGAGCGTCTTCTGCTTCTCCTGCAAGGCAATAATTTGCCAGTAGTATTGCTCCGTTGTGAGTGCCACCTCATTGACGTTGAGTTGGCGTTGGAGCTGACTGACGGCCACACCCGTCTTGGCCAAACGATTGGCGTTGATGATTTGTCCGCCTGCAAAGATGGGTTGCACAGCAGTAACTGCTCCCATCAAACCATTCTTGACGATGCCTAAGTGCATGCCCATGATGGACATCTCCATGGTCTCTTTGTTGGCGTTGAAAGCCATGCCGTTGGCCGATAAGGTGGGAAAGTAGTGCGTGAAAGCCTCGTGGCGTTGTTCCTTGGCCATTTCGATGTTGGCATCGGCTGTGCGAAGGGCAATGTTATGGCTCTGTGCCATTTGCTGGCATTCCTCAAGCGTGTAGGCTTGTTGAGCGGATAACGGCAAGACGCTTAGAAGCGACAGAACGATAATATAGCGTTTCATTGAGATACTGTTTTAGAAAAATAGATAATAGAGATGGAGTGGCATATCATTCATTTTCAAGAGCCAATGCTTCTTGACGGCGACGCGTAGAGCCACTCATCACGATCCAGTAAGCAACAGGTAGCACTGTGAGAATAAGCACCATGGTGATAAGTGTGCCAAAGCAAATGACAGCTCCCATGGGCATCCACAGCCCACTACCTCCCAAGATCATTGGTATGACGCCCATAGAAGCAGCGGCAGAGGTGAGGAAGATGGGGCGCATCCGTCGCTGTGCGCTCAAGTAAATGGCTTGGTGGGCAGTGAGGCGTTCGTTTTTGCGCAACTCCTCTGCGTAGTCGTACATGATGATGGCATTGCGCACGAGGATACCCATTAGACTAATTACGCCGAGGGTACAAGTGACGCTAAAGTCTATCCCCATCACTCCAACTCCGATGGCAGTGCCAATGAGGATTAAAGGCAGGGAGCAAAGGAGCAGTACGGCAGTGGACACCCGTTTGAAGTGTCCCATCAAGATGAAGAAGATAATAACGATGGAGCATGCCAGCGAGGTCGCTATCTTTGGATTGGTCTTGGCGTCCTTTTCTACTGTGCCCCCGTAGGTGACTTGTACATCCTTAGGAACTTGAAAAGTGGCGAGACGTTGTTGCACCATTTTCGTGACCTCGGCTGCATTCAGTTTATCGCCTATTTCAGCTTGAATACTGACTGTGCGCAAACCATTGCGATGTGGTATTTGTCCGATGTGCCAAGCAGGAGAAAGTGTTGCTACTTGACGCAAGGGCACAGTGGCAATGCCTGCATAAGCGCCTACTTGCTCATTGGCCAAGTCGGTGAGTGTGGAGCGGTTGGCCTTGTCGCTTTTGAGACGAATGTCCATATCGTAGTCGCCGTTCCAAATCGTGCCTAAAGGATAGCCATCACTGTTGTAGCGCAATGCGGTGGCCATCTCGACGTCGAGATTGGTGATGCCAAGACGGCTGGCAGCTTCTTCATTGAGCTTTATCTCTGTTGTGAGCAAAGGCTCTGTGAGGTCGTTACGAACGAGGCGAAGCTGTGGCAGAGTACGCAGTATCGCAGTGAGGCTGTCCGCTGTCTGTTGAAGAGTGCTTAAATCATGACTGCTGATGCGTACTTCTATAGGGAAAGCTTCTTCAGCATACGAGAGTTGTTTGAAGCGTACATAAGCTCCGGGGAATGCGTTGGCATATTTCTCGCGATAATCGGCAAGGACACTTTCAGTGGCCTCTATGCTTGTGGTATTTACAATGAACTGGGCATAGTTTGTGCCAGCGAATTGGGGTGCATAGGCCGTGTGGAAGCGGGGCGAAGAACAGCCTTTGAAAACTGCAACAGACACCACTCGCTCGTCCTTACGCAGAAGATGTTCCAAGGAGTCGGCAATGGCCGTTGTGCGTGGCAGAGCAGTGCCCGTTGGAAGAGATATTTCAACGGCAAATTGATTGCGATCTGCAGTGGGAAGGAGGCGTTTAGGGAGTAGCGCATAGCCCACTCCTCCAAGAACGATGCTCAAAAGGCCTATGCAAAGCGTAATGTAGGGATGTGCGAAGCATTTCTTGAGTAAGAAGTTGTACCAACTTTGCAATTTGTCCAAGAATGAAAACTTTTTCTTCTTACCTTTCGCAACTTCCGATGGCATAGGGCGTCGGATGAAGAAGAATTGCAGGAAAGGAACGATAAGTTCAGCCACCAAAAGTGACACCATTAACACCAACGTGATGGCCCATGGGAAAGAGAGTAGAAAGTCGTGGAACATTCCTGTCATGAAGAGCAGGAAAGGAAAGAAGGTGATACTGATAGCCAAGGTGGCAGAGAAAATTGATTTGAAGAAGTGGGTGGCACTCTCGATGGAGGCATGCCAGCGACTCTGACCTTCCGATATTTTCTCCAAATAGCTGTCTATGATGACAATAGAGTTGTCTACAATCATGCCGAGGGTGACAATCAACGCAGCAAGCGTCACTGTGTTCAACTCGATGCCAAAGGCATAGAAGAAGCCCAGTGAAATAAAAATTGTAATAGGAATGGTACTGGCTGCCACAAGTGCCACACGGAAAGGGAGAAGGAGGAGCACGACGACAACAACGGCTATCACGGCGATGAGTAGCTCTTTGATGAAATTGACGATACTATCGCCAACCACTTTTGCTTGGTCTGTGATTTTGAACAATTGGACATCTTTGGGTAGAGATGGCGCAATGTTGGCCAACTTCTCGTTGATGTCGCTCCCCATCTGCGTAATGTTACGTCCTTTCTTCACTTCTACGCTGAGAACAAGACATTTCGTGCCGTTGTTGGTTACGTAGGCCGAAGGCTCAGGATACTCGCGCACGATGCGAGCAATGTCGCCGAGGCGCACGCTATTGCCCGTAGGGTCGCTGTAAACAATCATGTTCTCAACATCTTGCACCGCATTGAGTGAGCGGTTTACATAGATGGGAGCGTTTGTGCGGTCGCTCTTCTGTGTGCCTGCCATGGTGACGAAACCTTTCTGCATGAGGCGCAGAGCGATGAGGCGGTCACCAATACCATAGTGGGCGAGCTTTTCGTTGTCGAGATAGACGCTGATTTGCTCTTTCTGCAAACCCATTACACTCATGCGCCCGATGCTTTCGATGGTGCGTAAGCTGTCCTGCAAAGCTTTCATGTAGTCGTTCATCTCACGATAGGTCTTGTCTTTGCTCGACATGGTGATGAGCAACGAGGAAGTGTCGCCAAAATCGTCCATGACGCGCATGGCCAAGACGCCACTCGGTAACTCGTTTTTGAAGACAGCTACGCCGTGTTTGAACTTGTTCCAAAAAGCTTCTTTGTCGGTCACATCATCGTTCAGTTCAACTTGCACAATTACCAAACCATCCCGACTATACGATTTTGTGTCGGACTTTTTTACCTCTTTATAAGAGAAAATATACTCTTCTAAAGGACGTGTTACTTGTTCTTCTATGTCCTCGGCCGATGCACCGGGATAAACGGCCGCCACGATGCCTTGGCGCACCGTGAAGTCGGGAAATTCGTTCTTGTTGATATGTCCCAAGGCATAAATGCCGAAGGCGATGAGACAACAAGCAATGAAGAGCACTATTTGCCGATAGTGCATCGCCCATTCTATGACGTTACGTTTCTTCATGATTATCTGTTATTTCGCAGTTACAGACATGCCTTCACTCACTTTTTGCTGACCCTCTACGATGAGTTGTTGGCCTTCGCTCAAACCTTGACTGACGCAGACGCGCTCTCCAAGAGTTTGTCCAGTAGATATATAAGTCTTGTGGGCTTTCCCTTTGGTCACAGTCCATACAAAATGGCGGTTGTCACTGTCGATTTGCACCACTTCGAGGGGAACGGTCAGCCCCATGACGCCCCCACCTTGTCCAAGACTACTTACGCACACCATGCCGGGGAGCAAACGGAGGTCGCTGTTGTTCACCAAGGCTTTCACTTCATAGGCACGAGAGAGCGGATTGGCCGAGACGGCTTTCTCGCAAATCGTGCCAGTGTATTGGCGATTGTCCAGCGCTTCTACACGGATCGACACTTTTTGTCCAACGGAAATTTTGGAAATCTCGCTTTCTGGGACAGACATGTTTACTTTGACATTGTCGATACGTACAAGTTTGGCCACCATCTGTCCGGGCAAAACATTCTGTCCTGCTTCAACAGCCCGCTGAGCGATGTAGCCACTGAAAGGGGCAATGAGACGTGCGTCCGATACGCCTTTCTTGGCGATGGCTTCGGCAGCTTTGGCTTGGCGAACCATACCTTGGGCTTGACTCAGCTTGGTTTGCACTTCCACCCATTGGATCTCAGGAAGCGAACCATTGTCGTGGAGCATCTTGAGGCGACGATAGGAATCTTCCGCCTGCTTCAACGTCTCTTCCGCCTGCGAGGTGGCGGCAGTGGCCATGTCGTAGCCGTTTCTTTGACTGGAAGCATCCACAACGGCAATCACTGCGCCTGCTTTCACCATCTGTCCTTCGCTCACGAGCACTTGTTTGACGGTGCCTCCGAGAGGAAAGCTCAACGCTGTGCCTGCCGTCTCTTCGATGGTGGCAGAGTAGGTTCTTGCACCATCAAGGCTTTGTGCCACAACGGACTGTGTTTTAACCACGACAGCTGGGCTTTCGTTTCTTGCCTCCTTCTTGCCACAACTCATTACAGAGAGCGTGGCGATAATAAACATTAAAAGGGATTTTCTATTCATATTAGTGTTTATATTTTTCTGTTTATGTGGGCAAAGTTCGCTCTTTTTGTCCAAAATGGCCTCTACTAAAACGGCGTGAAAGTGTATGATTTGTTGTATTTTGGTTTTTATGGTGTAAAAAAGGCTATTTTAGAGGCGAGAAAATGAGGTGGTATAGGAAAATATATTACCTTTGCGCTGTAGAATAAGAATGGAATAATGGACAAAACAGACAGTAAAGACCTCAGAGAAGTCCCTACCTTAGCTTTGGAACATCTCTTCACAAACGATGAGAGCTTGTCTTATCGGGACGAAGACATGGTGGTATATAGCGACATTCGAGAGTTGACGCAAATCTATCGTTTGGAAGACCCTCAAATGGCAGTGAAGACTGCTATGACAATCATAATCTACTGCACACAAGGGCGTTTGCAGATGGAAGTGAATGGTGAAACTCGCACTTTGGAAACAGGGCAGGTGGCTGTTGTAGTGCCACAAACTATCGTGAAGAATTATATGCTCAGCCCCGACTTTCAATGTATGATAATGTGTGTGACCACCCAGATATTGCAAGAGTCTTTGCGGAGCGACATAAATCTTTGGAATGATAGTCTCTACGTCTATCACAACGATACGTTCATG
>JALFTM010000003.1 GCA_022788345.1 Bacteroidales bacterium
GTTACTTCAAATCGGGTGCGTTCCCAGCAAGTAACCTTTCGGTCTTGGTAAAAACTGAATGTTTCCATAATTCCTATATTTAGATGGTTGCTAAAATGATTTCTTGGATATGAATAGGTTCAACTTCTGAAAAGAGATAGAGTATAAATTCCTTTCTGTCCTTTCGTTTGAGTTCCTTGAATAGTTCTCCAAAAGCGGAGATATTTCCGTTGAAGTAAACCGATACCATATACTCGAAGATGTTGTCCACTTCGTAGTATCTGCATTGCTGTGCGATTGTCTTGCTTCTTCTTTTCATATATCTGTCTGTTTAAGAAATGAGTATCCAAAGTATTGCCCCGATGATGAGGGCATAAGACAAGATGTACACTGCGATTGCCAAAGTGATGGTAAGGAGTAGCCGAATGAGGAATTTCCCTGCACATAACCCTACCAGCCAAAGCCATACGCTTCCGCCCCAAAGGAGAGAGCCTGCGAGTGCAAGAGCCACCCAAATTGATATTTTGTATCTCTGTTTCATCTTGTCTGATTTTTTTGATTTTATTCGGATTCCAGAGGTGAGGGAGTTGAGTTTCCATTTTAATGTTCTCTGTCCTCGTGTTTCCGACATTTTTTTTATGCGTCTTTCCGTCGGGTCGGTCGTTTTCGTTTCAGGGGCGTAAAAAGGTAGGGCTTAGGACAAACAAGGTTTATGGCGAGAATACTACCTGCAATGAAATGGAAGTGTGGAGATTGTCGCCATAACGGCTTGCTGCTTCGACCTTTTTTGTCCGTGAAAGCCCGGAACTACCTTTGCCGCTGACAACGAACAACCGATCCCGATGCGAATACATAGGGCAGAATGTGGAGAGGAACACCGCAGAGGACAGAGCGAAAAAATGAATGGCAGCCTTCACAAGAAAGACTGCCATAATCGTGAGGAATAAGACGAAAAGAATGAAAGCCGTTGTCTGAACAGACAACTATTAGAAAAGAAAAACGGAGAAAGTTTCGTCTTTCTCCGTAGATAGTATTACCTTTGAAGTAGGTTATTCGAGTTATGCAAAGCGTTGTGTGTCATTGCAGAAGATAGGTCGCTAAATCATTACCTGCTGAAAATCATAACTCAAAAGGCTGTTCATAGCCAATTACTTAGACCTAAATGATAGATTTTCCTCTAAAACTACACACTGCACCTGCTCCTTTCACAACTCTCGAACCTTTTCTTTGTTCTCTATGCACAAAATTAAGAGGTAAAATACCAGAGGGAACGCCTTTGCAATCTCAAAGACATCCCCCGACAAGAGCTACTTGCGTCTGCGCTGCTCTATGAGCCGAATACCACCATCCACAAAGGTAATTCGGTGGTTACGGTAGAGCGTGCCAAGGGCACGCTTAAATGTTTTCTTACTGACACCAAAGCGGTCGGCAATGGCATCGGGCGAACTCTCGTCACCATAAGGAAGAAAACCGTCTTCGGCCTTGAGTTCATCCATCAATTGGTCGGAGAAGTCGCGGAAGCGGCCTTTGCCCAAACGCTGAAGTGAGAGATCCAATTTGCCATCCTCACGGCAAGTAATCACATAAGCCGTAAAGCGATCGCCTGCATGAGGGGTGGTATAGATTTGATTATCGTAAATCATACCTGCATAGGCGTTATCTACAATCACTTTGAATCCGAGTGGCGTTTTCTGTTGCACCAAAATCTCCACTTTCCTATCGCGGTGATAGTCGCGAGGAGCTGGTCGCATGAAGCGTTCCACCTTGGCAGAAGCCACGATGCGTTGCGTCTCTTCGTCCACATAGACATAAACCAAATAGTCCTCCCCTATCTCCATCTTACGTTTCTGCTCTGAGAATGGGACAAAGAGGTCTTTCATCAAGCCCCAATCCAAAAAAGCCCCAAATTCATTGACCCAAGCCACGCGCAGGAAAGCAAATTGTCCGACACGCACCAATGGCGTTTCCGTTGTAGCCACCAAACGCTCCGCCTGATCAAGGTAGACAAACACTGTCACTTCATCGTCAGGGCGCATCTCCTCCGTGACATAGGCGCGAGGCATCAGGATTTCATCCACATTGCCACCATCGAGGTAAGCCCCGTGGTCTGTAAAGCGCACGATGCGCAGGGTGTTCCAATCGCCAAGGCGAATATCCATTTTCATTCTGTAGGAGTTGTTAGGGGTTCTTTATTACGTTCATAGTCGACCACGCCATCGAGCAAATGGATGGTGCGATCGGTGGTAGCAGCCAATCCTTCATCGTGCGTCACAATCACAAAAGTTTGTTCTCGCTCTCGTCGCAAATCAAAAAAGAGTTGATGCAGGTCTTCTTTATTGTGCGTATCCAAGCTCCCCGAAGGCTCATCGGCCAAAACGACATCGGGGCGGTTAATCAGAGCACGTGCCACAGCCACCCTTTGCTTTTCTCCGCCCGAAAGCGCAGCAGGTTTATGCTCCGCTCTGTCGCTCAAGCCCATAAAGCGCAAAAGCTCTATGGCTTCTGCTTTCAGCTCTCGTTCCGAGCGTCCAGCGATGTAGCCGGGTATCATCACATTCTCCAAAGCCGTAAATTCGGGCAAGAGTTGATGAAATTGGAAGACAAACCCTAAGTGTTCGCCCCGAAACTTCGCCAAAGCACTGCCTTTGAGACGCAAAACATCCTGCCCACCAATCACCACTCGCCCAGCATCGGGACGATAGAGTGTGCCCATGATTTGTAGCAATGTCGTCTTACCTGCTCCGCTTGGACCAACGATGCTCACCACTTCGCTCTGCCCTATCCGCAGGTCAATGCCTTTGAGCACTTCCAGTGTGTCGAACGATTTCCGAATGCCTTCTAATTCTATCATGTAAGGATTTTATTTCTGATGAAGCTTGTCTTCAAATGATTTTGAGTTTGAATTGACATGGCAAAGTTAATACATTGCCTCCTATTTGTCCGCATCCCAAAAGCGGAAAGTGGGGAGATACAAAAAGATTGCTTGTCTCACGACAAACAATCTCCTACTAACCTTAAATCTAATACCATGAAAAACTGATGCAAAGATAAGAAGTTCCCACATATCTTCCAAGAGAAAAACGCTCAAACTCCTAAACTTTAACTTTCGATTGCAATAGAGACCCTCATACACAACATTTATTTGCAGAGTATCGGCACTTGATAGCATTTCGAAGCCACTGCCCAACTGCCCAAGAGCGTTTCAAAGTTTCTCGGCCGATATTTGCACCAAACGCCCCCTGCTGAAACAGACAACAGGGGGCATCCGTGGGGTTAGGCCTCTTCAAAGAGATACTGCTCACTTGCTGTGTCGAAGCGGAGGCGATATTGCTTGTTAGGCTCAGCCGTGATGCGGATGGTGACGTCGTCATAAGTTGTCGTCACACGCTTATACAAGATGCCCGCACGACTTTTCGTGAAAGACACCAAGAGGTCATGTTCGCCCGGAGAGAGGTAGACGCCTTGCGAGAAGAGCCCGCAGAAGAAGTAGATCGGAGTTTGTCTATCCACAGCCTGTATCTGAACGCTCTTTCTATAGATGAGCCATTCGACATGTTGCGGTTTCACCCGCGCCGCATCGGGATGTTTCGCCAAGAAAGCCTTTATCTTTTGATTGTTTCTCCAAATTAAGAAGAAAGTGTAACCCACCACAAAGACAATCAATGCGGCGATATAATAGGGAAAGTATTGTTCCATATATAATTATAGTGTATTAGTGTCTTTATATCAATGGCTATCGGCGCGGGGTCGTCTCCACCCGAACGCTACGTTCGGGATCGTAGATGCCGAGGTCATAGAGCAACTGATGAAAATCCTTGTAGCTCAAGTCGCTGAGGTCGACAAGCACAGGCTCCCCCTCCCCCACTTGGGCATACAGCCGATAGTCGTGGTCTGTGGCAATCATCATTGTCCCACGCGTGGTTTTACTATAAAAAGAAAACGTCGTGTCCTTCAGCTGAAAACAATGTGTCTCCCGACTCCCGCGCCCGATGCGCAACTCTCGGTCGTCGAGCAAAACGTACATTCGCCTCTGCCCAACGAGTCGATACAACGCATAAACCACAATCACTGCTGGAAGCGCATAAGCCCAAGGTGTCAGTTTGAGTGCCGTGATGATAATGAACGCAAAGCCAGCAACGACAAAGTAGCACACGAAGTCGTAAAAGCGTAACCAAAAGCTATCTGTGTAAGTTTTCATACTATGAAATATCCTCCAGTTCTCCATTGATGAACCGCGCCGTCACTTCATAGTAAGAGCCAGTCTCGCCCTTCTTCGTCAGTCTGATGCCATAGCGTTCTTCAATGCCTTCTTCTTTCTGGCAGTAGTTGTAACGACTCACAGCCTGATAGACATACTCGGCAGGCACTTCTTTCTTGATGATTTCGATGTGTTGCAGGTAGCGGTCGGCGGAGAGGGCAGAGAGATTGAACACCTTGCGTTGCGCATCTCTTTGATATGCCGCCTCACTATTAACACGTGGCTTTTCTTTGGTAAGTTTGGAGTTGATCGTATGATAGACAATCTCCAATGTATCGCCCTTCTCGCCAATCACAGAGCCATACAGCGTACCTAATTCTGTGGAAAATTCGTGACGAGGCCTCGCATCGGCCGAGAAAGAGAACTCCAGCACCTTTTCTTTTGTCGTGTCGATCTGCTCAACAAAGATGGAAACGGCCTTTTCAAAGCCTTCTTTCGTACTGATGTCAGTGCCACGGAGAGCATCGCAACCCACAAAACCCAAAGGGAGCGACAACAAGAACAGAGGGATAATCTTTTTCATACTTAAAAGATATTAGGGGATGAATATAAACAATTTAGGCAGTTAGTGCCCAGTGCAAATGTAGTAATTACTTTTAATTTTACCCCCCCGAAAATTAAAATTTGTTTACAACGCTATTTTTTGTTGCAACCCTGCATAAAACTGCACCTATTCATAATCATTCTCCATCCGACATAGAAGGCCTAACATATATTTATCGCTGACTTCCCAAGGAGCTGAACCATGTTGCCACTATGCGCACATAGCGTGGTGCAGTGGGCGGATCGTCACAGACGTGCCCCATTCGGAGGGTGAAAGTTTCATTGCAGCGTATATAAAAGTATTGCAGACAATCAGTCTTTGCTGATTATCTGCAATCTAAGTGGACCAGGAGGGGTTTGAACCCTCGTCCAAACGGGGAAAACATAGGCTTTCTACACGCTTATCTCTGCCTAATTTTTCGAGCATCGGCAAGACCAGAGCCACCAACCGACACCTTAGCCTCTAAAAGTTTCGCCACCGA
>JALFTM010000004.1 GCA_022788345.1 Bacteroidales bacterium
TGCAGGGTCTCCTTCCGGCCTACGGCCTCCAGTCAACCCTGCACAGGGATAACCCACAAGAGTAAACTACTCTTAGGGATAACAGACAACCAAATATCGGATTAAGAAAATAAACCGTCAACCTTTATCAGGAAAGGACAGTTATCTGTATTTTCTTCTTGCGCAAGAAGAATTTTCTTCCTACGCTTGGAGGATTTTCTTCCTACGCCACTTGTTTTCCCTCCGTCGCAAGGAGTTGTCGCATGGGGTAATGTTTACATCAAGTTGCAGAGAACGAATAGAACTATACAACCATCAAGTGTCCAATTGGAAAACTGTCCAATTGGGCACTTGATAGTAAAGAGATTTCTACAACGCTAATTTGGGTGCTTGTAATGACTGATAGAGACGCATCACCAATGCAGGAACAGCATACTCGTCTCGCTCGTTCAAAGGGACTGCCATGTAGCCATCGGGAGGAGGCGTTCCGTCAGGGAGTGCAATGGCATAACAATCGGCGTGAAGGCGTCGATGTGTGAGCAGATGCTTGAGATCTTGTGCCACTAAACGCACTGTTCCTTTCTGCAAGTGTTTAGGCAGAAATTGCAATGCTGCATCTAAAGAGAGAGGGGCTTTGGTCTCTATCAAGAAAGGCTCATATAGCCCTTGCCAAATGTCGCCAGCAGGGCGACGATGCAGGAATAGATGTGTGGCGGTGTGGAGATAGAAATAGGTGAAATAACGATCAGTCACCTTTGTGCGCTTACTTTTGAAAGGGAGCACCTCAATAATCTCTTGTTCTTGTGCTACACATTCTCCCAAAAATGGGCAAGACGCACAATCGGGAGAAGTAGGCGTGCACTGTAATGCTCCGAAGTCCATCAATGCTTGGTTATAGTTGCCCGGATTTTCCGGGTCGAGGAGTTCATTGGCTAAGGCACTAAATTCTCGTTTACCTTGCGTAGTGTCAATGGGGGTGCTTATGCCAAAGACACGAGACAATACCCGATAGACATTGCCATCCACTGCGGCATGGGGAAGCCCATAAGCAAAGGAACAGATGGCAGCTGCTGTGTAATCGCCCACTCCTTTGAGGGCGCGCACTCCTTCGTAAGTGGTAGGAAATACACCTGCTGTGGCAATGGTCTTTGCTGCGGCATGAAGGTTGCGTGCTCTGGAATAATAGCCCAGCCCTTGCCACAGACGCATGACGGTATCCTCATCCGCCTTAGCAAGCTCAAAGACAGTTGGGAAAGTTTCGATGAAGCGCAAGTAATAGTCATAGCCTTGCTTCACCTGCGTTTGTTGGAGGATGATTTCAGAAATCCAAATACGATAAGGGTCAGAAATGTTGCGCCAAGGCAAGGTACGCCCATTCTGTGCGTACCATTTGAGAAGGCGAGGAGCAAATTGAGATTTAGGAAGCATTGGAAAAGATGTCGAGAGCTTGATCTATAAGGACGAATAATAAGGACGCTTGGTTCTGAGCGTTTGGATAAAAGTTTCCATGCCACATTATCATGGCGGTTGGAAGCAGTTCAAACGTTGAGCCAAGCGTCCTTACAGTCTGTCTTCTTTTAATTCGGACTGCGGTAATTGGTTTTAATCGTGAAACAACTTGATGCGTTGTTCTTCCGAGAGTTTGCACACCATCAGCACGCCATCTCTTTCCGCAACGATGTAGCCATCCAAACCTTGAACAACTACCTCACGTTCGCCCGTTGTGTGGATGATGCTGTTATAGGTCTCAAAGGTGCGAATGTTGGGGCCAATACAAGCGTTGCCATATCGGTCTTTCTCAGCTTGGAGGCGAAGCGAGTTCCACGTGCCAAGGTCGCTCCAGCCAAAATCAACTGGATAGACAAAAATGTCATCGGCTTTTTCCATGATGGCATAGTCTACAGAAATGCTCTGACACTCGTTGTACAAGCGGTCGATGGCTGCTTGCTCTTCTGCTGTATCATAGATAGGGAGCAAACTTTCAAAGGCACGAGAAATCTCTGGCGCATAGACGCGGAAAGCATTCACCACCGTGCTGACACTCCAAATAAAGATACCTGCATTCCAAAGGAAGTTGCCTTGGCGCACATACTCTTCAGCTACGTTTAACGAAGGCTTCTCCTTAAAAGAATCAACTCTAAAGATATTTTTCTTGCGCGAAGAGGAGTAAGAGAGATCTGCTTCAATGTAGCCGTAGCCTGTGTCGGGACGAGATGGCTTGATACCAAGTGTAACGATACTATCCGTTTCTGCCGTAAATTCAAGGGCCTCGTTGATCGACTGCTGGAAGTCGTCGACACGGGTCACAAGATGGTCGGCTGGTGTCACCACGATGTTGGCTTTAGGATTGCGCTTTTTTATCTTCCAACTGACATAGCAGACACAAGGGGCTGTGTTGCGGCGACATGGTTCGAGCAGGATATTGGCTTGAGGAATATCGGGTAGCTGTTCGGCCACCAACTCCTTATACTCCGTAGAGGTCACTACCCAAACATTTTCCATGGGCACAATGCCAGAAAAACGTTCCAAAGTCATTTGAATAAGGGTTTTTCCACACCCCATTACGTCAAGGAACTGCTTGGGCTTTTCTGCGCTACTCATTGGCCAAAAGCGACTGCCTACGCCCCCAGCCATAATCACAAGATGGTTGTTATTTGTCATAAGAAAGAGGCTGAAGGGGTTACTTTTCAGTCATTGTGCCTTCAATGTAGACACGTGACAAGCTGTTGCTGGCGTTGGAACGGATGGTCACAGCCTTTTTGAAGTGGCCGGGAAACTTTCCTTTGCCATCGTAAGTGACAATTACTTCGCCCTTCTTACCGGGTTCAATAGGGGTCTTGGTAAAAGAAGGCACGGTGCAACCGCAGGAAGAGAATGCTTGTTGGATAACCAATGGTTTGTCGCCTGTGTTTGTGAAAACAAAAACAGCCTTTTGGGGCTGATCCTCCTTGAAGTCACCAAAACTGTGGCTTGTTTTCTCAAACGTGATGATGGCCTGTGCAGAAGCCCCTAAGCCAAAAAGTCCGAAAAGGAGGGTGAGTAAAATACGTGTCATATCCTAATGTTATATATAGTTCGTTTAACAACAGACGTTTTCTCGCCACGGCAAAGCTTGAGTAAACTCATCTTTGCGCGTCTGGATGAACGAAAACGTTCGTTTGGCAACAGACGTTTTCTCGCCACGGCAAAGCTTGAGTAAACTCATCTTTGCCCGTTTGACTTAACGAAAACGTTCGTTTGGCAACAGACGTTTTCTTGCCATGGCAAAGCTTGAGTAAACTCATCTTTGCGCATCTGGCTTAACGAAAACGTTCGTTACTGTGTAGCAAAGATAAGTGTTTTCTTTGAGAACAGATGTAATGATAGATGCTTTTTCATTGCTTTCCGATGAAATCGTAGAATAAAGGAGTGTATAATATATTCGCACTGAACAAAAAGGCCTTTGGTCTATACCTTTGCATCAATAAACCACAGAGGGTCATTGCTTCACGAAGAAGCAATGACCCTCTGTGGGAGCATAATAATCGTTTTACTCTATGCCCAAGTTGTAACTTTTTACTTTAGAGGCTTTCCCGTGTTTAGGCAGGTGATGAAAACGATAGACGACACGGAAAAGGGCATAGCGAGGAATGCTATTGACCCACGTTTCGGTGCGCCCTTGCGCATTAAGCACCCGACTAATTGTATTACGCTGCCCAAGAATGTCATAGCCTTCGAGCGAAAAGGTCAAAGCCTTTGAACGAAGGAAAGATCGCGAGAGGGAGGCGTTCCAGATGAGATTATTATCGTTCATCGATGCGTCGTCGTAGCCACGGCGAGAGAACATCGTGAGATCGGTATTGAACTTCAAATCCCAAGGCAGTGATAATGTAGCCGATAGGCCATAAGAGACATCGAGGGCATGTGTGGCGGTGAAATTCGCACGGCGAGAGGAAAGGTTATTCCAAGAGAGGGTCGCAAAGCCTTTGATGGTTTGCTCCTTGTAGGAGTAGGCAAGATGGATATTATTGTTCCAAACGGTGTTGAACACACTGCTACGAACAGAGGTCAAACCTTCTGGAACAAAGTCTACGCTGTTGCGAAGCTGAAGATCTGATGACCCTCCAATGTTCCAACGCATGGCACTGTCAAGGGCCTGACTATAACCAAGCTTGATGGAGGAATTCCAGTTGCCGTTGATGTTTTGGGGTTGGAAAGTGGTTACACCCGTTTGGCGGTTGTAACTGCGTGCTTGTCCGATGGCGTTGCGGTCGATGTTGTGTTCGATGCCAAACGCGTAGATGCGTTGGTGTTTGGTAATGCTATGACGGACCATAGTATATATGCTGTGCGTCATGGTGGGTACCAACAGGCTGTTTCGGAGTTGTACGACCAAGGGGTCGGAAGTGTCCATGATGGGTAAGAAATACTCAATGGAAGGGGCCGTGCGCGCCAAGTTATAGCTGAAATACCAATTAGTAGAACCTGTGTGTTTACTCAAAGTCACTCTGGGCTCGAAGAATGTGTAATGGCGTTTGGCGCGATGGTCGTGTTGAGCGCGAAAGTCGGCAATACGCTCTCTTTGAAAATGTAAAGGAAGGGTGATGTTCAGTTCGCCGACATCGCCTAACGACTGGCTGAAACGCACGCTTGCCTCATGGGTCTTGTGCATCTCATTGGTAAGAAATGAGTTGCGATAGTCGATAGAGCGGTGCAAGGAGTCGGTGGTGGAGGGCAAGGCTAAGAGCGGACGCCGACTGCCATTTCCCCAACCATTCAAACTATCTAAGCGATGGTGGAGGCGTTCGCCATGGCTATACGTTTGCTCATATTTGTAATCGAAATCCAACGAAGTGTTGCGGTTGAAACCAATAGTATAGGACAATCCGCTTGAAAAGTTATAGCCCCAAGAAGGTGAGAGTTGATAGATATGCTGATATTGTGTGGTGGCTACACGTGGTTGTTGCAGATTGTAAAGGCTAAAAGACTTGTTGCGCTCGTGCGTGTAATTAAGTCCCGAATAAAGGGAAACAACGTTGCCCCAATAAGGGTCTTTGAAACGAGAGTAGGCTGTCGCTGTAATGTCCCATTTGTGATTGGTAGCATAACTTGGCGATTCGAGTTGCGCAATGAGCGAGCGTTGCAAGCGTGCTGAACCTATTGGTGAAAAGGCTGTGTCGAGCGAAGCTACCATGGACGCATCCATAGGATCGGCATCAAAGGTGACGGAGCGCTCCAAAAGAGAATGGTTGGAACGCATATAGTCGACATTGAAGAGCGCATAAAGGAAGAGGTCCTTGGCACGTCGTTCTATGTAGTTGGAAGTGGAGACACTTGTCTTCTTGCTCATTTGTTGGCGCAGACTTCGGGTGTAAGTGTCACCACCAGAAAGATAAGAAACACTCGATGTTTTATTCTCTTCGTGGATGCGCTCGTCACGGATACTATTGGAGGAAGTGAAGTTGATGTTAGAGTGTTTGTCGTTGAGATTGAACTGGAGACCTGCCATGCGCAAACGTAAAGTGCCACTGGGTGCCCACGCCTGTTCCCAATCGCCTTCGCGTCCCGGCGTCTTGGTGTCGTTGAGATTATTCATCGTTCCAAAAACAGCCAAACGAGAGTGGTCCGTATAGCGCAGGGCAAAAAGGCGAGCGAGGTAACGATTGTTTGTCCCTCCTGCTCCTTCGGCAGAAGCCATCCAACCTTGGGCATATTCTCGTTTGAGTCGCACATCCACAACGAGTTGCTTCTCCTGCTCGCGTGCTGCGTGATTGAGCATTTCACTGCCTTGATGATCTTTGCGATAAACTTCCACTTTCTTAACCGTATAGGCAGGCAAGTTCTGCAACACCATCTTGGGGTCGTCTTTGAAGAAACTTTTGCCGTCGACCAGTAGTTCCTCCACTTTTTTTCCATTGAAAAAGATTTCTCCAGCATCGTTTATTTTCATGCCTTGCATCTGTGAGAGCAAAGCGTCCAACATAGATCCTTCTGGAGTTTGAAAGGCGTCGGCATTGAACACTACGGTGTCTCCACGATGTACCATCTTGATACGAGTGGCGCGAACAGTGGCAGTGCCCAGTGTTTTGGCTGAAGAAGCAGAAAGAGGGGCAATGAGAAAGTT
>JALFTM010000005.1 GCA_022788345.1 Bacteroidales bacterium
CATCAACTTTCTATGCTTCATCATAGAAGCCACAACAGGCATCATCTCCCAGTCGATGGGCTTGGTCGCAGACAGTTTGGATATGCTGGCAGATGCTTTGGTCTACGGCATGAGTCTGATGGCTGTTGGAACAACTGTGGCCCGTCAGCAAAAAGTAGCAAAACTCAGTGGCTACCTTCAAATATCGCTGGCCGTACTGGGACTCATCGAAGTCGTCAAGCGTTTTGTTGGCCTCGAAACGCCACCAGATTTTTTAGTCATGATTGTCATCTCGTTCATTGCACTGATGGCCAACACAGCCTCTCTATGGCTGTTGCAGCGCACAAAGAGCAAGGAGGCCCACATACAAGCCAGTGTTATTTTCTCTGCCAATGATGTCATTGTTAATATCGGGGTCATCGTTGCCGGACTATTGGTTGGATGGTTGAACAGCAACACCCCTGATTTGATCATAGGCATTATTGTCTTTCTAATCGTCATCAGAGGCGCGATACGCATACTGAAACTCTCAAAGTGAAACTATAACATATGGAAAATAATCAAGGTATTGGATTGTTTGAGAAATACCTAACAATCTGGGTTACTTTATGTATCATTGTAGGAATTGCAGTGGGACAATGGCTTCCGCTAATTCCGCAAACACTAAGCAAATTTGAGTATGCCAATGTGTCTATACCCGTGGCCATTCTAATTTGGTTAATGATTTATCCAATGATGCTAAAAGTGGATTTTCAAAGCGTTAAGAATGTTGGCAGGCGTCCGAAAGGGATAATGATAACTTGCGTTACAAACTGGCTGATAAAGCCGTTTACCATGTTCGGAATAGCTTATATCTTCTTCTATGTGATTTTCAAAACCTTTATACCTGCTGGATTGGCCGAGGAGTACTTAGCGGGGGCCGTTTTATTAGGAGCTGCACCTTGTACGGCTATGGTGTTCGTATGGAGTTACCTTACCAAAGGAGATGCTGCTTATACGTTGGTGCAGGTGGCCGTGAACGATTTAATCATATTGGTGGCTTTTGCCCCTATCGTAGCTGTCCTATTGGGGGTTGGTGGCGTGTCTGTTCCGTGGGACACCTTGCTACTGTCCGTTGTGCTATTTGTTGTGCTACCTCTTGTTGCAGGGGTCATTACCCGTATCATGGTTGTCCGCCGTAAAGGAGTAACATATTTCAACAACGTTTTTGTTAAGAAGTTCGATAATTATACGATAGGAGGATTGCTACTAACACTGATTATCCTATTTTCATTTCAAGGAAAAACAATACTGAGCAATCCCCAGCACATTGTATTGATTGCAGTGCCACTTGTGTTGCAAACAATTCTGATATTTTTTGTTGCTTATGGTTGGGCAAGATGGTGGAAATTACCACATAATGTTGCTGCACCTGCTGGAATGATTGGGGCAAGCAATTTCTTTGAGTTGGCTGTTGCTGTGGCAATTTCTCTTTTTGGCTTACAATCTGGAGCCGCATTGGCTACGGTGGTGGGTGTACTCGTCGAAGTTCCAGTGATGTTAATGTTGGTAAGAATTGCCAATAACACACGGAGTTGGTTTTCGGAGGGACACCGATAACCCTCATAGTCGCACAAACAATTCCGCCCTCGACACAATTTGGTGTCGAGGGCGGAATTTGTTTTATAATAAACGGAACTCGATGATTACTTACGCAAGCCGAGAGCCTTGATGAGCGCACGATAACGCTCGATGTCCTTTGCCTTGAGATAGTTGAGCAAAGCACGACGCTTACCTACGAGTTTCACGAGCGACTTTTCTGTAGCGTGGTCTTTACGATTGCCCTTCACGTGTTCGGTGAGGTGGCTGATACGGAATGTGAAGAGGGCAACTTGGCTTTCTACTGAACCTGTGTCAGTGCCGTTTTGGCCGTACTTCTCAAAGATCTCCTTCTTCTTTGCAGAATCTAAATACATAATAATGTGGTTGTTAAAAGGATTGGAATTTTAGATGCTTTGAAAGCGGATACAAAGGTAGACCTTTTATTCTTTATGACCAAGCAAAATGGTCAGAAAGTGAGGATTTTAGGGCGTTTTCCTCTTTTGGGAGAACTTGGCAGGCAAGCGGAGACTGTGCCCGATGTAAGCAAAGGATGGCCCAATCTTCCGCCTTTTGCGAAGCGGAGGAAGAACAAGTGGCGCAGGCAGACTTTTCTTTCTGCGCTTGGAGAAATTTCTCCTTGCGCTTGGAGAAAATCCAAGTGATGCCTACTTTTAAGCATTTGATTAAAGGGAGCTGAATTATTCCTTGCCACTAATGGGAATGCCTTTTTCCCAATCGTAAAGCATATGTTGGCGAAGTTTGAAGTAACTACTCCAGCATTCCTTCAATGCAATGATATAGTCTTGTTCTGACTCTTGTACATTTTGGTTTGCTCAATGTGCTATTACTTTCTGATTCCAATAGGGTTTTTCTCTAAAGATTATTTCAAGACTCTTACTTTCATTTCCTCAAAATCGAAAGTGACCTTTTTTCCCAAGGACTTAAAGAAAGAATAACCTAAAAGAAGGTCCCAATCCAATATATTTTTCTGAATGTCGGTCTGTTGTATGCGGTCATGTTGGGGGATTTCCCTATTTCCCCATACTAATCTTGGGTTTTCCAAATAAACTTTTGCTCGTGGTTTGATACCATAGAAAGTGAAAGTATATGTGGATTTTTTGAAGGATTCTGTCCTAAAAAGGAATCGATCTCCTGCATTTTCATAAAACGTGCTTTTTATTAGGGCAAACTCGTTGTTTCCTGTATCTATCATTCCTAAGCAAGATGTGTCATTTAGAATCAGCGTAGTGCAAAGTCTTTCTGGAGACAGGAACATCGGTGCTTCGTATGCTGCTATGGTCTTTTCTTTTTTATCAAAGGAAATACAGCGCGTTCCCCAGTCAATTTCCCAATATCTCATTCTTTTCAGTAAGGGAAGTCCGATAATAGGTCCCATACTCTCGTAGATTTTCCGAGCCTTTTTTGCCTTCCGAGGGGATAACTTCAGTGACGTAATCATCTCTTCAAGATTTCCCAGACTGGCGAAATAGGTAGGCACGTTACGAAAGAGTATGTCTCCAACTTGTATAGAATCCATATATATCATGGTGTCTTTAGAACACGCTATGCCATTCTTGATGGCATATTCCCAAGGGATAGCTATGGGATAAGGGGAACCCGTATCCCATATAGCTTCAAATTTTCTTTGATTGATTAGGATGTCGGTACGAATAAAGTCCTTTTTCTTGAGTTTGAGAGATCTTGGTTTCTGTTTGACTTCCATTTTCAAAGCAGGGAGCTTTGTCTGTTTATGGAGAAATTTCTCTACTTCAGTACAGTATGTTTGTATTTTAGCAGAATAGGCAGAGTCTCTGAAATGTGCAGCCTGCAGGGGGTAATAGGAATCTTTGATTAAAGTATAGAACTGCCATGCTTCTTCATATAGTTGCTCCTCGATATACAGGTGTAGCAAATGATTGCTGAGATATATAAAATCCCCGCTATAGATCGTCCAATGTTGCAGGAGTCCTTCTTTCAAGAAGGCTATCGCTTCTCTATTTCGGTTTTTTCCCTTAGCCCAGAATGCCCGATAAATCATATTCTTCCCTACTGTGTCAGTGGGAGCAAATTTCTTGTATTCTTTCGCTATTTCAGCATATCGTCCGGTCTCTATTTTTCTTAAAAACAAGTTCTCGTCCTTTGTCTGTGCGATGCTATTCATCCCACTAAGGGCAGTTAATAATAGAAGGAATAGGCGTAGATAAATCATTGTTAGACTTAATTGGTTGAAAATTCTTAGGATTAGCATCGTGTAAACCGAGGAGATAAGTTAAATGTTTTTATTCTGTGAAGCCTCTGCAAAACAGCTATCATGCCAAGGCAACAGCCCTTAGCATAGGCTAAAGAGTTCTAATATACGCTTTGGGCCTGTATTCTGCAGAGGCCTCTTTGTCGTTATAAACCCTGCTTGGATCTAACTTTCATCCAGAGTGATTCTCTGATGGAAATTTAGGGTCTTCATAAAGTTCTCTAAGGACTCTTGAGTTAAATATGGACCGTAAATCGTTAATGTTTCATTGTTGAGAGCCCAATAGTAAGATTGAGGGCTTTCTTTAATGAGCTTTTGCCCTGCTTCTGTGTAATTATTAAAATAATAAGGGGCAGAATCAGGTATGTGTG
>JALFTM010000006.1 GCA_022788345.1 Bacteroidales bacterium
CATCAATCATCTCTAAACGGCGAATGAACCAGTTGATCTCACTTTGGTTTTGCATCACAATTTTTGCCAAAGCGGTCGCCCAGGAACCTGAACCCAATATAGCGATTTTACGATACATAATTATCAATTATCAATTGTCAACTATCAATTGACTTCCGGCTTCATCGTCGGGAATAACAATACTTCTTGAATGGTCGGCTGACCGGTCATAAACATCGCCAAACGGTCGATACCAATACCGATACCCGACGTCGGAGGCATACCGTATTCCAGCGCGCGCATGAAGTCGTGGTCAATTACCATAGCCTCATCGTCACCCTTGTCGGCCAACTTCATCTGCTCCACAAAACGGTTGTATTGGTCAATCGGGTCATTCAACTCGCTATACGCGTTTGCTAACTCTTTGCCGTTTACCATCAACTCAAAACGCTCCGTGAGACCGGGCTTGTCACGATGTACTTTGGTGAGCGGCGACATTTCCACTGGATAGTCTGTGATGAAAGTAGGTTGGATGAATTGCCCTTCACAAAACTCGCCGAAAATCTCATCGATCATCTTGCCCTTGCCATATGTTTCGTCGATGTCTTCTAAGCCGAGTTCTTTGCAGACTTGACGCACTTCATCTTCGCTCTTCTGATAGAGATCGTATCCCGTTTTCTCCTTGATGGCATCAAGAATGCCGATGCGACGGAATGGTGCTTTGAAAGAGATGAGATTGTCGCCCACTTGCACTTCTGTGGTGCCGTTCACGTCCATACAAATCTTTTCCAAGAGTTGCTCTGTGAAGCTCATCATCCACTTATAGTCCTTATAAGCCACATAAAGCTCCATACAAGTGAACTCTGGATTGTGCGTACGATCCATGCCCTCGTTGCGGAAATTTTTGCCAATTTCATACACGCCATCGAAGCCACCTACAACGAGACGTTTGAGGTAGAGTTCTGTGGCAATGCGCAGATAGAGTTCGATATTCAAGCTATTGTGGTGCGTCATGAAAGGACGTGCAGAAGCTCCGCCGGGAATGGATTGAAGAATAGGGGTCTCCACTTCCATATAGCCATGGGCATCGAAGAAGTTGCGCATTGAACGGAGAATTTGCGAACGCTTCACGAAGTTGGTTTTTACATGAGGGTTCACAATCAAGTCGATATAGCGTTGGCGATAACGCATCTCTGGGTCATCGAACGAGTCGAATGTTTGGCCGTCTTTCTCCTTTACGACAGGTAGTGGTTTGAGGCTTTTGGCCAAGAGAGTTAGTTCTTTGGCATGTACAGAAATTTCTCCAGTCTGTGTGCGGAAGACTGTACCTTTCACACCAATATAATCTCCTAAGTCGAGCAGTTTTTTGAAAACAGTGTTGTAGAGTTCTTTGTCCTCTCCGGGGCAAAGGTCATCGCGAGTGATGTATACTTGTATGCGTCCTTGTGCATCCAAAAGTTCACCAAAAGAAGCTTTACCCATGATGCGTCGCCCCATTAGACGACCAGCGATGCACACTTCGCAAGATGGCTCATCGTCTTTGAAGTTGGCGATGATGTCACTGGTGTAGGCATTGACGGGATATTCTTCTGCGGGATAGGGGTTTATGCCCAATTTGCGCAATTCCTCTAAGGAATTGCGGCGATTAATCTCTTGTTCGCTGAGGTCTAATATGTTCATATCTGTAAATACTTCCTGATGTGGAATAATATGGAGCCGAAACAAAGGGCTACTCGTTCTTTCTACAAAAGTACAGATATTTTTTCGTACAGCCAACTTGGTAAGTGTGCTTGATGTGGAGTTTTTATCGTTTAGGCACAGAACCCTGAAGTGTTGTGCAATGATGTTTAACGCAAAAGCTTTTTCTTTAAGATTTGATTGTGGGAAGGTTGTTAAACCTTTGCCATTTGATTAGCGAAGTAACGGACTTGAATAACGGAATGGCGCAGGAAGAAAAAACAAGAAGCATTGGGAGAAAAGTGTTTTTCGGGCGAAAATAGAGGGGAAAGACTGCCTAAAAAGGTCTTTCCCCTCATGATTTACTGCAAAGATAATCTGAATGTGAGCTATTTCCAAATGCAGATGTTATAGAACTTAAAAGAAGGACACCGCCTGTTGCAACAGATGCCATTTGTTGCGATAATTAGTTTTTGTAAAACACTTTTAGAACTATGTAAGATAATAGAGGAAGGTTTCAGTTGAAGAAAGCAGGAATAGAGCGTTTCTCAAGGAATAGTCAGAACCTTAAAAAAGATAAAGAGGTTTCGCTATATCAAGAATTCTTACTTCCTTTGTCTTGATTTTATATTGAGAACAAGTGCAAATTGTAGAGCTTGCAGATGCCTGTTCAATGAAGAAAACAGTTTTATTAGAAATGAAAAGATACGTATTCCTTTTTGCAGTAGCAATGACTGCGATAGGTGCACAAGGACAAGACATTAAGCGCTTGGGCGATGGCACTATAGTGGTAAATACCACTTCTTTAGGTAAGAATGTAAAAGGTTTTGGTGGTGAAACACCAGTGGAAATATATATAAAGAATGATGAAATACAGAAGGTTGTTGCTTTGAAAAATCAAGAAACTCCAAAGTATTTCAGCCGTGTGCAACGCTTGCTGTTGCCCCAGTATGTAGGTCTGAAGGTGAAAAAGGCTGAGCGGGCAAAGGTGGATGGTGTGACTGGAGCCACTATGTCATCTAAAGCTGTGAAAGAGAACATCAAGCGTGGCTTATCTTACTATAAGAAAAACAAATAACGCAACGCAATAGGATGGGACGTACCAAAGTTTGAAGTCTCAGAGCATTCCGCAGGGCAGTGGGTATAAGAGTGCAAGTTGGTTTGTGCGTATTCATAGGACGCAAACGCCTAATGACGAATACATTTCCTGATGCTTTGGCGTCAATTAGAGTGATGGCATGTCAAGAACAAACGTATTTTCAATCGAGAATTTAAGAGGAAAAGTCGCAGTGCATACTGTAGAACAATTCTTGGCGACTTTCAGAATTGAACCAAGAAATGGGCTGGCAGGAATGTATCTTGGCGTGCACTTGTTTAAGTCCACGGTGATAGGCGTTTGTCTGCAAGGAAGTATGCGTTTGGTGATAGACGATAAGGAACATTTGGTCCAATCCAAAGATTTTTATGGCATCTTGACAGACCACACAGCTGAAGTGAAAGACATCTCAGAGGACTTCTTGGCCATCAATGTGGTGGTTTCTTCGCAGTTTATAGATGAAACATTGCCTCGCCAGCAGCATCTCTCCAATGTGTTGATGAGCTTGGTGGAGTCGCCCGTTACACATTTAAGCTCTGATGAATGTTTGCGCATCTCTTCTTGGTTCAAACTCTTTTATGAATACGCAGGTTTGAAGCATCATTCTTTACGCTATGAAATTGTGCGCTCACTCTTGGCGTCTGTGTTTTTTGATGTCAGTGGCATTTTGGAGAACCAGCGGCAAGGTAAGGCCGGTAATCGCGCAGAGGATTTGTTCATACAATTTCTTCGCTTGGTCTCTTTGCATAGTAAAAGAGAACGCATGGTAGGATTTTATGCCGAACAACTTGGCGTTACTCCCAAACACCTCACTTCCACAATCACACGCATTAGTGGACGCAATTCGTTGTATTGGATTACGCGCTATGTCATCATTGAGGCTAAGTCATTGTTGAAGAATACGAACAAAAGTGTCGGCGAGATTGCGCAATTGCTGAACTTTGCCTCACAATCGTTTTTTGGCAAATTTTTCAAGGCAAATACAGGTGTATCTCCCAATCAGTACCGCCAGCAAATTCTTGATGAAGAAACTGTTGAAAGATAAAGTAAACTTTTGATGCTGGCTCAAATGTTCGAGGCTGTGGACTCATAGTAGTTCCACAGCCTCGAACATTTTGGCGTAGATGGTCGCTTTCTTCTCTATTTTCATTGGATAGGCACGACTGCTACTTGGCATTCGAAAAAAGAGAAATTCTCTGTTTTCAAATTCTATCTTAACAGCTTCGCCCACAGCAGGAGGCTTCACCCCGAATAAAGTGCATAGGGTTTCAGTTGCTTTTTGGCCTGTTGTCGCAATCGCTTTACATTTGGGAATCTCTTTCAGCAATGAAGGAATGTGGGTTGGTTCAACAACTTCTAAGTCTTTGTCCGATGCGTTGCCACTGAGTCGGCGCACAGCAACTGCTGTGTCGTAAAAAGCGATGCCCTTTTCAGAGAGAAACTCTCGTAGTGTTTGCTCCTTGAAAGTGCGCTGTTCTGCCAAGACAAAATGCTGTAAATCGCCAAAGAAACACAAGCCGAAGATGCGCCACATGTCATTGATGAAATTGGGGTAGAAGAAACGCATGGCCCAACGCTTTTCTTGCGGTGGGAAACTACCAAGCATCAGTAGTTGTGCATTTGAGGGGAGGAAAGGGGAGAGTGGATGGCGCTCGATAGGGATGGCTGTTGCATCGGAGGAGGGAGAAAAAGCTTTGGGTGTATTAGAAGATGCTTTGGCCATGCTTTTGATATTTTTTGCGTTTGATGAAGTTGAAACCAACGTAGAAGTTGGCATAGAGCACAGAGTTTGAAAAAGCGTATGTCTTTTGGTGGTAGTTATAGAAGTAGTGGATGAGCGAAGCTCCTGCAAACCATCGTGTGTTATTGTACACCAAACCTATGCGAGTGATGCAGTCCAAGTTGGTCAAGTTGTTCTTGAGGCTTTGTACCAGCTTACGCCCAGTAAATGTTTCTCCTTTAGAGTGCGTATAACCCAATGCTGGCGAGAAAGAGCCAGCTAACAGCCAGTTTCGAGCGAAAACCCAATTATAGGAATAGCCAAAAGAAACGCTGTAATTGGTCTGATTGAGTTTTACCGATTGTAGTCCTGATGTTAGTTCGTCGCGCATGGAAGAAGGCAACTGTGTGCCATCGAAGTCGATACGCTGGTTGTCGTATCGAAGTCCAATCTTCCAAGAGCCAGCCGAACGGCGCTGTACAGTGCTTTGATTGAACGCAGCAGGATAGGAAAAATGCTTGGAGTTGAAAATGTAATAGATGTTGATTTTTTTTGTATGTGAGGCCATTCCATTGAAGTGTTGTCCGCGGATAAGAGGTGTCTTGGTGCTCTGAAAACCACTGATACGCAAGAAGGTGAAATCGCCTGTGGAACGGATGGCCACATAGTCGACGCCCACTTTGGCACTATAAAGACTGAGTGCAAACTCTGTTGTCTTGCCTGCTTGACTTGGGCGACCCACGTTGAATGTATAGCCTAAGAACAACCATCGCCAACCAAAGTAAGGTCCCACTTTGAAGGCCGTTCGAGGGTTCAGTGTGAGCGACTGTGTTTCACCATTTTCTGTGGGGCTGGAGAGTGAGTAGGATTGGTAGAAATTGGTGTTCTGCAACATCGCCGTGTAGTTGTAATGATTTGGCTCGATGTAAAGGCTATCTGTGTTGTCGAGCTGGGAGAGAGCGTGCTTTAGCTTGTGTTTGAACGTCTTCTTGACCAATTTGATACTATCATTTGGAAGCTGTACATCAAGGCTGTCCGCTAACGCAATGTTGGCGGAAAACGATGCTTGACAGACAAGTAATAGGAGGTAGAAAATGAAAGGACGTAGAAGCATGGGCAAGTTGTAGCATTAAATCTTGTGGAGGATGCGATCCATCACCCAATTGACAGGGGTGGCACTTAAAGCATCGCATTTGCAGATAGCTGTTTGCTGGAGATGTTCCACAATGTTTTGAATCAATGGTTGCTGGACGAACTTGGGATTGTCAATAGTGAATGTTTCGATGCGGTGCTCATCTTCGATAATAATGGGAGTGTAGTTGAACACAGAAAAGCGCAATGTGCCCTTATCGCCAATGATGTCGATGGTGTCTTCTTTAGCCGATTTATGTGCGACAAAGCACCATGACCCTGACCCCAAAATGCCGTTGGCAAATTTGAAGCTGGCTGTGACGGTATCTTCCGTTTTATACAATCCGCCCCGATTTGTCTTGAAACCTTGTGCCTCGATGATAGGGCCAAACATCTCTTGAAGCAAATCGATTTGATGTGGTGCTAAGTCATAAAAATAACCACCGCCTGCAATGTCTGCTTGGACACGCCAAGGAAGATCCTTGCTGTTGTAATCCAAATCGCGTGGTTGCACGGCAAAGCGAATTTGCACGTTATTCACCTTCCCAACACGCCCTTGTTCAATGAGCTGTTTCACCTTTTGGAAATAGGGGAGATAGCGCCTGTAGTAAGCCACAAAGCATGGTACGCCTGTCAGTTCTACAAGGCGATTGATGCGACAACAATCTTCATAATTGGCAGCCATAGGCTTTTCAATGTAGACTGGCTTACCTGCTTTGATAGCCATAATGGCAAAAGTGGCGTGCGTTGAAGGAGGAGTGGCAATATAGATAGCATTGACTTGCGGGTCGTCGACTAATTCTTGTGGGTCGTCGTAGAAGCGAGGGATATTGTAGCGTTTTGCGTAATCTCTTGCCTTGTTGATGTTGCGACTCATCACTGCTACCACCTGAGAGCCTTTGACACAGGCAAAAGCCGGGCCACTTTTCTTTTCTGTGGCTTCACCACAACCGATGAAACCCCATTTGACCGTTGTTAGTAGTTCCATAAGAGTGTTTTTTGTAGTGTCTTCGGTTTTATGCTTTAATGGAGGCTGTAACGACCTCATTCATGTGCTTGTCTGTAGCCTCTGTAGGTACACTGGGCAGGAGCTGGAAGGAGAAACACACACCTATCGTATAGGCACAAAAGTCTGGCCGATGGATGAGGCGGTCATAATAACCCTTTCCACGTCCCAAACGATGTCCCTCTGCATCGAAAGCTACGCCCGGAATGATGGCAAGATCAATGGACTGGTAGTCTTTGAAGTTTTCACCAATGGGTTCTTGGATGCCAAATGGGCCTGTGGAAAAAAAGGCTTTTGGGGTGTAAACTCTCAATTGCAACCTCTCTCCATCGACCACAGGAAGGATAATGCGTTTATGAGCGCTCCATCGCTCAAGAATGGTGTGGGTGTCAGGTTCATCGGGCAAAGAATGAAAGAGTAGAATTGTGCCTGCCGATTGAAAGCGTGGATGAGCCTCAATTTGTGTCCAAATGTCAGCACTCTCCAATGCTTTCTCTGCTGGAGAGAAGGCTTGTTTAGCCATTTTGATACGCTGACGCAGTTCTTGTTTAGCTATAACGATATTGGTCATAGAGCGCATAAAAAGAGTTAGCAAGACACTATTGGGCCTGACATAACGGGGCGCGCTGCAATGGCGTAACGCCAAGCGTAAGTGCCTATGGTGTAGCGTGCTGGACGAGGCATCCAAGCGAAAAGGAAAGTAGAGCGAAACTGATGCTTGTATAGGCTTTGAGCAACTGGCTTGTTCGTTGTTCCTTTTGCCAATTGCAACGCTTTCAGCATGGCCTCGTCATGTGCATTGAGATATTGGGCAGATTGATTGATGTCCAGCACATTGCTGATGATATTACTATAGAGATAATCGCGCAAAATCTTGGACGAACGCTCAATCATGAGGTTACGACGCTGTAATCCATTATTGGCTGCAAAGGTCGCAAAACGATCTATCACATTTTGTGTATTAAGATAGGGAACAAGAGAGCTTTGTTCGTTGTATGTCTCTAAGTCTTTGCGGTGTGTGTCTACGAAGACATAGGCATATTGATAGAGTAGTCCTGTCAAATAAGCCTCTTTGAAGTAGGTCGTGAATCCTGTTGTATCTTTGGGTATGAACACATCGGGGATGATACCTCCGCCACCATAGACAGTGCGCCCCAATCGGGTTTTATATTTTTCCCCTGTGGCCTTTATGCTGTCTGCGTTATAGTATTCGCCGTGGAGGCTACGCAATTCTAAATCTTGGGCATAGCTGTCTTCATCGCCGGGAGTATAAGGTTTTTGTACGCAACGGCCTGAGGGCGTGTAGTAACGAGCTTTGGTCAAACGAAGCATACTACCATCGTTAAACTCAATAGGCACTTGTACGAGACCTTTACCGAAGGTGCGACGGCCAATGATAGTGGCTCGATCATTGTCTTGCATTGCACCAGAGAGAATTTCACTGGCTGAAGCAGAACTTTCATCGACAAGGATAAAGAGGGGCATTTGCTGATAAGTGCCACGGCCATCAGAGTGGTAATCTTGCCGTGGAGAGCGTCGCCCTTCTGTGTATACAATGAGCTGGTTGGCAGGAAGAAATTCATTGGCGATCTGCACAGCAGGTTCCATATAACCTCCTAAATTGCCACGCAAATCAATCACCAAGTTTTGCATATGGCGCTGATCTAACTCCGCCAAGGCTGCAAGAAACTCTGCATAAGTGTTCTCGCCAAAAGAAGTGATGCGGATGTAGCCTGTGACATCGTCTGCCATATAAGCAGCATCAATGGTCTTCACTGGTACTACACCACGTGTGATAGGCACATCCTTGGCCGATTTTTCACCAGCGCGGACAATGCCGAGTTTGACCGTAGTGCCTTCGCTACCTTTAAGGCGCTTAAGGGTCTCTTCATTCGTGACTTCTTTGCCGACATAAGGTTTGCCATCTACCGCAACGATACGGTCACCTGCTCGCAAACCACTGTTTTCTGATGGTCCGCCTTTGACAACATGTACGATGCGCACAGTGTCTTTATAAATGGTGAACTGCACGCCAATACCAGAGAACTTGCCATCCAACTCTTGCATGGACATCTCCACATCCTTTGCACTAATATACGATGAGTGAGGGTCAAGCTCTTTAAGTATTTGTGGCATCGACTTTTCAACAAGGTTGGGGATGTTGACAGTGTCTACATATTGATCGTCAATGAGGTGGAAAAGATCAGTAATCTTGTTGCTCGAAGTATTGATAATACTTAGTCGACGCCCCGAAAACTGATTGGCATAGAAACTGCCAATAATAATTCCCACGATAACAGCCAAAGCTAAGAGTAGGGGAAGGAAGCGTGCGGTGTTTTTATTCATATAGGGGGTGTGTATAGCAATCAATCAAGAAAGGTCCCAAAGCCATAATGCAGAAGGACGGAGAATATAGTCGCAGGGCAATCGGTTATACCTCTATTTGTTGCACTTCAATGCCTGCACGACGCAGGAGGTCAATTCCCTCTTGGAGACGATAGTCTCGGATAAAAAGCACTCGTTTGATACCTGCTTGGATAATCAGTTTTGCACATTCGATGCAAGGTGCATCTGTTACATAGAGTGTCGCTCCATCAGAGTTGTTACCCGATCGCGCAATTTTTGTGATGGCATTGGCCTCTGCATGAAGAACATAAGATTTCGTCAAGCCGTCTTCGTCTTCGCAGATGTTTTCAAAGCCAGAAGGTGTGCCGTTGTAGCCGTCACTGATGATCATCTTGTCCTTCACAATGAGTGCTCCTACTTGCCGGCGGGTGCAGTAGGAGTTTTCGGACCATATCTGTGCCATTCGCAAGTAACGTCGGTCGAGTTCTACTTTCTTCTTGTCGTGTGTCATGACCTCGTGCATAAATTAGTTGTTGCCTTAAAGAGAGATGCCGTCTCGTCGCAGTAGTCCCTCAATAGTGGCCTCTTTTCCACGGAAAGCTTGGTAGAGTTTGGAGGGGTGCTCCGTGTTGCCTTTAGAAAGGATGTTCTTTCGGAAACTCTGCGCTATCTCAGGATTGAAGATGCCTTGCTCTTTGAAATAGGCAAAGGCGTCGGCATCAAGCACCTCAGCCCATTTATAACTATAATAACCTGCAGCGTACCCTCCTGAGATGATGTGCCCAAAGTTAGTCGTCATAGAGGTTTCGGCTGGCGGTGGAAGAAGGACAGATTTGGACATTGCTGCTCGCTCGAAAGTGAGAATATCTGCATCTAAAGGTGTGTTACGTTCGTAGAAAGCCATGTCTAAGAAGCCAAAGGAGAGTTGGCGCAAGCAGGCATAGGCAATGTTGAAGTTGCGGGCTGCTACAATTTTATCGATCAAAGCATCAGGAAGAGCTTCACCTGTGTCGTAGTGAGTTGCAAAGGTACTGAGGAACTCTTTTTCAATAGCGAAATTCTCCATAATCTGTGAGGGCAATTCAACGAAATCCCATAAGACATTTGTGCCACTTAAACTTTGGAAACGAGAGTTGGCAAATATGCCATGCAAACAGTGCCCAAATTCATGGAGAAGTGTTTCCACCTCTTCAAATGTTAAGAGGGCGGGTGTTTTGGTGGTAGGGCGTGTGAAGTTGCAGGTGAGCGAGACATGTGGACGGTGGTTTGTGCCGTCTGTGCTTATGCTTTGTTCGCGATAAGAAGTCATCCAAGCACCGCTTTGTTTGCCTTTGCGAGGGAAGTAGTCGGTATAGAGGATGGCGAGGAAACTGCCGTCTGCATCAAAGACTTCGTAGGCTGTCACCTCCTCGTGAAACGTAGGGATACTGGTGTTTTTCTTGAAACTGATGCCATAGAGGCGTGTTGCCAAAGCAAAAACACCAGCCTCGACTTTCGAAAGCTGAAAGTAGGGGCGAAGAACTTCGGGATCAATGTCGTATAGTTCTTTTTTCAATAGCTGGGAGTAGTAGGCGAAGTCCCAAGGCTCTAAACAAAAATCTTTTCCTTCTTGTTGCTGTGCATAGGCTGTAAGTGTGGCCACTTCCTTTTCTGCTGTAGGTCGATAAGCCATAAGAAGTTCATTCAAAAGAGCATGCACTTTCTCTGGCTTTTCCGCCATACGATTTTTGAGGGCATAGTCAGCAAAGGAAGAATATCCAAGCAACTGTGCCAGCTCCAAACGCAGATTGATTATTTTGCGTACAATCTCAAAATTGTTGTATTCGTTGTTGTGCGTGCAAAGTGTATTGTACGCCATATAAAGTTGTTGGCGTAGATCGCGGCGTTTAGCGTATTGCATGAAAGGAACAAAGCTGGGAGCTTTGAGGGTCACAATCCATCCTTCTTTACCCTCTTCTTTAGCAGTCTCTGCTGCTTGAGTTAGAAAGCTTTCAGGAAGGCCTTCTATGTCAGATGCCGACTTTAACTCAAGGCGAAAAACATTGGTTTCTTTGAGGCGGTTTTGCGAGAATTGTAAGGACAGCGTACTCAAGTCTTTGCGAATAGCCTTGAAGCGTTCTTTTTTCTCTGCAGAAAGTGTTGCACCTGATCGTTCAAAATTATCATAGACCTTTTGTAGTAGCACAGCTTCTTCGCCCTCAAACTGTGTACGTAGGTCATAGACTTTACGAATGCGTTCGAAGAGTTTCTCGTTTTGCAAGATGTTTGAGCTGTGCTCGCTCAAGAGGGGAGAAAGGCGATTGACCAAATCATCTAATTCATCGGAAGTCTCAGCACTGTTCAAGTTGTACATCACAGTTGTCACTTCCTCAAGTAGCTGACCACTGTTTTCTAATGCCACCAATGTGTTCTCGAAAGTAGGGACTTCCGAGTTATTGATAATGGCTTCGATTTCTTCGTTTTCTCTACGCATGCCCTCCAAAATAGCAGGTTCGAAATGTTCGATTGCTATTTTGTCAAAAGGGAAAGTATTGTGAGGTGTATGATAGGGTTGTAGAAACGGATTGTAGGACATTGTTGTGTGCGAAGCTATGGTGTGGAGACTGTGGAGTTAGAGTGTCTGCAAGATGGCGTCCATCTCTTTGAACTTGGCCTCGTTTTCTGTGGATAAGTAAATCTTATAAAGCAAAGGTGCCCACATCTTCTGTTGTGTTGGAACCTTTTCTCTGAACCTCTCTAAATAAGGTAGTGCGGCAGTATAAAGGGCTTTCCTTTGACGTGTAGCCTGTTTGAATTTTTGAGAGTTTATATTTGTCGGCATCTCAATGTTGTTGGCCAAATTGGCATATGATGCACCGATGTAATAGTTGGGGTAAACAGCCGCAGAGTCCATTTGAAGCATTTGTTTCGCTTGGTCAATGGTCTCCTTATATTTATGCAGGGCTATCAAAGCCAAACAACGACCTTCTATTAGGATGATATTTGTTGTATCTTCTTTTAGAAGACTATCGGCAAGCACGAGCGCTTCTTTTGCTTGGTTTTGTAGGATGTGATAGTCGATGAGGCGCGTAAAGAAGAAAGGGACATCGCTACACATCTCTACGCCTTTATTGAGGTAGGAAAGATATTGTGCACTGTCTTTTTGTGCTTCGGCGGATAGGGTGTAATACTCTAATGCAACGCATTTGAGAGCTGAATCTGTAAGGAGGACATCGCTGTATTGAGAAACTTCTTTATACTGCTGGCTCAAAAAGTAACTTTTTGTGCAGAGGTAAGCTGTCTCAACACGTTTCTTTTTGGGAATGGAGAGTAAAGCCGTGAAGCGTTCAGGCATTGTGAGGTAAGTATTGAAATAAACAATAGCCTGCGTGTATTGTTTTTTTTGGAAGAAGTAGCGTCCAGCGGAGTTGATGTGAGGAAGGAAACGTGGAATGAGATCGCTGTATTCGGAGGCGACACTTTTTTTAGGTTTCAAAGCTTGGTCGAGGGAGTCTAATACAAGAACATTCTTGATTAAGGAAAGACTACTGCTGAAGAATTTGATGGTGTCGTATTTCTGCTTCAAATAAGCTTTGGTGTTTTCAGCCTCGTGTGCCAAGAGATTTGCCGAGATGGCATATTCATATAAGCGACTATCGTTGCGATAGTTGCTATCCGCCATTAAAGGGGCAATCAACTGTAAAGCATGCGTTGCGTTTTTACTCTTTAAGGCTGCCCGAATGGGTTTGTACACTTTTTGAGCAGAGAGCGAAAAAACAAAGCAAGCGCAGATGGATAGGAGAATATAGCGAAGTCTCAGCATCGGGAGAGTAGGGCTTTAATTTAGATAGTGAAGCACCCGCATGAAGAAACTCCATGCGGATGCGATAAAAGTGAAAGGGCTGTCTTATTGAGCACCGATAGCTTCTTTATAGATCTTCTCCATTTTAGTGGCTTCAGCTTTCAGTTGAAGATTTTCGTAAACAACAACAAGGGGATAAGCCCATGTTTTTGCTTTGTCAGGAGCAAGCTCTTTCGCTTTTTCGAGATAAGGTCTCGCCTCGGCGTAGAATTTCTTCTGCTTTTCGAAGTCGGCATTGAACTTTGCCACTTTCGTGCGGTCGAGGCAGTATTCGCCCTTTTGGCGACGGGCCACAACCTCATTGACGAGAGCTGCACCCATGTTCATGTTGGCTTCGAAGAAATTGGGGTCAAGCTCAATGGCCTTTTTGAAGCTTTGACGGGCAGCGGGGTAGTCTTTTGTCAGCTCAAGGTCCACACAGCCACGCATGTACCAAGCCATTCTGCTCTGTGGATCATTCTTTACCATCTCCTCGGCCACAGCTTTGGCTTCTGCTGTCTGGTTGCGCATCATGTATTCCCGGAGCAAGTCTTGAGCAAAGTTAGGATCTTGCAAACGCATTGCACCATCACGCAGTGTGTTCAAGTAGCTCGTGCTGTCATTCTTGCCAAGATAGGCCTGCATACGCATCAAGTAAACATCACGCAAACCCAAGGTGTCATTGAGCATCTTCTCTGTGGCAGCAAGGGTCGCATCCCAGTCTTTATTCTGATAGCTAATCAAAGCCAAGTTGAAGCGTGTTTGGGTATAATCCTTTTTGTTGGCAGCCAAAATGGAGTCGCTTTCGGCTTTAGAGAAGGCTGGGTTTGAGGGATAATCGAGGTATTTTTGAAAATACTCGATGGCTTTGGACATGTTGCTGTTCTGATATTGGAACATCGCAGCATAGTTGTAGTACGACACCATTTCCAACAAGCGACGGTGATTGTCCGTTTGGATGTTGTTGTCAACTTTCACTTTGCCTTTCTCATCAGGAAGCAAGTTTTCTTGAAAACTCTTTGTGTAGTTGACAATCGCATCGTCAGTGGCGGTGCAGAAGAGTGTCGTGTCAAAAGGCATGCCTTGTGAAGCCTTGATCAATTCGGGCTGAAGGGCACGCAGACCCAGTTCGCCAGCCTTGTTGTAGAAAGGGGCTTTCTTTGTGGTCTTTGGATTGGCAAGTGCGGCTTCAATTGTGGCCTTAGCACCTGCAATATCATTCTTTGTCAGCTGATCTTTTACTTTGTAGATGGCTGAGTTTTGGGCAAAACCTGCACTCGCAAAAGAGAGCAGTGCCAAAGTGAGCAATGATTTTTTCATAAATTCTTATGGGTGAGTTAATATCATTCTTGTTCAGAGCTTTCGATTGTGTTGTCGGCATAGCCTTCCACTTCTTCGCCTTGCTCAAAATCAATTTCTTCTTCACGCGATACAGAGCATACACTACTGATGGCATCGTTGCGCTTAGCCAAGTTAATGATGCGCACGCCCTGTGTAGCACGTCCCATCACACGCACGCCATCTACATGGAGACGGATGGTAATGCCACTCTTGTTGATGACCATGAGGTCGTTCTCGTCTTGAACCACTTTTATGGCAACAACAGCACCAGTCTTCTCTGTGATGTTGAGGTTTTTGACACCTTTACCGCCACGGTTTGTGATGCGGTAGTCTTCGACCAAACTACGCTTACCAAAACCTTGTTCACTGACTACCATGATGGTCTCTCTTTCTATGTCGTTGATGCAAATCATGCCAACGATTTCGTCCTGACCATCTTCGTCCAGACGCATACCACGTACACCTGTGGAGACACGCCCCATTGTGCGTACAGCATTTTCGTTGAAGCGGATGGCACGGCCGTTGCGGTTAGCCAAAATCAGTTCGTTATTGCCATTGGTGAGCACAACGCTTACAACGCGGTCTTCCTCACGGATGTTAATAGCCCGTACGCCATTGGTGCGAGGACGAGAGTATTCGGAGAGGCATGTCTTCTTCACGATGCCTTCTTTTGTCGCAAAGACAACATAGTGGCTGTTGCAGAAATCCTCATCGGCCAGCTTACGAATTTGGAGACAAGCATTTACGCTGTCGTCGCCTTCGATGTTGAGCACATTTTGAATGGCACGCCCTTTGGCCGTTTTGTTGCCTTCGGGCAGTTCGTACACGCGTAACCAGTAGCAACGACCTTTGGCTGTGAAGAACAGCATTGTTTGGTGCATTGTTGCATAGTAAACGTGCTCGATAAAGTCGCCATCACGAGTGGAACTGCCACGGCTCCCTACACCGCCACGAGCTTGTTCTTTGAATTCGCTTAATGGAGTACGTTTGATATAACCCAAGTGGCTGAGTGTAATCACCACTTCGTCGTTAGCATAGAAATCTTCTGGGTTGAACTCCTCGGCAGAAAGGCGAATTTCGGTACGACGAGGAGAGTTGTATTTCTCCTTGACTTCCAAGAGGTCTTCTTTCATCACCTCTTTACAACGTTCAGGGTTGTTGAGGATTTCGTTCAATTCGGAGATGCGTACTTGAAGCTCATTATTTTCTTTGTGCAACTTCTCTTGTTGAAGGCCTGTGAGCTGACCGATGCGCATGTCCACAATGGCAGTTGCTTGAACATCGTCGAGGTTGAAGCGTGCCTTGAGGGCTTCGGAAGCTTCTTGGGGCGTGCGAGAAGCACGGATAATGCGCACTACTTCGTCGATGTTGTCGCTGGCGATGATGAGTGCTTCTAAGATGTGAGCACGCTCTTCTGCCTTGCGAAGATCAAAACGAGTGCGACGAATAGTGACATCGTGACGGTGCTCAACAAAATAGTGAATGCAGTCGCGGAGGGTCAAAGTTTTTGGACGTCCCTTGACGATGGCGATGCAATTGACAGAGAAGCTGGTTTGTAGCTCTGTCATCTTATAGAGTTTGTTAAGCACCACATTGGCGTTGGCATCACGCTTTACGTCTACAACAATGCGCAAACCATTGCGGTCTGTTTCGTCATTGACATTACTGATACCTTCAACCTTCTTCTCATTGGAGAGGATGGCAATTTTTTCAATCAATTGTGCTTTGTTGACCCCATAGGGCACTTCAGTCACTACGATTTTATCGTTGTTGCCTTCGGTTTCAATCTCGGCTTTTGCGCGGATAATGATACGCCCGCGACCTGTTTCATAGGCATCTCGAACTCCCTGAAGCCCCATGATTTGTGCACCGGTGGGAAAATCTGGAGCAGGGATATATTCCATCAATCCCTCGTTGTCAATTTCAGGATTGTCAATGTAAGCGACACAACCATCAATCACTTCGCCCAAATTGTGTGTGGGGATATTTGTAGCCATACCCACGGCAATACCTGTACCGCCATTGACCAAAAGATTAGGGAAGCGGCTTGGAAGTACGGTTGGTTCATCGAGCGTGTTGTCGAAGTTGCGAGTGAGATCTACGGTTTCCTTGTCCAAGTCGTCCATCATGGCTTCGCCCAAAGGACTGAGTCGTGCTTCGGTATAACGCATTGCGGCTGCACTATCACCGTCCATGGAACCGAAGTTACCTTGTCCTTCGATGAGTGTTTCTCGCATGTTCCAATCTTGCGCCATACGCACGAGAGCGCCATAAACGGAGCTGTCACCGTGTGGGTGGTATTTACCGAGCACCTCACCCACAGTGCGGGCGCATTTCTTGGTAGGTTGATTGGAGGTGTTGCCAATGTCCTTCATACCATAAAGGATGCGACGATGGACCGGCTTGAAGCCGTCACGAACATCGGGGAGGGCACGCGCCACAATGACGGACATCGAATAGTCGATACCCGCAGAGCGCATTTCCTCTTCAATGCTTACTTTGATAATTCTGTCTTCTGTCATTAAAAAAATAATTGTGAGGGCGATTGTTTCGGCTTTTGCTCGCAAGAACACGCCACCATATCCCTCTGTCTAAGTACTGACAAAGGTAACAAATTCTTTTTGATTTGATAGGTTTCTAATAAAGGAAATAGTGCCATTTTTGCAAACAGAAATGGCAGATTAGAAGGAAGAAGAGGATAAAGAGGAAATTGTCGCTTTTTTAGGTTTTGAAAGATATGGATTTGCAAAAAGCTGTTTTTTGCGTTATCTTTGTGGTAAAGAAAAGAGGGAGAAACGCCACGCAAAA
>JALFTM010000007.1 GCA_022788345.1 Bacteroidales bacterium
TTTGCAGTGTAATCTAAAGTTTTCTTGCGGTAGGAGACAACTTGTAAGCTATTGGTTAGAAGTTATAGGTGTATTCATGCATAGCGGAGAGATTCGAAAAGCCGAGAAAATAGTGTATAAAAACCCCATCACTCGAAATGGAGTGATGGGGTTTTTATCATTAAATAGTTTCCAAACTTAGAGTAGCGTTCTTTAAGATACTGGAGAATGAAGTGAGATGTTCAATTCGTCGAGTTGCTCTGGTGCTACGAAAGAAGGAGCATCAAGCATAACATCGCGTCCAGAGTTGTTCTTTGGGAAAGCAATACAATCGCGGATGCTGTCTAAGCCTGCAAAGATACTTACCCAACGATCTAAACCATAGGCCAATCCACCATGAGGAGGTGCACCATACTTGAATGCGTTCATCAAGAAGCCGAATTGTGATTCCGCTTGTTCTGGAGTAAAACCAAGTGCCTTGAAAATTTTCGCTTGAAGCACAGCATCGAAAATACGGATGCTACCGCCACCGACCTCTACGCCATTACAAACCATGTCGTAAGCATTTGCACGCATCTTTTCGGGAGCTGTGTCGATCAAATCGGCGTCTTCTGGACGGGGAGCTGTGAAAGGATGGTGCATGGCATAAAGACGTTGATCTTCTTCGCTCCATTCGAACATGGGGAAGTCGACCACCCAAAGTAGAGCAAATTGATTCTTATCGCGCAAGCCTAAGCGACTACCCATAAGCAGACGCAATTCGCAGAGTTGTTTACGAACTTTCATTGCATTGGCTCCACAGAGGATGAGAATGAGATCGCCAGCTTCAGCATTCATAACTGCTTTCAGCTCTTGCAGTATTTCCTGTGAATAGAATTTATCTACAGAGCTTTTCACCGTACCATCTTCCTCAACCCGCGCATAAACCAAACCACTGGCACCGACCTGAGGACTTTTCACAAAGTTGGTTAGTTCGTCTATTTGCTTGCGAGTGTAAGAAGCGCAGCCTTTGGCGCAGATACCACCAATATACGTAGCATCATTGAAGACAGCAAAGTCGGCTTTTCCTTGTAACGTTTCAGCCAGTTCAACAAACTCCATGCCGAAGCGCATATCTGGCTTGTCCGATCCGAAGCGACGCATGGCTTCTGCCCAAGGTAAGCGTAAGAATGGAGTTTCGCCGAGATCTACACCGCGTACAGTCTTAAAGAGATATTTTGTCATCTCTTCAAATGTTTCTATGACATCGTCTTGCTCCACAAAAGACATTTCGCAGTCAATTTGTGTAAACTCTGGCTGACGGTCAGCGCGTAGGTCCTCATCACGGAAACATTTCACGATTTGGAAATAGCGGTCGAAGCCAGCTACCATTAACAGCTGCTTTAGAGTTTGAGGGCTTTGTGGTAAAGCATAAAACTGTCCCGGATTCATGCGTGAAGGCACAATGAAGTCACGTGCACCTTCAGGTGTAGAGCCAATCAAGCAAGGTGTTTCGACTTCAAGGAATCCTTTGCTATCGAGGAAACGGCGCACTTCAAGGCACATTTGATGACGTAACTCCATGTTGCGACGTACCGTATTGCGACGCAAGTCGAGATAGCGATACTTCATGCGCAAATCATCACCACCATCTGTGTTATCCTCTATAGTAAAAGGAGGGGTTAGCGATTCGTTAAGCACAACAAGCGTAGAGACCAATACCTCAATGTCGCCTGTAGGCATTGCACTGTTCTTGCTATAGCGCTCGTTAACAATACCTGTGATTTGAATCACAAATTCACGCCCCAGCTTATTGGCTTGCTCCACGAGGGCATGATTTTCTTCGTTGAAAACCAATTGTGTGATACCATAACGATCTCGCAAATCAACGAACGTCATAGCACCCATTTTGCGTGTGCGTTGCACCCAACCAGCCAAAGTCACTTCTTGGCCAACGTGTGCGATGCGGAGTTCTCCGCAGTTGTTACTTCTATACATATGTGTATTGGGATTTTCTTCTACAAAATTAAAGGTTTCGTTCAATATAAACAAGAGAAAAGAGGCAAGAGACGATGATAAATTGTCTCTTGCCTCTTTCCCATGGCTTTGACTTGTGTAGACTTTAACGAATAACAAGCTTATCGCCTTCACGATCAATGCAAATCTCTGTGGAAAGTTTCTCCTCCATCATGGCATCTGCTAATAAATCTTCTACGTTGACTTGTAATGCGCGTTTGAGGGAGCGTGCGCCATATTGGGCATCGAACCCTTTCTCTACGAGAAACGCCTTTGCTTCGGCAGAGAGACTGAGGGCATAATTGAGCTTCTCTAAACGATGCGATAGCGTTTGTAGTTCAAGCTCCAAAATTTGTGTTGCACTCTCTTTCGTCAAGGGTTGAAACATGATGATATCGTCCAATCGGTTCAAGAATTCTGGGGCAAATTGTCGAGCTAAGGCTTTCTGTACAATGCCTTCGGCCATCTGTCCTGAAAGGGATGCAGAAGAACTGAAACCAACACCTTTGCCAAATTCTTTCAGTTGTCGCGTACCAGTATTGGAGGTCATGATGATGATAGTGTTGCGAAAATCGACGGTAGTGCCATTACCATCAGTCATACGCCCTTCATCCATCACTTGAAGCAACATGTTAAACACATCAGGATGTGCTTTCTCAATCTCGTCAAGTAATACAACGGAGTAAGGGTGACGGCGCACACGTTCCGTAAGCTGACCACCTTCATCGTATCCAACATATCCGGGAGGTGCACCAATGAGACGGCTTGTGTTAAACTTCTCGCTATACTCGCTCATATCAATACGGATGAGCGAGTCTTTAGTGCCGAACATAAATTCGGAAAGCGTCTTCACCAAGTGAGTTTTACCCACTCCCGTGGGGCCAACGAACATAAATGTTCCGATAGGACGATTGGGATCTTTTAGGCCTAAGCGATTGCGTGTGATGGCACGTACCACTTTTTCAATCGCTTTATCCTGAGCGATGACTTTGTTCTCTAAAGCGGTGCGCAAGCCACGGAGCTGGATGCTTTCCTCGTTAGCCACTTTCTGAAGTGGAACACCACTCATCATGGCTACAACCTCTGCAATATCTTCTTTGTCGACAATTTCCCGTTGCTTGGAAACGCTCTCTTTCCAAGCCTTTAGCTTAATGTTCAATTCGGATGTCACTTGAAGTGCTTGATCACGCAGTGCTGCGGCTTTTTCGTAGTCTTGTACTAAAGCTGCGTCCACTTTCTCTTGTTTTAAGCGAGCTATAGTTTCCTCTAATTCCACGATGTCTTGGGGTATTTCACCACCAGCCAAAATGTGTTTGCGACTACCTGCTTCGTCCAAGGCGTCCACAGCTTTGTCTGGGAAGCTCCGATCGGTGATATATCTTTCTGTGAGTGCTACGCAAGCGGAAAGGGCCTCATCCGTATAAGTCACACCATGATGCTCCTCATATCGGTCCTTCAGGTTCTCTAAAATCTGAAGTGTCTCCTTTGGAGTTGTAGGCTCAAGAATTATCTTTTGGAAACGACGTTCCAATGCGCCGTCCTTCTCAATGCTTTTGCGATACTCATCGAGCGTAGTAGCACCAATACATTGGATTTCGCCTCGTGCCAAAGCAGGCTTTAATATATTGGCAGCATCCAAACTCCCCGGAGCACTTCCTGCTCCGATGATTGTATGAATTTCATCAATAAAGAGGATGATTTCAGGATGGCGTTGCAATTCTTCTATCAATTGGCGCAAACGTTCTTCAAACTGTCCACGAAATTGTGTGCCAGCCACAAGACTTGACATACTGATAGAAATGATACGCTTGTCCAATAGTGAACGTACTACTTTACGCTGTGCAATGAGCTGTGCCAACCCTTCGGCCAAAGCACTTTTACCAACTCCAGGCTCACCGATGAGTACTGGATTGTTTTTTTTGCGACGGCTCAGAATTTGTGCCATACGTTCCATCTCTTTTTTGCGGCCTACGATAGGATCCAATAAGTTGTCTTCTGCTGCTTTTGTGAGGTCGCTACCATAGGCATCAATCGTGGGTGTGTCGCTTTGTGGCTTGTCGCCTTTTCCTGTGTTTTGAGCAGTGCCTTTTTTCTCCTTTGGATTAAATTCAGCTTCGTCATTTGAAGGGAAGTTATAGGCGTTCTGAGGATTGTTTCGTTCGTTCATTGCAGAAACCATCTTATCATAAGTAATGTTTTCACGTTCCAATATCATGCGACCTTCGTTAGCTTCGTCTTTGAGCAAAGCCAACAGCAGATGATCTTCACCTGCGGCCACTTTTTCGCGTTTGGCCTCAAGAAAAGAAAGTTGAACGATGCGGTAGGTTGCTTCGTTCATAGGTAAGTCTTTTTCAGCGATGTCGTTATTGGGTGTGTGAAAATGTTGTTCAATCTCTTGTTCCAGTATGCTGGGTGAAATGTGTAGCTTTTCCAGTGCGGCTGTGGCCTTGTTCTGTTTGTCTTTAAGCATGGCTAAGAGTAAATGAATGGGTTCAATACTGGTAGCATGATGTCGATAAGCCACTTCTTTGCTTTGCCGAAGAATTTGCGAAAAGCGAGGAGTTATGGGGGGAGTATAATTGTCTGTCATTCGTGATTACAATATAAATAGGCGACTATGAATAATAAGTCTACAAATTATAAAGCAATATATGTGCCAAAGACAAATTGAAAGCATTATGCCCTATGTTAAAAAAGAAGTATCTCTTTGTCATCCTATGCGATAAAGAATAGCATATAGTGTTACATTTGAGCACAGAAAGAAACCAGTTGAGATTTTAGAAGTTGGGCCTTCATCAGAGAAAGAGCTCTGTGTCAACTTTTGCTTGAAGCGCTTCAACAACTTGCGCTTCCCGCAAATTCTTCCTGCGCTTCCCGTAAAAAATCCAAGCCTTGGAGAAATTGCGTCATGCGCACGCAACTATTTAGCGCATCTGTATTAACTGCAGGGCGCTTAGTTTTTCAAAGCGAAAAGGATATTTGTACAGCACCTCGTGTGTTGCTTTTTTCTAACAAAAAGGTGGAAAACTGAAAAATCTTCGTGGAATTGTTTCTGTATCAGAAAGGAAGATGCTATATTTGCAAAGCAATATCATGTGATTTAACTATGTATAAGCTCTTAAGTTTCAGGAAAACCGCTTTGAGCATAGCGTTACTATTTATGCTCTCCTTAAGCGTGCAAGCACAGGAAGTTTTTGTAAAAGTGACAGATGTTAGTCAGTTTGTCGCTGATGCAGAATATATACTTGCCTATGATGCAGGTTCAACAGCTTATGTCGCAACAACAGAGAAAGGCATTCCTTCTAATAAATCTAAAGTGGAAGGAAGAGCCTCTCAAACGGCTACAATGAAAGAGGGGAAACTGCTGCTTGAAGACAAAGGAAACGTTTTGCGTTTTCACCTAAAAGGTGTTGTGCATGAGGGGGTGTTGGTCTATCAATTATGGACAGACAATAATCAGTTGTTGCGTGATAAAAGCAATAATTTAGTGTTGGATGCAAATACAACAATAACAACAACTTATTTTGCTTATGGTAGCAAAGACGGCACTCCTTATCTTTATCGTCCTTCCACAAGTAATAGATACCTTGTTTTTAATTGGACAAACAAGGTGTTCTGGCCTAACACAGTGACAAATCTAAACCCTAAGGACGCAACAAACCCAGTGCCTTGTTTATATATAAAAGAAGGGTCTCCTTTTGCTTATACAAAAAAAGGAGTAGGGGAGCGCATTGTGCTTTATGCTTCAGAAGCAGGGATTGCGCTTGGAAAAACAGTAAATGGATTAAATGCTGTGGCAGATTTACCTTTTGCTAAAGGTACGTTATTTGCTAATAGAAACAGAGAAGTTGCTTCCTTGAAGAAAGTGCAAAGCGGAGAAAATCTTTTGTTATTGAATGAGCAGAAAGAATACTTGAGCATTGTGAATGGAAAGTTGACTTTCGTCAAGGATGCAAGTCAAGGAGCTTCATTTTGGTTTTTACGCGAGAAAGGAGAAGAGACCCGTCTTGTTAATACTACAACTCAGCAAGCCGTATCATATATAGCAAACGAAGGGTTCGTGCTTACTGATGATGTGGCGCAAGCAAATGTCGAAGTATTAGGACAAAGTGCCGTTCAGCACCTTACAGTGCAAAATGTAGGATATGCTACCTATTTTACAGACGCTACTTACATTATGCCCGAAGGGCTGAAAGGAAGCTCTGTGATTGCGAAGAATGAGATAGCTCCAGTTGCTTTAGAAACACCTTATGAATATCCTGCTGGGAGCGTTGTGCCTGCTCGCACACCGCTGTTAATACAAAGTGTGTCTGAAGCAAAAGCAGGCCTTTTCTCTTTGTTGCCTACCACTGAAGAGGGGTTGGTTGCAAGAGAAAATAATCTGTTGCATGGACAACTCTTAGATGGCACAATAGTGAAAGAAACTGGTGATAACCTGTATTATAAACTCACCTATAGCAATGACGACACACGCTTTGGCTTCTTTTGGGGAGCAGATGAGGGTGATGTATTTGAGATACCCAAAAATCGTGCCTACTTAGTGTTGCCTAAAAGCGTGGGATTGGCCTCTCCGGGTTTCTATTTAGAGGGTGAAAATATCACAGGGATTGATCCCATTCTGATAAAAGAAAAAAATAAAAATAGACCTGCGTGTTACGACCTTTTAGGTAGAAGGGTAAAAACAAACTTACGAGGTATCTATATAACCAATTCAAATAAATGGTTGCAACGATGAAGATGGATAAGAAAAGCTATAAATCTCCTCAAACAATAGAGGTTATATTGAATACACAGTTAGTTGCAATGTCGCTCAATGATGAAGTGAGTAGAAAACCGGCTTATGGCCCTTCACAAGGAAAAAGAGTTTGGGATTCCACTAATTGGACTTCTTCTGAGGACTAAATGCTGGAAAGATTTTGAGCATGGGGTTTTAAGGCGCAATAAAATAGAAAATCACTTTGATAACCAAAGAAAAAGTTGTACCTTTGCCAAGCAGTTACGGGATAACTGCGTTTATTCAAACCTAATTACAGTTATACAAAATGGCAACTAAGATCAGATTGCAGCGTCATGGCCGTAAGGATTATGCTTTCTACAGCATCGTTATCGCTGACGCTCGTGCACCACGTGATGGTAAGTTTACTGAAAAGATTGGTACTTACAACCCTAATACCAATCCTGCCACAGTAGATTTGAATTTTGAACGCGCTCTCTACTGGGTTGAAACAGGTGCCCAGCCTACAGACACTGTTCGCAACATTCTTTCCGATGAAGGCGTTATGCTTATGAAGCACCTCAATGGTGGTGTTCGTAAGGGTGCTTTCGATGCCGCAGTAGCTCAAAGCAAGTTTGAGGCATGGAAGAAGGAAAGGACTCAAAAAGTTGAAGCCACTGCTTCTAAAACTATTGCAGAAAAAAAGGCTTTAGCTGAGGCTCGTCTTGCAGAAGAAAAGAAACAAAACGAAGAGATTGCAAAGAAGGTAGCTGAGAAGAAGGCTGCTGAAGCTGCTGCAAAGGCAGAAGCAGAAGCTGCGCTCGTTGCTGAAGTTGCAGAAGAAGCTGTTGTAGAAACTGCAGAAGAAACTGCAGAGGCATAAGCTTCTTAGAAAATTTCAAAGATAATACTCGCTCAATCAAACTGATTGGGTGAGTATTTTTATTTGGAATTCAAGAGATAAATCTGTAATAGTCACCAAAAAGGAGAAACTTCAGTGCTGAAGTTTCTCCTTTTCTCTTCCATAAAATTATGTGGAAGCGACTCCTCCAAACAGATTTCTGTTGAAATCTTGAAACGGATGGATAGTTATTTCTTGTAGCGTTTGTTGAGCCCTGCAATCACTTCCGCTGTGATGTCGAGAGATTTATCGGCATAAAGCACATTGTCGCCTTGTTTTGCAAGGATGATGCTGAATTTCTTGTCCTTGTTGTAGTCGGCTAAAAAGTGGTTGAGAGAGTCACGAAGTGCGTTCTGATAAGCTGTGGTCTTCTCGGCCATGGCTTGAGCATATTGCGCTTGAAGTTTTTCGGCTGCTTGTTGCTGCTTTGCCAGGCTGGCTTGAGCTTGCTCCATTTGCGCTTGCGAGGTGAAGCCACCGCTTTGTGCTTTTTGTTGCATCGTTTGATAAGCAGCTTGAAGTTGCTTTTGCTTCTGCTCTAATGTGGCACGATATTGCTCTTGTTGACGTTGGAGAATTTCGTTTTGCTCTTTGCTGAAGGTGTATTGTGTGGTGATACTATCGACTTCAACATAAGCTACAGCACCAGTAGAAGTATTGCTTTCTTTGGCGTGTGTAAGGCCATTAGATTTTACCGTAGAAGCCTCTTTCTTGTTACAAGATGTGAGGACAAAAGCAAAGGCAAAGGCAATGAAAAGAGTTTTCTTCATAAAAGATGATAAAATATTAGCGTGTCGAGCGTTTCTCGCTAACACGATAGGGATTTTCGTTGAAAGCATTGCGTGCTTGTTCTTTAGCGCATCCGACACCTTTCTGCTGGAGTGCCTTGTTGTCATGGACATGTGTGCTGATAAAAGAGCGACCAAATAAGAGCCGGATGCTTAATAGTAGAACTGCGATAGCAATTATTAGGAGTATAATGAGGAATGTCTCAAACATTATTTCTAAATTTGTAGTGCAAAGATAGGAGTAAAATTTGCATGATGCGCACTCTTACTTTGAATTATATGATTTATTAACGTACGGGAGGAGGTTCTTGTGTCGCATTTGCCTATTTGCAAGGCGAAAAGACTTCTTTTCTTAGATAGAATAGAGATATGAATTCCGTTGCTTTAGAACCTAAAGTAGTGTTCGACTGCTTTGCAGAAATCAATAAAGTGCCTCGGCCTTCAAAGAAAGAGGAAAAAATTGTTGCTTTCCTCAAAAAGTTTGGTGAAGACTTGGGATTAGAAACCCAAGTGGACCATGTGGGAAATGTTATCATTCGCAAACCAGCTACATCAGGATATGAACATCTGCCCATGGTTATTTTGCAGAGCCATGTTGATATGGTCTGCGAAAAAGTGGCTGGCTTGGACTTTAACTTTGAAACTGATCCTATCGAAACTTACATTGATGGTGAGTGGTTAAAAGCTAAAGGCACAACGCTTGGAGCAGACGATGGTATTGGAGTGGCTATGGAAATGGCACTTTTGAAGAGTACCGATATTGCGCATGGCCCACTTGAATGCGTCTTTACGATTGATGAAGAAACAGGTCTGACTGGTGCTATGGAGATGAAACCGGGCTTCATGACAGGTAAGTATCTCATTAACCTCGACTCGGAAGATGAAGGGCAAATTTTTATTAGCTGTGCTGGTGGCGCAGGAACAGAAGCAGAATATCCTTTTGTGGAAGAAGCAGCACCAGCTGACTCTTATTTCTTTAAGGTGCAAGTAAAAGGGCTTACGGGTGGACATAGTGGTGATAATATCAAGGATCGCCGTGCTAATGCCAATAAAATTTTGCTTCGTTTCTTAGAGAATCAAATGGCAAAGCACGGACTCCGTATTGCCGACATTCAAAGTGGTGGTTTGCATAATGCTATTCCACGTGACGGCTATGCTATCTGTTGCGTTCCAGTTAGTGTTAAAGAGCAAGTGTGTGCTGATTTGAACGTTCTTGTAGCTGAGGTACGTGAAGAATTTTCACAAACAGAACCTAATTTGGAAGCAACGATGGAGACTGTGGAAGCGCAGACTACTGTGATGGAACAAGCGAGTGCGGTGCGAATGGTGAAGTCGTTGCGTGTTGTACACAATGGCGTTTTTGAGATGGATCAAGACATGGATGGCTTTGTACAGACTTCTTCCAATCTTGCCAGCATTCGTAAACAAAATGGTGTGGTGCGAGTGATTACAAGTCAGCGCAGTTCGCTTTTGAGTGCCCGAAAGAACATGAGTGCTATTGTACGTGCAGCCTTTGAACTGGGAGGTGCAACTTGCAAAACAGCAGATGGCTATCCTGGTTGGAAATTGAGTCCCTCAAGTCCATTATTGAAGACAGCTGTAGAAAGCTATAAACGAGTATTTGATAAAGAACCTCAAGTCTTAGGCATTCATGCTGGGTTAGAGTGTGGACTGTTGAGCGAGAAATATCCTGATATTGATATGGTCAGCTTTGGCCCAACCCTCCGTGGAGTACACTCTCCAGACGAACGTTTGCTTATCCCAACTGTGCAAATGGTGTGGGAACATTTATTAGACCTTTTGGTGCATATAGGACAAGATTAACGAAAACTTTTCGTTAGTATAGCAGTGGCGAAATTATTTCGTCACTGCTCTCCATCTATTTATAAAACAATTACGAACAATCATGAAGTTCCTGCTTCAACTTTTGGGGGTAGCATTGTGTGCTGTTGGACTTATCTCTTGCTTGCGAGACGATGAGTACACTACGGACGCTTCCGCCCGCCTTTTCTTTGCTGAAGAAAAGGTAGATTTGGACACGATTATTGCAGGCCAAGCTACGAATACTTATTCGTTTATGGTTTACAATAAGAATGCGCAGGCTATTCGCATTTCTCAAGTTTACTTAGAAAAAGGAGCAAATTCTCCTTTCTACGTGAATGTGGATGGAAGCAGTGTTCATTCAACAAGCATTGCAGGAATTGAAATAGGTGCAGAGGATAGTCTTCGGGTTTTTCTTTTTGCAAACGCAACAGACACGAACAAAGACGCTCCAGAGGAAATCTCGGACCGGTTGGTCTTTGTGACTGAAGCTGGCATACAGCAGTTTGTGACCTTAGAGGCTGATGCTCAGAGTGTGTATAAATTGAAAGGAGAAGTGATAACAAGTGATAAAACGCTTTTAACCACTCGTCCCTATCAAATTTATGACAGCTTGGTGGTGGCTGAAGGTGCAACCTTGACGCTCAATGCAGGCACTCGTTTGTATTTTCATCCGACTGCTCGACTTATTGTGCGCGGAAGATTGGTTGCTGTTGGTTCTGCCGATAGCCCTGTACTTTTCCGTGGCGATCGTTTAGGAAATATGTTCGCTGGACAGCCTTATGATCGTATCCTGGCTCAATGGGGAGGCATTGTTATTGCTGGTAATAGTTATGGCAATCATCTCAATTTCTGTGATATTCATAGTGGAGAGTTTGGCTTGCGTGTAGACTCTGGTTCAATAACTCAAGAGAAATTACGATTAGAAAACAGCATTGTGCACAATGTGAGTGGAGACGCCCTTTCGCTGACCATGAGCAAAGTGTTCGTGGGAAACAGTCAAATCACAAATGCAGGAGGCCATTGTGTAGCGATTCTTGGCGGTGACAATGAGTTTGTACAAACTACGATAGCAAACTTCTACCCGTTCTCAGCTAACAGAGGAGTTGCATTAAAGTACAGTAATGTTCATGGTGCAACAACTTATCCTCTTTTATCTGCTACGTTTCGCAATACGCTTATTACGGGTTATTCTACGGATGAGATACAAGCGGAATTTTCTGAAGATAAAAGCGTAACATTCAATTATCTTTATCAGAATTGTTTGTTAAATACCAAAGAGGTAGAAGATGGAAGTCACATCGTCAATAGCCTTTGGGAGAATGACAAGGCGGTTGTGACCCGTGAGAAAAACTTTGCTCCATCTTTTGACCTTGAGAAATTGTTGTTTAACTTTACCCTTTCGGAGAGTTCGCAAGCCGTTGATGGGGGAGACGTAACAATAGGACTACAATATCCAACAGATCGGCAAGGACGGGCACGAGATAATAAACCTGATATTGGTTGCTACGAATTGATAAAGTGAAGACATGACTACTACAACAAAAGTAAGTAAGAAGAAGAAACCCAATACAACATCTACTGCACCTGCAATGGATGAGTTTGGGCACTTGCAACCACAGGCGATAGATTTAGAGAAGGCTGTATTGGGAGCTGTGATGATTGAGCAAGATGCTTATTCTCTCATCTCAGAAACATTGAGCCCTGAAAGCTTTTATGACCATCGTCATGAACTCATCTTCAATGCAGTACGCCAACTTAATATAGAACAAAAGCCAGTTGATGAACTGACCGTTATAGAGCAGTTGCAACGTACAGGGGAATTAGAAGATGCTGGAGGAATTGTCTATGTTGATGAGCTTTGTGCTATGGTGCAGAGTTCTGCACATATTGAATACCATGCAGGTATTATTGCCGATAAGTCACGTGCTCGCCAGTTGATTACTTATTCGAGTAATCTACAAACAAAAGCATTTGATGCAACACAAGATATTGACGAGTTGATGCAAGAAGCCGAAGGAAAACTCTTTCAACTCACGCAACAAAACGTCAAAAAGGACTATGTGCAGATAGACGAAGTATTGCGTCAAGCCTATGATAAAATTATTAAGGCTGCACAGAATACTGGTGGTTTAAGTGGAGTTCCTTCAGGATATACGGACTTAGATAAGATAACGAGTGGATGGCAAGAAGCAACTTTGGTAATCTTGGCCGCTCGCCCAGCAATGGGAAAATCGGCTTTTGCCTTGAGTATGGCCAAGAATATGGCTGTGGATAGCCATATTCCTACTGCATTTTTTTCCTTAGAAATGTCCAATGTCGAGGTGGTAAATCGTCTCATTTCTAATGCCTGTGAAATAACAGGTGAAAAGATAAAGAATGGCCAGCTTGCACCCTTTGAGTGGCAACAGTTAGACGCAAAGATACAAGGGCTATTCAACGCACCGCTTTATGTGGACGATACGCCCAATCTCTCAGTATTTGAGTTACGTACAAAGGCACGGCGTCTTGTGCGAGAACATAATGTGGAAATAATAATGATTGACTACTTGCAGTTGATGAATGCTGCTGGTATGAACTTTCATAGTCGCCAAGAAGAAGTGGCTATCATTAGTCGCTCCTTGAAAGGATTGGCAAAGGAACTAAACATTCCCATACTTGCCCTTTCGCAATTGAATCGTGGTGTGGAAAGCCGTGTTAATAGTGAAAATACAGCAAACAACCGTCCACAGTTGAGTGACCTTCGTGAATCAGGCTCTATTGAGCAAGACGCTGACATGGTGCTTTTTATTCATCGTCCAGAATACTATAAACAGTATCAAGATCAAAATGGCCGTGATTTGCGTGGTAAGGCAGAAATTATTATAGCGAAGCACCGTAGCGGTGCTGTTGGCGATGTACTTCTGACTTTCAAAGGACAGTTTGTGCGCTTTCAAAATTTGGATGAAGAAATATCTGCGCCATTATTGGGCGAGGAGGGAGAAGCGTTGGGTAAACGTATGCACATTCAAAGCGAAATGCCTCCAGTGGATATAGACAATCTTAATGGAGCGTTTAGTACCATGCCACCCCTTCCCAATGGCAATGAACCGCTTCCCTTTTAGAAAAGTATAAATAGAAACATAGTAGGACTTATAATAAGAAAATACTCTCGTGTATAAGAAAACAAAGATTGTAGCAACCATATCTGATGCTCGTTGCGATATTCCGATGCTCCAACAGCTCTTTGATGCAGGTATGAATGTGGTGCGCCTTAATACAGCTCACCAAGACCCCGATGGCATGCGAAAGGTTATTGATAACGTTCGCCAAGTATCCAGTCGTATCGCTATCTTAGTAGATACAAAAGGCCCTGAAGTACGTACAACGAAGAGTGCCACTCCTATTCCTTACAAAAAGGGAGAAAAGGTTCGTGTGATGGGAAATCCCGATATAGAAACTACGCACGATTTGATAGCAGTATCCTATCCCGACTTCGTAAAGGATTTAACTGTTGGCTCAAAAATCCTCATTGACGATGGTGATTTAGGGCTAATAGTGCTCGCAAAAGATAAAGAAGCACTCATTTGTGAAGTTGAAAATGATGCTGTGATGGGTTCACGCAAGAGTGTGAATGTCCCCGGTGCTCATATCAAATTGCCTGCTTTGACAGAGAAAGACCGTGCAAATATCGAATTTGCCATAGATTATGATGTTGATTTTATTGCCCACTCTTTCGTGCGCTCTCGTGCAGATGTAGAAGCTGTACGTGAAATTCTTCGTGCTCACAATAGTGATATCCATATTGTAGCTAAAATTGAAAATCAAGAAGGAGTAGATAATATAGATGAAATCATTGAGGCGGCTGATGGTATAATGGTAGCACGTGGCGACTTGGGTATCGAAGTTCCTGAACAGCTTATTCCAGGCATACAGCGTCGCATCATTGATAAATGTATTCGTGCGCATAAGCCTGTGATTGTAGCCACACAAATGTTGCAAAGTATGATTAAAAACCCTCGTCCTACCCGAACCGAGGTGACCGACATTGCAAATGCCGTTTATAGTCGTACTGATGCCTTGATGTTGAGTGGTGAAACTGCTTATGGAGATTATCCAGTAAAAGCAGTAGAGACAATGGCTTCTATTGCTTGGCAAGCTGAGCATGATACTTTTGAAGGAATTGAGAAAGTCAACATTCCTTTGCCAGCCAATCCAAGCATTACGGAATTTTTTGCAAAGGAGGCTGTTGATGCCACAAAGACAATGAATTTGCGTGCCATCATTATTGATAGTTTTACAGGGCGCACCGCTCGCTATGTGGCTTCTTATCGTAGTGAAAATACAGCTTTAGCTATCTGCTATAAGGCAAAGACGGTGAAGCATCTTGCTCTTTGCTATGGTGTTCATGCTTTCCATATGCCAATTAAGAGTTTTGGCCACTCTTTCCTTTTGGCGGCTCTCAAGCGATTGATCAAGGATAAAATGCTTTCTACAACAGATCGTATTTGCTACCTTGGTAGTCAGCGCAAAGAACAGAGTACCAGTTTTATGGAAATGAACACTGTTCAAAACTTTCTGTCTGAAGAAGACTTCTCTATTTAATAAGACTGTAAAATAACTAAATAAATAGAGAATAAGCCCTCTTTATTCACTCTGCTATGCTGGCTGTATGGCGCAAAAATAGTATATTTGCATAGGAATTACTCCACTAATATAAATACAATTCAATATGATTAGTTACAAAGAATTGGGTTTGGTGAACTCTCGTGAGATGTTCAGCCGAGCTGTCAAGGGTGGTTACGCTATCCCCGCTTTCAACTTCAATAACATGGAGCAGTTGCAGGCTATTATTAAGGCTGCTTCAGAAACAAAATCTCCAGTAATCCTTCAAGTTTCTAAGGGTGCTCGTAGCTACGCTAATGAAACATTGTTGCGCTATCTTGCTCAAGGTGCAGTAGCCTATGCAAAAGAACTTGGTTGCAAGGCTCCTGAAATTGTACTTCACCTCGATCATGGTGACTCTTTCGAGACATGTAAGAGCTGTATCGACAGTGGCTTCTCTTCTGTTATGATTGATGGTTCACACCTTCCTTATGATGAGAACGTTGCTCTCACAAAGAAGGTGGTAGAATACGCTCACCAGTTCGATGTAACAGTAGAAGGTGAACTTGGTGTCTTGGCTGGTGTGGAAGATGATGTTGTTGCTGAGGTTTCTCACTACACAAAGCCAGAAGAAGTAATCGACTTCGTGACAAAGACTGGTTGCGATAGCTTGGCTATTTCTATTGGTACATCACATGGTGCTTACAAGTTCACTCCAGAGCAATGTACCCGTGACCCAAAGACAGGTCTCCTCGTACCTCCTCCTTTGGCTTTCGACATTCTTGATGCCATTATGGAGAAGCTTCCAGGTTTCCCCATCGTGCTTCATGGTGCTTCTTCTGTGCCACAAGAGTATGTTAAGATCATCAATGAGAATGGTGGTAAGTTGCCAGATGCTGTTGGTATTCCTGAAGAACAGCTCCGCAAGGCCAGCGCAAGTGCTGTTTGTAAGATTAACATCGACTCTGACTCTCGTCTTGCTTTCACAGCAGCTGTTCGTAAGGTGTTTACAGAAACTCCTGGAGAATTCGACCCACGTAAGTACTGCGGTCCAGCTCGTAGCTTGATGGAGGAACTCTACAAGCACAAGATTGTGAATGTACTTGGCTCTGATGGTAAGCTCGCAGAGGTTTAATCTTTGCATTTTCTATAAAAGCCAGCTTCTATGTTTTCATAGAAGCTGGCTTTTTATATTCTAACAAGATTAAAGAGCAAAAATAATTAGCACAATAAAGTTTTACAGTAGTTTACTGTGATAAAGAACCAAGCCATCAATAGGACTCGCTAAGAAGTTTTGTGTGATAAGTCCTTTTTCTTCAGCGATACTAATGATTATCTCGCGAAAGGCATTGGCGACACCACCAACAAAAGAGATTGGTTCTTCTGAACAAGAATAGGGGAGAATGTTGCGATCAAAGAAACGATTGAATTCTTCTTGTAGAAGTTGTTGGATGGCTGGATGCTCCTTGTGCTTTCCTAAGAAAGGCACAAAGGATGCCATATAATGATTGGCACTACTTTCACGATATACATGTTGTATAAGTTCTGCCTGTGATAAAGCATATTCTGAGTGAAAAAGCTTAGTGACATCAGAAGGGAGTAGGCCTTTGAATATGTCAGATAAAAGTCTGCGTCCTAAGACAGCCCCACTGCCTTCATCACCCAATATATAGCCGAGAGGAGAGATAGAACGTATGATTTTCTCTCCATCGAAGAGACAACTATTAGAACCTGTGCCTAAAATAACTGCAATTCCTCGCTTATTGCCACATAAGGCACGAGCCGCTCCCAGCAAGTCTGAGTAAATATGCGAGTGTGCGCTGAGAAAAAGCTTCTGAAAAACTTGTTCTACTTTCGGAATAATACTTTCCGTACATCCTGCTCCATAGAAATGAACTTCCTGCAAAGATTGCAATTGGGATAGAAAAGGCGATAAGTTCTCTAAAATAAACTGGTAGAACTCCTCTACAGGGCGCAGGGAAACGTTAAAGCCTTCCGTTTTGAAACGGAAAGCTTCGCCATTTAGAGATAATAAACACCAATCTGTTTTTGTGCCTCCGCAGTCGGCAATAAGGCATTGATAAGTGGTGTTGTTAGTTGGAGAGGACTGTAAAAGCACGTTGTAGGGTAATGCGTGAGTAGAGTGTGCTTGCTAAATAGTTGGCGGTACTTCCATCTGTTGTTGTGACAGAAGATGGCTTGGCCACACCAGTGCCAGATGCTTTATATTCGGCTGTTAGTAAAAGGGTGCTGGTTGCAAGGCTATCCACAGTGAATGTCCAAGAGGGGTCAGCGTTTTCCTTATCGTAGTAGACCCTCTTAGTGCTATTGGAACTACTTGGAGCAAAGCTCCATGTATAAGTGGCTTCATAGAGACGACTACCTTTTTGTGCTTGAATAGCAGTAACACGAATTTGGTCTCCTTTGTAGAAGTATTTAGAATTGGTATGCGTTAAATTCTCCACCTTAAACCCAGAAAAAGTAGGTAAAGTTGAAAGATATTCACTCTCGTCTCGTGTGCAAGCAGATGTTGCAATCAAAGCACATAAGCTTAGCGTAAAAGGAAGTCTGGCTGTCATATATCACAAGGAATAAGTAAGACGTTAGAATGTCTTGAGAATTTTGTAAAGTGTTTGTGTGGGAAGTCCCATCACGTTAAAGTAGGAACCATTGAATTGATCTACTGCAATATAGCCAATCCACTCTTGTATACCATAGCCTCCCGCCTTGTCAAAGGGGAGGTATTGTTTGATGTAATAATCAATCTCATCATCGCTAAGGAGAGAGAAACGCACGTGCGTTGTTTCAGAGAAGACTTCAACCTTCTCTTTCGTCATGACGCAAACGCCTGTTATCACCTGATGGGTGCGACCACTTAATTTTTCGAGCATAGCCTTGGCCTCGTGATAATTACTGGGTTTTCCTAAAATTTCATCCTCTAAGAATACCAAAGTGTCGGCAGCTATGATGAGTTCATTAGGTGCTTCCATGACAGATAGATAGGCTTCTGCTTTCTCTTTAGCGATATGTTTGACAATTTCTTCGCCTTTCAGAATTTTTGGAAATGTTTCTTCCATACCCACTAACGGGCGTACTTTGAAGTCTATTCCCATTCGCACTAAGAGCTCACGGCGACGTGGGGAATTACTGGCAAGTATGATAGTGTATTTTTGTAAGTTATCTAACATTATAGATATATTCTTTTATTGTTTTGTATGATAGGAAATAGATCTATGTTTACCATCCAAAGGCTTTAGCATCGTTCATCCAAAGGTTTTGCGCTTTAAGTACCTGTTCAATGACATCACGTACACATCCCATGCCTCCAGCAATAGGACTAATGTATGTTGCAATACTTTTAATTTCGGGAGCAGCATCTTTAGGAGCACAAGGACAACCACAATATGTCATCACTTCATAATCGGGGATATCATCGCCCATATATAAAACTTCTTCAGCACATAAATTGACTGTTTTTAACCAGTCCTGAAAGCAAGGAAGTTTGAGAGAAATGCTACTAAAGATATGAGGAATTCCTAAAGCTGCATAACGTTTGGCAACTGCAGGTGTGTTTCCCCCTGTGATAATGGCTACATGAAGCCCTCTTTTTACAGCTAATTGCAGTGCATAGCCATCTTTAATGTTTGCTGTACGATTAGGAATGCCATCTTCTCCGATTAAGGGGATAGTAGAGAGGCTCAACACTCCATCCACATCGAAAACCAAGCCTTTTATTGTCGCTAAATCGTAGTTAATCATTTCTTTGTTTTGGATTTTTTGCGTGGCGCAATGCTGTTTGATGAATACTGTGACTCATCATGCGATAAATTTCTTGTATGGCTGGCGATGTTTTAAGTAAATCTTCATGCTTAGCCATTACACTTTTATCCCAGCGCACGGCTGGCCCTGTTTGGGCTGTGCAGGGTGATAGTTCATGCACCTTTCGTGCGGTTTCTTGGATGAGTGGCAAGAGTGCTTCAATATGAACTCCACTATTGGCTAAGGCATCTTCGGCTAAGGCATAGCAGTGATTGACAAAATTACAGGCGAAAACAGCTGCAAGGTGCAACAACTGACGCTTATCACTTGGTAGTATGGCAACATTTTTAGAAAGGCGATGCGCTATGTCGAGCAACTTTTCTTCTGTTGGATTGTCAGTTGCTTCTATGAAGAGGGGGACCTCTGAAAAGTCTATCATTCTCTCTTTTGAGAATGTTTGTAGGGGGTATAATACCCCAGCGGGGTGGTGTATGTTGCTGAGTGCTTTGAGTGGTACGCTTCCTGCAGTATGCACAAGTGTTGCGGTGGGAAAAAGCCTTGTAAGTTGTCTTGCAATATCTATGATAGCATCGTCCGAGATGGCCAAGAAGTATATATCTGCTTGTGGCAGAGCATCAAGATGCGTTGTTCCAAAACACGAAAGTTGGGCAGAAAGGGTTGTAGCAGAACTTTTTTTACGACTGTAAACACCACATATTGAAATGTTCACTTTCTGAAGAGCCAATCCTAAATGAGTCGCTACATTACCAGCACCAATGAGTGCAACGTTCATATTCTGAAATTGTAAATAAACTATTTATCAACTACGTGCGCGTTGATAAGTAATCTCGTAAAAACTGGCGTAGTAGAGATTTTGTGCACGGCCATGGCCACTTGTACTGGGAACTATGAGACGTACTTTAGAGATCTCTTGTTCGGGAGTCGTTGCACGACCAATATAGACATACTCCAAAGGCTTTAGCCAGCCAGTGGGTACACTTGTTGAACTTGAGGCTAACAAGTTGTAGAGTGCGCCACTAAGCAGGTTGCCCGAAATTGTACCATAACTATTTGTACAGGACATCACATCAGGAGCTGTGGAGTACATGGAAGACATGCTACTCATGCTGAGCGAATCGCCTGAAATGTTGTACTCTGTGAACCGAGATAGAATTGTTGTCGTAGTATTCTCAGCCAAACGGGAGCCAACGCCTTGACGAACAATTTGCATATAAATGCCTGTACTTCCAAAAAGAACATACTCGTTATTACTCACATTCGTCGTGCTGTCTTGTGCCAAAAATTGGCTCTCAGATATTACTTGAATGTTACCAGGTACATAGAGCAATGTATCGCCGTCACTACTCTTAACTAACGTGCCTTTCTTTAAGAAATTGGAGATTTGATTGCGCTGTTGCTTGATTTTCTCTGCATAAGTATCTTCCTCTTGACAAGAAGTAACTGCTACTCCTGTGCAGAGGAAAACTAAGATGGCGCAAAGATATTTCTTCATTGAATGTAAAATTAAAGGAGGGGTCTTTATAAAGATGTCAAGGAAGGGGGCTTCTGGAGGAAACTGTATTTCGCTTGACGGAGGCCACTCTCGTCTTTGTTTCTATTTATCTAACTGCAAATATAAGGCTTTTTAGGCAAGCGAGTAGCCATGTAAGTCTTAAAATACTGCATGAAATCAGTTATAAAAGCCGAAAAAATAGTCCTTTTGGGGGAGTAGGATGTAGAGGTTGGAATAGATTTTATTTCGTATAAAGCCAATTGGCAACCATCTGACACGAAGATAAAGTTTAATCTTCGGAGAAAATAGCAGAACCGATACGTACCATATTACTACCTTCTTCAATGGCAATACGATAGTCACCACTCATACCCCACGAACGTAAGCAAAAGGTGTCGCTGTCTGAGAAGTAGTTTGTTTTGAGGTAATCAAAGCAAGCCTTTGCCTTTTGGAAATCGTTACGCACACGAGAGATATCATCGGTGTTAGAAGCCATACACATAAGTCCTACGATGTTTATGTTATTCAGCTCTTTCCAATGGCCATCAGAAAGGAAATTCTCTAATTCTTCAGCAGTAAATCCAAACTTGGTTTCCTCTTGTGCCACATGTAATTGCAGTAGGCAAGGAATCATGCGTTGATAACGACTTGCTTGTCGGTTGATTTCAACAAGCAAACTCTCTTTGTCTACGGCGTGGATAAGCGATACAAAGGGAGCAATATATTTCACTTTATTGACTTGCAAATGACCTATAAAGTGCCAAGAAATGTCTTTAGGCAAAGCTTCGTATTTGGGGAGCAGTTCTTGGGCACGGCTTTCTCCAAAAACACGTTGTCCTGCCTTATAGGCAGTGACAACGGCTTCTTGAGGGTAGTATTTAGAAACAGCCACTAAAGTGACGTCCGACGGTAGTGTCGCTTTAATAGCTTCTAAACGTTCAGAAATGACAGACATAAGTAATTACTCTTCAGTTTTTTCAATACGCTTCATTCCTTCTGGAGCTTCCTCTTGGTAATGGAAAACATCCATCAACATAGTCTCACTAATGGCTGAAATAGTATAGTCCATCATTGAAGATTTCATGCCCTCGTCCAAGCGTTCAATTGCTTTACGCAAATCAGCAGCTTGAATGAGAACGGTGGAAGAGGTCTTCTTCTCTTTTGCTGTTTTTTCGTCGAGTGTGATAAATGTCAGTTTTGCCTTGAAAAAGCGATCAGCGCTTTCTTCGTGTGTTTCAAAAAGTTCTGCATAGCGAGCACGCTTGATGTCAGATACTTCGAACTCACCTGTCATAAAAGGTTGTATTTCTTCAATGATGCGCTTCTCTGCATCGGTGAAACTGACTGCATCTACGAGATAAGGCTCTGAAACCTTTTTTATGCTGCCATCTTCTTGATTTTTTTCGTACTTGATCTTACACTCGAACCATTCAAACATATCTTTGCTTTTTTAGTATATTAAACTCCAATGTGGGTGTGAAATAATGGTCTATGGGTATACCACTACTTCATGTCTGAAACTTGCCTGCAAAGATAGCGAAGAATAGCGAAGCAGGGATATTTTCCAAAGCTTTTTTCGCATGAGATAGTTGCAGAAAAAGAAAGTGTAGAAGTAGTGCGGATTTAAGAGCAAATATCAGTAATAAATAATTACCCGGTATATAAACTAAGCTCCAGTGTGCTTATTGTTTTCATTTTATCTGGCTACACAAATGCAAATTCACCATATTCTCCACCTGGATGAATATAGTGAATTTGTACTATCATTGCATACTTCCACCAACAAGGTCAAGAAGTTCTGTCGTGATTGCTTGCTGACGGGTTTTGTTATAAGTCAGTGTAAGTTCTTGAAGCAAATCATCTGCATTGTCCGTTGCTGTTTGCATGGCTATCACTCGAGCTGCATGCTCGCTTGCAATACTATCTAAGACAGCGGCATAAAGTTTGATATTCAAAGACTTTGGTATTAATGTCTGCAATAGAACTTTAGGAGATGGTTCTACCAAGTAGTCATATTTTATCTCCAAGTCTTCTATCTGAACTTCTACGGGGAGGAAGCGCTCCTCGGTTAAAACTTGTTTTGAATTGCTATGAAAGTGGTGAAATAACAGTTTTACCTCATCGATCTCTTTTTCAATAAAAGCCTCACATAGTTCTTGGGCAATAGCCGCCACTCGCTCATAGCTGGGGTGTTCTACAAGTTCACTTTCATTACGAAGGTCTCCTTGAAAGAGCTTTGTTAAAGAGTCGTAGCCCTTTTTACCGAAAGCATAGACACGTACAATCTCTACTTTTTCTTGTGAATACTTTTCTTTAATAAGCTGAAAAGCCTTAACAACATTGTTGTTGAAACCGCCACAGAGACTGGAGTTGGAAGTGATAACCACCAATGCTACTCGCTTTTTATCTCTCTGTGCCAATAATGGAGAAGGAAAGTTTTCATCAATGTTTCCAGCATAAGCAGACATTATAGCGTTAAGACGTTCCTCATAGGGACGCATATTTTCTATGGCCTGCTGTGATTTGTGTAACTTCGATGAGGACACCATCTTCATAGCACTCGTAATTTTACGAGTGCTATTGACAGAGGCTATGCGGTTTTTGACTTCTTTGAGTGAAGGCATAAGTGGTGTTTCAAGTTTACGTTTATTTATATTGAGCGGCTACATCTACGGCTACTTTCTGCAAAGAAGTCATGACTTCGTCTGTGAGCTTACCGCTACCTAAGACATCAAGTACATTCTCTTTGTAGTTAGTACGTAACAATTGCAAGAAACGATCTTGGAAATCGCGTACAGAATCCAAAGGAACATCTTTCAAGTAACCTTTTGTCCCACAAAAGAGAATAGCAATCTGTTCAGCTACAGGCATAGGATTATATTGTGCTTGAATAAGAAGCTGGTTGTTCTTACGACCACGATCAATGGTCATAGCGGTCACAGCATCCATGTCTGATGCAAATTTGGAGAAAGCTTCTAATTCTCGATATTGTGCTTGGTCTATTTTTAGTGTGCCTGCAACCTTTTTCATTGCAGGTATCTGTGCTGCACCACCAACACGAGAAACAGATATGCCGACATCAATTGCAGGACGATTACCACTATTGAAGAGGTTGGTATCAAGATAAATCTGGCCATCAGTGATAGAAATCACATTTGTGGGGATATAAGCAGATACGTCTCCTGCTTGTGTTTCAATGATGGGAAGTGCTGTGAGAGAACCTCCGCCCACAACCTTTCCTTTCAGAGAATCTGGCAGATCATTCATCTTCTCTGCAATTTCTGTTTGATTATTGATACGTGCGGCACGTTCCAATAAGCGAGAGTGGAGATAGAAAATGTCACCTGGATAGGCTTCGCGGCCAGAGGGACGGCGAAGAATGAGTGACACCTCACGATAGGCAACAGCTTGTTTTGACAGATCGTCATAAACGACAAGTGCATTTTTGCCACGATCTCGGAAGAACTCGCCAATAGCTGCACCTGCAAAAGGAGCGTAGTATTGCATGGCTGCCGTTGTTGCTGCAGTGGCTGATACTACTGTAGTGTATGCCATGGCACCATGTTGTTTTAATGTTTCCACTATTGTGGCAACAGTAGATGCTTTTTGGCCAATGGCGACATAAATACAATAAACAGGATCGCCTTTTTCGAAGTTTTCCTTTTGGTTAATAATGGTGTCAATAGCGATAGCCGTTTTACCCGTTTGGCGGTCGCCGATGATAAGTTCACGCTGACCGCGACCAATAGGGATCATAGAGTCAACAGCCTTAATGCCTGTTTGCAAGGCGTGATCCACAGGTTGACGATAAATAACGCCTGGTGCCTTTCGGTCAAGAGGCATGAGATATTTGTCGCCACCAATTGGTATACCTCCATCAAGAGGTTGACCAAGTGGAGTAATAACACGACCAAGCATGTCTTCACTAACTTCAATTGAGGCTACACGACCACTGCGCTTTACGCTTTGGCCTTCTTTGATACCTTCAGAGGAGTCGAAAAGCACAACACCTACATTGTCTTCTTCCAAGTTCATCGCAACGCCCATCGTGCCATTTTCAAACTCTACGAGTTCATTTTCTGTCACGTTGGTAAGGCCATATACGCGTGCCACGCCGTCGCCTATAGTGAGGACAACGCCAACCTCCTTGAATTGGACTTGGGACTCTAAGTTGTTAAGCTGTTGAAGTAGAATATCTGATACTTCACTGGGCTTTATTGTATTGGGCATATTTGTTTTGTTAGATTCTCCGAAAAACGTGCCTTAAGATGCTTGAAGGTCACGCTGGATTTGAGATAACTTGGATTTAACACTGGCATCAAGTTGTACACTATCGTATTCAAAGATGAAACCACCAATAAGGGATTCATCGTATTGTATAGTGAGTGTAAACTCTCTTTGCACCTGTTTCTTTAATTCGTCTACCAAATGTGCTAATGCCTTTTCGCTTAGCGGAGTAGGCAGAGTCAAAGATGCTTCAACTATATGTTGGCGTTTGCGATAAGCGTCAACATAAGATTGTGCAATGAAAATGATGAAATCTTCCCTTTGTTTATTGATCACGAGTTCAAGAAATCGCTTCGTAGACATGGACAAAGCCTCCTGAGTCGTTGCAGCTGTTGAAAGTAGTGATAACTTTTGTGTAGCTGTAACAACTGGATTTGTGAGCATTGTCTTTAATAAATCTACTTCTAAGTAGGCTTTTATAAGTGCACTCATTTCGGCATACACCTTGGCTTCTTCTCCTTTCTCAAGTGAGAAGCGCAGAAGAGCAGTAGCATAGCGCGAAGAGATAATTCCTTGATTCATGAGTAAAAACGTTATACGATATGCTTGGAAATTACTCCTTGATGTCTTGTAAAATTTGATCTATAAGTTGCTCTTGCTGAGATGGATTTTGCAATTGTTGTTGTAAAATTTTCTCAGCTATTTGAACAGAAAGAGTCGCTACCTGTGAACGAATGCTACGCAGAGCATTTTCACGCTCTGTGTGTATAGCATTTCTTGCGTCTTCTATCATTTTCTTACCCTCAAGGATAGCCTCATCTTTTGCTTGCTGAATCATCTTGCTGCGTGTATCTGAGGCGTCTTTGAGTATCTGTGCTTGCTGATCATGCGCTTGTTTAAGCAAGGTTTCGCATTCAGCTTGGATATTGGCCAATTTCTCATTGGCCTCTCGGGCATTCTTCAGCGATTCATCAATGAATTGCTTGCGGTCTTCGACAGCCTTAAGAATAACAGGAAACCCCCATTTCTTAAGGATGACGAATACCACAGTGAATGCAAGGAGCATCCAGAAAAGCAGGCCAAAATCTGGCGTTAAAAGTGCTGGTAAATCTTGCATTCTGGAGAAGATTGATTAGAGACAGAGGAAGCAGATGATGATGGCAAAGAAAGCTGCACCTTCAATAAGGGCTGCAACCACAATCATATTTGTACGGATGTTGCTGGTTGCTTCAGGTTGACGGGCAATAGCTTCCATTGCCGAAGCACCAATTTTACCAATTCCAAGTCCTGCGCCGATAGCCGCAATACCTGCACCAATAGCCGCACCAAATTTTGCGATTTCGAGGACAGCCTCCAATAAAGCAAATGCAATCATAATGTTTTGAATTTTAATTTGTAATTGAATTGATTATTATCTATATCATTAACTATGATGTTCGGGCAATGCTAAGCCGATGAAAACTGCACTTAACATTGTGAAAACATAGGCCTGAATAAATGCTACAAGAAGTTCGAGGAAGTTCATGAATATCATTAGCGTGATACTCAAGACAGACATACTTGTACCAATCATAGGACCCATTTGAGCCGCTATGAAAATGACGCATGTCAAAGAGAGTATGACAGAGTGTCCACCGACCATATTGGCAAAGAGACGGATCATCAAAGCTAAAGGTTTGGTGAAAATACCAAACAATTCTATTGCTGGCATTAAGGGTATAGGTACTTTTAGCCATGCAGGTACTTCTGGCCAAAAAATTTCTTTCCAATACTCTTTGTTGCCAGAAAAGTTCACCACGAGGAATGTACAGATGGCCAAGAACATTGTAATAGTAATGTTGCCAGTTACATTGGCCCCACCAGGGAAGATAGGGATTAAGCCTAAAAGGTTTGTCGTGATGATGAAAAAGAAAACTGTGAGTAAGTAGGGGACAAACGGGCGATAATGTTTTTCACCGATGCTTGGGCGAATAATATCATCTACAACCATGAGTATAGCCATCTCCATAAAGCCAACAAAGCCTTTTGGAGCGTCATCGACCTTTTCATGCTTTTGATACCAGCGGGCTGTTAGCAAGAAACCAATAAGTAGGATACTGATGACAATAAAGATTTGTACTACATTCTTGGTTATTGAAAAGTCCCAAGGACGAATCGTAGACTTACCGTTTACACGTTCATATATCTTATTCTTCTGAGTTGGGTCTATGAAAAAACCCTTATAGCTTTGGCCGTGTGATAAACGCAGAGAGCTAAACACATGAAAGCCTGTTGCCTCACTATAGAGAATAACTGGCAGTGGTATGGAGATATGTGTATGTCCCCAAGTTGTAATATGCCAATCATATCCGTCTCCCAAATGCTCAAGGACAGTCTCTTTCACGTTGAGTTTGCCATTAGAGGTCTCTGATGCTTGTAGTGGCATCAGAGTGAGAGTCGTGAGAAGAAGTATGCTAAGAAAGCGTAGGATTTTCATTTTGTATATTCCGACTTTTCTGCTTTGATAGAGTAAATGGTAGTAAGTACTGCTGTTATAGAGAAGCAGACAAACACATTAACTGCAAACAAAAGTAGCTGTTGATCTACATAAAATTTATAGAAGAGGAGCATTATTATACCCAATCCTAAACGTAGTATCTTATCCAAAAGATAATAACTAATGAGCAGGGCACTACGTTGCTTTAGCAGGATACGATGAATAAAAAGAGAACCTGCAGTATAAGCAAAGAACAATGTTGTGATGACTGTTATGCAAATGGCATTTTTGCCACTCCATTCGCCTAAGAATGGATGTTGCGTGAAAAATAGTATCGGTCCTACCATGAATAGAACCAAGGCTATGAAGCCTAATTGTTTGATAAAATGCTTTAACTGCATGGTCATTTGTTCTAAAGTTCTACGCAGATAGAAACTTTGTTATCTGCTACTTCCACAAATCCTGATGTTATTACAATTTCAAAATTGGAATCGCCAAGGCATTCTACTTTTCCTTTTGACAAAATAGAAATAATTGGGGCATGATTATTGAGAATTTCAAACGCTCCTTGTGCTCCAGGCACTTTAATCCTCTGCACATCTCCTTCAAAAAGGATTTTTTCAGGAGAAATAATGGTTGTTTTCATAGCCATTTTCATTGAATGGATTAACTATTAACTTTCTCCATCAGACGCTTGCCTTTGGTAATAGCATCTTCAATTGTGCCAACATTCATAAATGCCTGTTCTGGAAGATAATCCACCTCTCCATTGAGAATCATGTTGAAACCTTTGATACATTCTTCAATGGGCACCATGACACCGTCTACGCCAGTAAATTTCTCTGCAACAGAGAACGGTTGACTTAAGAAGCGCTGCACTTTTCTTGCACGGTTCACAGTCAGGCGATCTTCATCAGAAAGCTCATCCATACCTAAAATAGCGATGATATCTTGAAGCTCTTTGTATTTTTGAAGAATTTGCTTTACACGTTGAGCACATTCATAATGCTCCTTACCAATAACATTAGGATCCATAATGCGAGATGTAGAGTCCAAAGGATCTACTGCTGGATAGATACCCAACTCTGCAATTTTACGGCTCAACACAGTCGTAGCATCAAGGTGAGTAAATGTTGTTGCAGGAGCAGGGTCGGTCAAGTCGTCCGCAGGTACATACACTGCTTGGATAGAAGTAATAGAACCATTTTTTGTAGAAGTAATACGCTCTTGCATAGCTCCCATCTCTGATGCCAAAGTTGGTTGATAGCCAACCGCAGAAGGCATACGTCCCAGCAACGCAGATACTTCTGAACCTGCTTGTGTAAAGCGATAGATATTATCAATAAAGAAAAGAATATCATTGGCTTTACCTGTAGATGCACCACTGTCGCGGAAAGACTCTGCAACAGACAATCCTGAAAGTGCTACAGAAGAACGTGCACCAGGAGGTTCATTCATCTGTCCATAGATAAGGGTTGCTTGACTTTTTGCCACTTCATTATAGTCGACTTTACTCAAGTCCCATTCGCCTTTCTCCATGCTCTCAATGAAAGCGTCTCCATACTTGATAACACCACTTTCAATCATTTCGCGGAGCAAGTCGTTTCCTTCACGTGTGCGTTCACCTACACCAGCAAAAACAGAAAAACCATCGTGACCTTTCGCAATGTTGTTGATGAGTTCCATAATCAGCACTGTCTTTCCGACACCAGCACCTCCGAAAAGTCCAATTTTACCTCCTTTCATATATGGTTCGAGCAAGTCAATGACTTTTATTCCAGTATACAAGACCTCTCTACTCGTTTTCAAGTCATCGAACTCTGGAGCTTCACGATGGATTTCATAATCGCTGTCTGCAGATGATATGGCCTGCAAGCCATCAATAGTTTCACCAACGACATTCAGCATACGCCCTTTGATTTGCTCACCAATCGGCATACTAATTTGGCGACCGAGGTTCTTTACTTCCAAACCTCTTGCCAAACCATCTGTATTATCCATTGCAACCGTGCGCACAGTGTCTTCACCGATATGTTGCTGCACTTCGATAACAATTGTATGCCCATCGGGATGTTTTACTTCAAGAGCATCATGAATACGTGGTAAAAGCTCTTCAGACTTACGTCCCTCTATTTGAAAGCGAACATCGACAACAGGGCCAATGATTTGCGAAATATATCCGTTGATTAAAGCAGAACTCATTATGATTACTGTTTAGGAGAAAATCTAAAACTGAAATGAAATAATTGATATACTAAATGGAGAGCTCGTCCAAAACTTTGATTAGCTCCAAGTTCATAGGCTTATCTTTGCTAATAGCGTCTACAAATGGAACGTAAACAATCTCATTATTACGAACTCCTACCATGACATTGCGCTGACCTTGAATAAGGGCTTGAATAGCACCATAGCCTACTTGACTGGCCAAGATGCGATCTGCGGCAGAAGGCGTCCCGCCACGTTGCAAGTGGCCAAGAATAGAAACGCGTACATCAAACTCAGGGTATTCTTTATTAACACGATTGGCGTAATACATAGCACCGCACTTTGGACTTTCGCTGACAATAACAATGCAACTTTTCTTACTTTTGCGAATACCACGTTCCATGAATGTGATCAATTGATCGCTACCACGAGAGTCTTCTGGTATGATTGCTACTTCAGCACCTGAAGCAATGGCACTGTTCTGTGCTAAAAAGCCTGCGTCTCTACCCATCACTTCCACAAAGAAAATACGCTCGTGAGAGGTCGCCGTGTCACGGATTTTGTCTACACACTGCGTAATGGTGTTGAGTGTTGTATCATATCCAATGGTACTATCTGTACCATAAAGATCATTATCTATCGTCCCTGGAAGACCAATAATAGGGAAGTCGTACTCTTCTGCAAAGATTTTGGCACCAGTCAGTGAGCCATTACCGCCAATAACTACGAGGGCGTCAATGGATTCCTTTTGTAGTACTTCATAGGCACGTTTACGACCAGCAGCGGTTGTAAAAGCCTTACTACGTGCTGTGCGTAGAATAGTACCTCCTGTTTGGATGATATTGCTCACATCTTCGGTGGTGAAAGTCTTGATTTCATCATTGATGAGACCATCGTATCCACGATAAATGCCTTTAATCTTAAATCCATTACAGATACCACTGCGAGTAACTGCACGGATTGCAGCATTCATTCCCGGTGCATCACCTCCAGAGGTGAGAATTCCAATACATCTTATCTTTCGCATAGTTTTGAGTAAACTCTCTATTGTTTTATTCAGGGGCTTTTTGAAAACCTAATACAAAGGTAATAGTTTTGCCTTTATAAAGGAAGACTTCCTCCAATAAAAAATGTTTCTTTTATGTAAAGCAAGAAGGCCTATAAACTCTATTCTCCTGTGCGTTAGCTGTTAGCATATAAATAGAAAAACGCTAAGGCCTGCAATCCATCCAACAAGAACTCGCCATGAGCAATGTTTGATATACCATTTTAAGGGGAGCTCTTCAAGTGTCATCAAGTATAAACCTTCTAAAGTTCCTATACAGAGCAAACACCCACCCATGGCAACGGAGAAGCTGAGAAGAGGCCAGTATGCCCCATTCTGAGATATGTCTATAGTTATAGGAAGTGCTTCTGTCGATGCCATACTTACATTGGCAAGGATTGCAGACATACCATTGAATATAGAGGCGAATACGCCACTTCCAATGGCATACGTATAATTCTCGTTCAAAAAAACAGGGAGGATTGTTTGCAACTTGCTGAGTACGCCAGTTTCAGCAAGTGCCCCAAAAGATAAACTCACACCTAAAAAAAAGAGCATCTTTTGAATGTTAGCGTATTGCAAGGCCAATGGTAAACGTTTGCGCACCATAACATCCGCAGAGAGAAATGAGCGATTGCATAGTTCATTTACAATCAGCAATACTCCCAATACACATACGGCACCCATGAGTGGGGGAAATTGTGTGATGCGATGGAATGTTGGAACGAACCATAATCCTCCAAGACCAATGACTAACATTAGCAATCGTTGCCAACGGCTTAATGATTTGTCATCGCCACGATAAGGTAATAAGCTGTACTTAGTGCTTAGATGATGTGGCAGTAGTGGGAGCAGTAAGACGAGAGTTACAACAAGACTTACCAAGCAAGGTAGTATTATGGCTGTTGTATAATGCGTGGGAGTAATGAGTTTGTTTTGCCATAGGGTGAAACTATTTACATCCCCAATTACAGTTACAGCCCCCGCTATATTGGCTGTGACAATGATGGCAAATCCATATACACGCCTTAGGCTGCTATTACTCACTAATGAGTGTGTCATGCTTAGCATGAGACAAGAAGTTGTGAGATTGTCTAAGTTTATAGACAATAAAGCTGTGAACACCGTTAAGAGTAACAAGAATTTGCGGGGACTGCCTACATACAACCATTCTTGTAAAAAGTCAAAACACCTATTATTATTAAGCACCTCCACTATGGTAATGGTGCAGAACAAGAACAACACCGTAGAGCATGTCTTTATAAAGTAGGGGAGGAAGACAAATTCGGAAATAAAAACTTTCACAGATTTTTCTCCTGTGAAAGTTGATTGAAAGGTCTGAAAGTCTACAGCGTGTTCTGCAGCAAGATAGTCAGCACCCATGCAAACATAAAGAACCCAAACTGTAACACCCATAAAGATTGCTACAGCAGAGCTGTTCATTCTGTTCATCTTCTCTGTGGCTATAAGTAAAAAGCCAACAAATAAAATGGCAACAATAGCTATAGTCATAACATTGTTGGGTTAAGGTGCTGAGAAGTATTTATCGTAAAAAGACTTCGTCTTGCTTATGTTGAAAAGAGAGCGGCAAACGGGGGTCGAACCCGCGACCCTCGGCTTGGGAAGCCGATGCTCTACCACTGAGCTACTGCCGCAAATAGTATTGCAAAGATAATCTTTTTCTTGAAAGTATCACTCTTTTAGAGAAACTTTTTTCAATCACTTTGTCCTTTGATACATGATTAAGTAATAGATAATGTATAGATGTTTGCTACATATATTATGAATAAGCTCACACCTCTTTGTGGAAGGTGTGAGCTTTAGGAAGAGATATAAAAAAGATGAATACTAAACGATGCCTTCGGCCAACATGGCTTGGGCAACTTTCATAAATCCAGCAATATTCGCTCCTTTTACATAGTTGATATACCCATCCGCTTGTTTGCCATATCGCAGACATTGAGAATGAATGTCATGCATAATTTGATGTAGGCGCGCATCAACCTCTTCAGAAGTCCAGCTAATGTGCATTGCGTTTTGAGTCATTTCCAAACCGCTTGTAGCTACGCCACCAGCATTAACAGCTTTACCCGGAGCGAATGGGATTTTCTTTTCAATGAAGAAGTCAACAGCTTCTGCTGTACACCCCATGTTACTCACTTCGGCTACGAGTTGAACTCCATTCTCTGCTAACATTTGTGCATCCTTGGCATCCAATTCATTTTGTGTGGCACAGGGTAAAGCGATGTCTACCTTTTGTTCCCAAGGCTTTTTGCCTGCAAAGAATGTTGCTTCAGGATAGCGTTGTGCATAAGGAGCAACAATGTCTTCACCGCTTAGACGTAAGTCAAGCAAATAATCAATCTTTTCACCAGAAACACCTGTCGGGTCATAAACATAACCATCTGGACCGCTTAGAGTAACGACTTTTGCCCCTAATTCGGTAGCTTTCTTTGCCGCTCCCCACGCAACATTGCCAAAACCAGAAAGTGCTATTGTTTTGCCTTTAATATCCATCTTGTAGTCAGCTAACATTTGCTCTACAAAATAAAGTGCACCATAACCTGTTGCTTCGGGACGTAAGTTGCTACCGCCAAACTCCATACCTTTTCCTGTCAAGGTCCCTGTATGTTCACGGCAGAGCTTTTTATACATACCATATAAATAGCCAACTTCTCGACCACCAACACCTATGTCACCAGCAGGAACATCTTGATCTGGACCAATGTTACGCCATAGTTCTAACATAAATGACTGGCAGAAACGCATGATCTCTGCGTTGCTACGTCCACGAGGTGCAAAGTCGGAACCTCCTTTGCCACCACCCATAGGTAATGTTGTCAGTGCATTCTTAAAGGTTTGTTCAAAACCCAAGAATTTCAGAATGCTCAAGTTTACAGAAGGGTGAAAGCGTAGACCGCCCTTATAAGGGCCAATAGCATTGTTGAATTGCACACGATAGCCAATGTTTACTTGGACATTGCCCTCATCATCAACCCAAGGAACGCGGAAAGTAATAATACGATCTGGCTCAACCATGCGCTCAATGATTTTCGCACGTTCAAATTCAGGATGCTCATTATAAACATCTTCTATCGAGAGCAAGACTTCTTTAACAGCTTGTAAAAACTCCTTTTCTCCCGGATGCTTTGCTTCCAATTGAGCAAGAATAATGTCTGTTTTCATAACCTATATTTTAATAGTGTTAGTGATTTCTGATATGCCAAATTTAGAAACTTATATTGATATACAGTACATGAAAAAGATGAAATTTGCAATCTCTACTTTATTTTCTTTGAGGATGAATTTGTTTAAATGGATGTATGTGATTGATATTTAGTGTGTTATGTGTTATTAAGGAAGAAGGTGGTGGAGTGAAAAAATATCATTAGTAAAGAGAAAAAGCCTTACCCTCTTGTTTATTTGAGGATAAGGCTTTACAAATTAAAGATGTATGCTTAGTAGCTGCGGGCAATGATTGCACGACAAATGGCTGGTTTTCCACTGACCATATCGATGCCCGGATTGTCTTGTTCAACATCAAAAGGTATGCAACGGATGGTGGCTTGTGTGTCTTCTTTAATCTTAGCTTCTGTTTCAGCAGTACCATCCCAAGGACAGAGGAAGAAACCACCCTCTTTCACACGCTCCTTGAACTCATCGTAATTGTTGCACTCATAAGTATGCTCATCAAGGAATGTCTTGGCTTTAGAGTAGATATTCTCTTGAATAGCATCCAGCAAAGCAGGCACTTCATTGTCGATTTGATCGAACATAGTAGTGTGCTTCTCTAAGGTATCACGACGCATTACTTCAATAGTGCCATTCTCTAAGTCTCGACCACCCATCACTAAACGAACGGGGACACCTTTAAGTTCATAGTCGGCAAACTTGAAGCCCGGACGTTTTGTGTCGGAGTTGTCGTACTTCACGCTGATGCCACGCTTACGCAGTTTTTCAGCCAAAGGTTGCAACTTTTCATTCAGTTTTTCAAGTTCCTCTTGACCTTTGTAAATAGGCACAATTACAACTTGAATAGGAGCAAGTGCGGGGGGGAGGACAAGGCCATTGTCATCGCTATGTGTCATGATGAGTGCTCCCATCAAGCGTGTACTAACGCCCCATGAAGTGGCCCAAGCATATTGTTGCTTGTTGTCTTTATCAACAAATTGCACATCGAAAGCTTTACCAAAGTTTTGTCCCAAGAAGTGGCTTGTACCTGATTGCAAGGCTTTACCATCTTGCATCATGGCTTCTATTGTGTAGGTATCTAATGCACCAGCAAAACGTTCTGTGGCACTTTTTACACCAACCACGAGCGGAATAGCCATGTAGTCACGCACGAAATCGGCATAGACATGCACCATTTGCTTTGCACGCTCTTCTGCTTCTTCACGTGTGGCGTGTGCAGTGTGCCCTTCTTGCCAAAGAAATTCGCTTGTGCGGAGGAAAAGACGAGTGCGCATTTCCCAACGCATTACATTGCACCATTGATTGCACAATAAAGGCAGATCGCGCCAAGATTGTATCCATTTCTTATAGGTGCTCCAAATGGTCGTTTCACTTGTTGGACGAATGATGAGCTCTTCTTCCAATTTGGCCGCAGGGTCAACAACTACGCCATCACCATCTGGATTCGATTTCAAACGATAGTGTGTCACAACGGCACACTCTTTGGCAAAGCCTTCTACGTGGTCAGCTTCCTTTGAGAGATAGCTCTTAGGAATAAGCATAGGGAAATAGACGTTCTGCACGCCTGTTTCCTTAAACTTTGCATCAAGTGTCTGTTGGATTTTTTCCCAAATAGCGTAGCCGTAAGGTTTAATCACCATGCAACCGCGCACATCTGATTGTTCAGCCAAGTCGGCCTTCACTACTAATTCGTTATACCATTGAGAGTAGCTTACGCTTCTCTTCGTTAGGCCTTTCAATTCTTTTGCCATATTCTTTTTTAAGAGATTTGCAAAATGGAGGACACAAAATTCTGCTGTGCGTCTTTCATCATGCAAACAGACTATAATTATACTTGCAAAAATAGTGATTTATCTTGGAAAGCATAGATAATCAAACCGAGAAATAGTATCTTTGTAGTGTAATAAGATAATCATTTAAGTATTTGACATAGTATAATTAGACTTATGAAACAGACAAAATTGATGGTAAGTGTCCTTTGTTTGGCACTTTTAGCAAGTAGTTGTAGCACAATACAAAATATGAATAATACAGCCAAAGGCGGTGCAGTTGGTGGCGCTGGTGGTGTTGCTATCGGTGCTGGTATCGGTGCTCTTGCAGGAAAAGGTAAAGGCGCACTTATTGGCGGTTTGATAGGGGCCGCAGTTGGTACAGGTGCTGGTGTTTTGATTGGCAATCGTATGGATAAGGCTGCAAAGGCTGCAAAGCAGATTGAGAATGCACAAACTGAAGTATTGCAAGATGCCAATGGTGTAAAGTACGTCAAAGTTACTTTTGATAGTGGCTTGCTTTTTGGCACAGGTAGCTCAACCTTGAGCGAGACAGCTAAGGCCGACTTGCAAAAGTTTGCCACTACTGTGCTGGCACAGAATACAGATATGGATGTAGCTATCATCGGACATACTGACAATCAAGGCTGGAAAGGTCTTTCTGCCACAGCCAGTAAGACCAAAAATCAAGAATTGTCTTTGCAACGTGCACAGGCAGTGAATAGTCAATTGGTTAACTTTCTCATCAGCAATAACTCCAGTACTTCCATGTTGAAGTCTGTGACAGGACAAGGTGAGGATGCTCCAGTGGCAAGCAACTCAACAGCTGCTGGGCGTGAGCAAAATCGTCGCGTTGAAATCTACTTGTTAGCTTCTGAAGCCATGGTGAA
>JALFTM010000008.1 GCA_022788345.1 Bacteroidales bacterium
TACGACTCCTCGTTCATGTTCAAATACTCCGAGCGTCCCGGCACTTACGCCGCAAAGCACCTCCCCGACGATGTGGACGAAGCCACGAAAGTGCGCCGTTTGGAAGAACTCATCGCCCTGCAAAACGAACTCAGCGCAGCAGCCAACCGCCGTTGCGTGGGCAAAGTCTACGAAGTGCTCATCGAAGGCACGAGCAAGCGGAGCCGTGAACAGCTCTTCGGGCGCACAGAGCAGAACAAAGTCGTTGTCTTCGACCGCGGTCGCCACCACATGGGCGAGACCGTCAGAGTGCGCATCACCGACTCCACCTCCGCCACCCTCTTCGGCGAGGTCGAACCTTGATGTCTGTTGTTAAAACCAAATATATTCAACAACTGCATGAACCTCCTTTTCGTTTGCCTTGGCAACATCTGTCGCTCGCCGGGCGCAGAGGGCGTAATGCGCCATCTCGTGGCCGAAGCAGGGCGCACAGACGCCATTCATGTTGATTCTGCTGGCACCGCCGCCTACCATGTGGGCGAAGCCCCCGATGCCCGCATGATACGCGCTGCCGCACGCCGTGGCTACGACCTCAGCGACCTGCGTGCACGACAATTCACAGTGGCCGACTTCGACCGCTTCGACCGCATTCTGGTCATGGACGATGCCAACTACGACAACGTCTGTCGGCTCGCTCCCACACTTGAAGCACAGGCCAAAGTGGAACGCCTTGCCACCTATGCCCATGGCCACACCCTCGACCACGTCCCCGACCCCTACTACGGCGGTGTCGCTGGCTTCGACCTCGTCCTCGACCTCCTCGAAGACGCCTGCACCGAGCTGTTGAAAGAAATATAATGTATTCTGCCCCAAGAATACAGGTTTTCTGCGCTTTGAGAAGCAAACACTTATCATTATTACAAAAACAATACTTTTTTTTCCAAGTATTCGCTATATTTGCACCACAATATGTTTTGAGTTTCCAGCAACTCAATGCGTAGCGCCAAGTTCGTTCAAGACATTTCAAGACGAGAATACTATTGCTATCCAGCGCATTTTTCAAAATTTAGACACTCGCTATAAAGGAAATATTAATACTTTTAATTTACACAAAAATGAACTTTGCAAAGAAACTGTTCGTGGCCATCGCTGCTGTGGCGATGCCATTGGTGCAGACCGTTGCACAAGGTATGCCCCCCTTGCCCAACGATCCGCAAGTGCGCATCGGTAAGTTGCCCAACGGCATCACTTACTACATCCGACACAACGCAGAACCCAAGGACCGTGCCTACTTCTACATTGCCCAAAAGGTAGGTTCTGTGCAGGAAGAAGAAAGCCAACGCGGCTTGGCCCACTTCCTTGAACATATGTGTTTCAACGGCACGAAAAACTTCCCCGGCAACTCCATGATCAAATGGCTGGAAAGCATCGGTGTGAAGTTCGGTGCAGAACTCAATGCCTACACCTCTACGGACGAAACAGTTTACAACATTGATGCTGTGCCCGTGACACCCGCACACGTCGATTCCTGCCTCCTCATCCTCCATGACTGGGCCGACGGCCTTTTGCTGGAAGAAAAGGAAATTGACAAGGAACGTGGCGTTATTCACGAAGAATGGCGTTTGCGCTCTTCGGCCTCTATGCGTATTTTTGAGCGCAATTTGGAGAAGATTTACCCCGGCTCACGCTATGGCAAACGCTTCCCCATCGGCTTGATGAGCGTTATTGACAACTTCAAGTATAAAGAGTTGCGCGATTACTACGAGAAGTGGTATCGTCCCGACCACCAAGGTATCATTGTTGTGGGCGACATCAATGTAGACGAAGTTGAGGGCAAGATTAAGAAAATTTTTGCCGACATCGCAGCGCCCACCACGCCTTCACAGTACGAACTCTATCCTGTGCCCGACAACAACGAACCCATCATTATCGTTGACAAAGATAAAGAGCAGCCACAGGGAGTTATTCTCATGGGCTTCAAGCAAGATGTGATGCCCACTGAGGTGCGTGGCACCATGATGTACTATGTCATGGACTATCTCAAAAGACTCAGCGCATACGCCCTCAACGCCCGTTTGGCCGAGTTGGCACAGAAGCCCGAAAGTCCTTTCTTGATGACATCAATGGATTATGATAACTACATCATGTCCAAGACCAAGGAAGCCCTCATGGCCACAATCATTCCCAAGCCCGGACAGGACAAAGCCGCCGTGCAAGCAGTATTTGAAGAGGTGGAGCGCGTGCGCCGTTTCGGCATCACAGACACTGAGTTGCTCCGCGCCAAGGACGCCTTGATGAGCGATCTTGAAGCCGACTACAACAACCGCGACAAGCAAAAAAGCTCGTACTACGTACCAAAATACGTGCGCCACTTCCTCGAAGGCGATGCCATCCCCGATCAGCAAACGAAGATGGACACGTACAAGATGATTGCTCAACAAATGCCTTTGCAACAAGCCACAGCGTTGATGCAAGCCTATGTGAGCCGTCAAGACACCAACTTCGTGTTCCTCGGCCTTTATCCCGACAAGGAGGGCGAAGCCATCCCCACTGTCGATGACGTGAAGAGTGCCATCGCTGCCGCTCGTGCCGCCAACCTGACAGCCTATGTAGACAACGTGAAGAACGAACCACTCGTTCCCACACTCCCCAAAGCTGGCAAGGTGAAGAAGAGCGAAGCTGCTCCTTTCGGCTACACCTGTCTCACCCTCTCGAACGGCGCCCGCATCTTCTATAAGAAGACAGACTTCAAAGACGAAGTGCAATTCACCTCACAGAGCTTTGGCGGTCTGAACGCCGTGAAAGGCGACGACCTCCTCAACGCCCGTCAATTGGACGACGTGATGAACTCCACTGGTTGGGGCAACTTCAACGCCACAGAGCTGACAAAGGCACTCGCTGGCAAGCAAGCCTCCGTGTCCGTCTATCTCGGCCGTAGCGCAGAAGGTCTCTCCGGTCAAAGCACCCCCAAAGACCTCCGCACCCTCTTCGAACTCATCTATCTCCACTTCCAAAAGCCTTATGTGGACACCGATGCGTACAACAACTATGTGTCTACGCTCCGCACCTCTTTGGCCAATGCCGACAAAGTGCCTGAAAAGGCATTCTCCGACTCTGTGGTGAAGACCCTCTACAACAACCACCGCTTCGTGAAGCCTATCAAGGTGGGCGATGTCGATAAGTTGAACTACGATGCCATCCGCCGCATCTACACCGAACGCTTCGGCAATGTCGGCGACTTCGACTTCTTCTTCACTGGTGCCATCGACGCGGACTCTCTCCGCCTCTTTGCCGAGCAATACATCGCTTCTATCCCTGCCAAGGGCAAGCGTGAGGCATTTGCCAAGCACGACCTCACTCCTGCGAAAGGCGTGGCCATGAACCGCTTTGCCCGCAAGATGGAAACCCCACAGTCGAACCTCGTGCAGGTTTGGAACGGCGCACTTCCCTATTCGATGAAGAATGCGGCCATCGTCGATATTCTCAGCGGTATCCTCGACCAACGCTATCTCAAGACCATTCGCGAGGAACACTCCTTCGCTTATAGTGTAGGCACTAACGCTTCGCTCGATTATGTACCTGAGGAAAAATACAGCCTCACCATCTATGCGCCTGTGAAGCCTGCGGCCATCGACTCCACACTCATGCTCATCCGCGCAGAACTTGAAGCCATCGCCAAAAATGGCGTGCAAGCCGACGAGATGGACAAGGTGGTGCAGTACAACGTCAAGACCTACACTGACAATCAGCGCAACAACAACTATTGGCAGAACATGGTCAAAGAAAAGGTAGGTTTCAACCGCGACCTCCACACAGGTTACGAAGCAACGCTCCGCAGTGTGACCTCTGCCGACATCCAAGCTTTCGTGCGTGATGTGCTCCTCAAGCAGAACAACTGCCGCACCATCATCATGCAACCTGCCGACTTCAAGGAATAAATCCTTTGTCTGGCAACAGACGTTTTCGTTCAGAGACGGTGTCAACCACAACACAATGGTGGTTGCCACCGTCTCTCTTTATGTGGCTTCCCCTCGAAGCCGTGAAAGGTGGTAGGAATGTCCATCTAATATCAGAAAAGTCCATTTTTTTTGGGGCTGAAAATGTGGAACTTTGCATCATCAATGAAGTTCGACAATGCAGACAGCTGTGTGACAGCGATTGTATCACCCCTTAAAACGTTTCAGACAATGACAACTATCAACTCCCTTTTCGATTTTGCAACCAGCGTATTGCTGAACCTTGAGCGACAACTTTTCAACTATATGCGCATCGCCATTTTCATCGTCATGGCTTGGATTGGCGGTCTCAAAGTGTGCCAGTACGAAGCCGACGGCATCGTTCATTTCGTGGCCAATAGCCCCGTGATGAGCTTCATGATGAAAAATGCCGACAACATCGTGGAGCACCCCAAGACGGGGAAGATGGTCAAAGAATACACCCTCTATAAGAATAAGGAGGGCGAAATGGTGCAGAAGAACATCGCTTGGCACGAAGCCAACGGCACTTATGTGTTTGCCTATGGACTTGGGGCGGCGATTTGCGCCATCGGGTTGCTCACACTCCTCGGCATCTGGAGCCCTCGTCTTGGCATGATTGGCGGACTGCTCACCTTCGGCATGAGCCTTGTCACCCTCTCCTTCCTCATCACCACCCCCGAAACATGGGTGCCCAATCTCGGAGGAGACCTCCCCACACCCCATCACGGCTTCCCCTATCTCAGCGCCGCAGGGCGATTGGTGATCAAGGACATCATCATGAGTGCTGGCGGACTCCTCGTAGCAATGGAAGCGGCACGTCGGTGGAGAAATCGCAAGGCGTGAGTGGACCAACAGTTTTTGTGAGGAGAACCCCCAC
>JALFTM010000009.1 GCA_022788345.1 Bacteroidales bacterium
AAGGGGCGCAAAGGCATACTTCTCTTTCACGCTCCCGATTTTATACTACAAAAGTACGGAAAAAAACGTACCTTTGCATATAGCCCTTTGGATATTCGCCCCTTGGTGTTTCAATATCCGACGGAAAACGCAACGTCCGAATGGCCCACTTTTCGACCGCCACAGCTTCAACTTACGACAGATGACACTCAACATTGCAGGACAACTCTTCTCGCTCGAACACCCACAAGTGATGGGTATTTTGAACATCACTCCCGACTCTTTCTATGCTGGTAGCCGCAAACAGACGGAGACCGACATTGCGAACAGAGCCATAGAAGTGGCCACAGAGGGAGGTACGATGATAGACCTTGGGGCTTATTCCTCTCGTCCGGGTGCCGCCGATGTGTCGCCTGCCGAAGAGATGGCGCGGTTGCGGAAGGCTTTGCAGATTGTGCGAAGAGAGACTCCGCAACTGGTGGTCAGCGTAGACACGTTCCGTGCCGAAGTGGCCAAAATGGCTGTGGAGGAAGAAGGCGCACACATCATCAACGACATCGCAGGTGGCGACTTAGACCCAGCCATGTTTGACACAGTGGCCCAACTCCGCGTCCCCTACATTTTGATGCACATGAAAGGCACGCCCCAAACGATGCAACAATCGCCCGTCTACGAACGCCTCATCCCCGAAGTGTTCCAACATTTGGCAGAGCGTGTGCAACGCCTCCAACGCCTTGGCGCAAAGGACATCATTATCGATCCGGGGTTCGGCTTTGCAAAGACCTTGGCCCACAACTACCAACTCATGGCACACCTCGAAGCTTTTGGCGAACTGGAGCTACCGCTCTTGGTGGGCATTTCTCGCAAGTCCATGATCTATCGCCTCTTGGACGGCACACCCGAAACAGCACTCAACGGCACAACAGCCCTCCACATGGTGGCCTTGCAAAAGGGAGCACACATTCTCCGCGTACACGATGTTGCGCCAGCCTGCGAAGCCGTCGCCATCCACAGGGCATTGACGGACAACCGTCTTTCCCCTGCTTGTTCTTCCCTTTAATTGCGTTTGACCTATGTTTAGTTTCGGCATTCAGGATGCCATCGACATCCTTTTGACAGCTGCCCTGCTCACCTATATCTACCAGCTCATGCGCGCATCTCGCTCAGGGCGCATCTTCACGGGTATCCTCATCTTTGTGGTGGTGTGGATCATCGTGTCGCACATCTTTGAGATGCGCTTGATGGGGCGTATCATGGGGCAGGCCGTCAATCTCGGAGGTATCGCCTTGATTGTCATCTTCCAAGACGATATCCGCAGCTTCTTCTTCCGTCTCGGATCGGGGCAACGGTCGTCACGCCTGTTCCGCTTCTTCAGTCAGCGCAAGGAAGTGGATATGTCCAATCCCAACATTCTGCCCATCGTGATGGCTTGCATCAACATGAGCAGACAAAAGGTGGGTGCGCTCATCGTTTTGGAGCGAAGCATGAGCCTTAAAGAAGTGGTGCAGAGTGGCGAAATCATCAATGCTGCCATCAGCCAACGCCTGCTCGAAAACCTCTTCTTCAAGAACAGTCCTCTGCACGATGGCGCTGTGGTCATTGCCCAAAAGCGCATCCGCTCCGCTGGTTGCATCCTGCCCGTGAGTCATGCGGAAAATATCCCCAAACACCTCGGTCTGCGTCACCGCGCGGCCTTGGGCATCTCTCAACAGAGCGACTGTCTCGCCATCATCGTTTCGGAAGAGACGGGAAGCATCTCGGTGGCCATGGACAGCAAATTTCATCTCCGTCTCACAAGTGATGGTCTCGAAAAACTGCTCCGAGAGAACTGGTAGAGCTGTCTGTAAACTTTTTTACTGAAAACTCCCTCCGCGCGCCACGCTTTCTGACAACAGAAAGGCGCGAGATGCAGGGCGACATAGAGGGTGTTCTTTCCCCGATTTTTAGGTGTAAGAAAGCAAGTTGCACCACAAAAGACGAACAGACATCACTTGATTTTTTATGGAGGCGCAAGAAGTGGTTCTTCTTGCGTCTCCATCTTTTGCCCCTGATGGTCGTCGAAAAAATGGGGGCTATAGCCATTGACTCAGCAGATGCTTTGAATCCCATCGCTCCCTTCAATACCATCCCTCGCCTACCCTCTCGCTGGCTTGGCGACAAAATGGACGTCCATTTTTACATCAAAGATGCAATTTCCATATTGCAATTGCAGGCTTTCAATCAAAAATCCGTATATTTACACCAAAATAAATTCCTTATTATTTTTTGACGCATGAAGAAACCGATTACTTCTATTTTTTCTTTAGTCTTAGGGGGCAGTTTATGGCTCAGCCCTATGGCACAAGCAACGGCCCTTCCGCCCTTTCTGCAAGCTGTGGCAGGAGTGAACACTACCATATTGCCCGGCTTAGAAGAGGTCAGCAGCCTTCTCCCGCAACCTAAAGAGATGATCACTTCTGGTGAGTTTTTGAACATCTCAGCTCCGACACAGCTCAAAGTAGCTGGCATGGATGCGCTCCCCATGCTCGACATTGTCCTTGAGGGGCAACAGATGCCTGCGCCGATGTATAGCAGTGCCGAGACGGAGGCCAATGTTGTGTTCAAGCGCGTGGCTACGATTGAAGGGGCTTACGACCTCCCTTTGGCAGGCTATGGCAACGAAGCCTACAAGCTCACGATAGATGTATCGAAAGTGACCATCGAGTATGTCGATACGGTGGGGGCGATCCGTGCGGTGCAGACCTTGGGACAATTGGCCACGAGGGGTAGCGCCACAGGATTGAGACTCCCAACCTTGCGCATCAAAGACTGGCCTGCTTTCAAGGTACGTGGCTATATGCACGACGTGGGACGCTCCTTTCTCTCTGTTGAGAAGCTGAAGCAACAAATAGACCTCTTCTCGCGCTTTAAGGTCAATACTTTCCACTGGCACTTCACTGAAAATCAAGCGTGGCGTTTGGAAATAGATGCCTATCCCGCCTTGACCGCAGAGAGTGCTATGACACGTTACGCAGGACAGTATTATACCAAAGCGCAGGTGCGAGATGTGTTGGCATATGCCAAAGCACGGGGCGTGGTGGTTATCCCAGAAATTGATATGCCCGGCCACTCCGAAGCCTATCGGCGTGCGATGAACCACGATATGCAAAGCGCTGAGGGCGTGGCCGCATTGAAAGTGATTTTGAGCGAAGTGGCCACACTCTTTGCCGAGTCGCCCTACATCCATATCGGGGCTGATGAAAAGGACATCACCTACACTGCTACCATCAACGGGCAGACACGCAATTTCGTGCAAATAATGGTTGAACACGTTCATAGCCTTGGCAAAAAAGCGGTCATATGGAACCCTATCCACACGTCCAATACGGTGAAAATTAACGAAACAGGAGCGGATATGATGCACCTGTGGAGCTCTCGTGGCACAGCCGTTACTGGCGTGCCTGCCATCGACTCCCGTTACAACTACACGAACCACTTCGATGTCTTTGCCGACCTCGTGGGCATCTATAAGAGCAACATCTATTATCAGTCGCAGGCAACTCCTGAAGTGGCAGGTGCTATAACTGCTCCTTGGAACGACCGCAAAACAGCCACGGAGAGCGACATCCTTCGACAAAACAACCACTATGCCGTTACGATTGCGACAGCCGATCGCGCTTGGAAAGGCGGTGGCAATCAATATATCGAGAAAGGAGGAACGACCTTGCCCAATGTCGGCATGGAGTACACGGAATTCTGCAATTTTGAGAGCCGCTTCCTTTATCATAAAGGTACAACTTTGGCCGCTGTCAAAGACGAAATTCCTTATGTAAAGCAGAGCCATATGCGCTGGAACATTACCGAGCCTTTCCCCAACGAGGGCGACACGGCACGGGTGTTCCCTCCTGAAGAGGCGATGAACGACACCACGTTACAGCCTCTGCAATACATCTACAAAGGCAATGTATATAAAGCCTCTACGGCCACTGGTGCTGGTATTTACTTGCGCCATACTTGGGGGAATAACATCGTGCCCGCATTCTATGGCAACATCAACCCAGCATTCAACCAAACGGCCTACGCTTGGACGTATGTGTATAGTGAAAATGCACGCACCGTCAATGCGCTCATCGAGTTCCAAAACTATGGTCGCTCCGAAGTGGACATCGCACCCGAAGCAGGCCGTTGGGACAGAAAGGGGTCGCAGATTTGGATCAATGGGGAGCGCATCAAAGCCCCTCATTGGAAGAATGCTGGTAAAGCCATCAACCATGAAGTGGATCTTCAAGACGAGAACTTTACTGCCCGCACGCCCATCGCTGTTCCTTTGAAGAAGGGATGGAACAAGGTGTTCATCAAATTGCCATTCATCGATACGGCTTGCCGATTGGAAAAATGGATGTTCACCTGCGCTTTCGTTGATCCAGCCACTAATGAAGCCGTAGAAGGATTGATCTATTCCCCAACAAAATCGTCGGCGGACAATGAAGCACTCGCCCTTGCCATCTCCGAAGCCGAGCGTCAGCGCAACGCCTTAGTGGGCAATGAGGTGGGCTTTCTGCCCATGGCCTTGAGTGCAGCACTCGATGCGAAACTCGCCGAAACGAAAAGCACACTCGCCGACACAACGATAAGTTCCGAGGTGCGCCAAAAGCAGGCAAACGAAATTGTGAGCCTCCTCAACGAGTTTCTGAGTAAGGCCGACACGGCCAAGATTGTACAGCCTATACTCAGCACTGCGGAGACACAAACGTGGTACACCCTGCAAACGCCCAAACGCGATGGTCGCTACGCCTCTTCCGCAGGTGTCAATCAAAACGTGGTAGGACGTTCGGGCATCGCCATGCCTGCCAGCACTTGGAAATTTGTGGCACGCCCCGACAGCACCTACGACATCGTCGATGCCAACGGGCTTTTTCTCTCGCCTGCCAGCACGAACAACACAGCTGTGAGAACCGTGAGTGCACAGCCTGTCAAAGGCTGGAAAATCAGCCCTGCGGCAGAAATGGGATATGTGATTATTACCAGTGGCACGGCACAGCTCAACCAAACCAACGTGACCAATACGCCTGTTTACAACTGGGGCGGTGGCACGAACCTTTCCGATGCTGGCTGTATGTACTATGTGCGACAGGTGCAACCTAATGCTTCGCAAGAACTATTCACCAACACGACCACTGCCGACACGCCCTACCGCATCCCTGCTCTTGCGCAGGCTAAGAATGGCAATCTCATCGCCGTCTCGGACTTCCGCCCTTGTGGAAAGGATATCGGCTATGGCGATGTGGACATCGTTGCCCGTGTGTCGAAAGACAATGGTACGACTTGGGAGGCAAGCAAAACGCTCCTCAATGGAGACGATGGTACGGGATTTTCCGCAGGCTTCGGGGATGCAGCCCTTGTGGCCGATGCCAACAGCAATAAGGTGCTCATGCTCGGTGTTGCAGGCAGAGCTGTCTTTAGCTCTGCCACGGCCGCCAATCCGCCAGCTATCTTTCGTCTGACATCCGACGATGGTGGCGAAACATGGAACGCCGTGGAGAATATCACCAGCAATGTCTACAATCTTTTCACCAGCGACAACTATGCCAAAGGGCCTATGAATGCCCTTTTCTTTGCCAGCGGTCGCATCCATCAAAGTTTCTATTACACCAAACCCGGTGGTGCGTATGCCCGCCTCTATGGTGCTATTGCAGCCCGCAACAGTGCCAATGAGAAAGCCAACTTCGTCCTCTTTTCCGACGACTTTGGGCAGACTTGGCAGGTGCTTGGAGGCACAGCCACGCCCGCAATTCCCAATGGCGATGAAGCCAAAGTGGAAGAATTGCCTGACGGCAACCTACTCATCAGTTCGCGCACGCCCGGCGGTCGTCTCTACAACACTTTCTATTTCTCCAACATCGCTACTGGAGAAGGGCAATGGGGCACAACAGCCACCTCCAACGCCTCCAACAATGGTGTGGCCATCGCTGGCGACCGCTGGGGATGCAACGGCGAAGTTCTCATTGTGCCTGCCAAGAGAAAAATGGACGGAAAAATCGTGAACTTGGCCTTACAGTCCGTACCCCTTGGTGTAGATCGCGCCAACGTTGGCGTCTATTATAAAGATTTGGACGAAGCCGACAGCTATGTTTCCCCAGCTCTCTTTGCCAAAGGATGGAATGGTCGTGTTCAAGTGAGTCGTGCCCTCTCGGCCTATTCTACGATGACGGTTCAGCAAAACGATAGCATCGGTTTTCTTTTCGAGGAAGACACTTATGGCATCGGCGACACCTATCGCTACTGTATCCGCTATCAGAAGTTCGATCTTAGCGACCTCACCAACGGGCAATATACCCTTGCCACGGATACCCTGCGCAAAGACATGATGCAGAGCATCATTGCGGCCAATCTTCCCAAAATTCGCCAACAGGCCGAGGCCCTCTTGGCCGCCTCGCAGAATGTGGGGCAAGTGGGCTATCGCTCTCAAGCAGCCAAAGAAACGCTACTCGCAGCCTTGGCCGATGCTTCAACTCCTTACGCTTCGCTCTTCTTGGCGATGACAGCCTTTGAAACGAGCCGACAAATGCCCGTAGATGGCGGCGTTTATGTATTCCGCAATGTTCAGCAAAGTGGGAAGCACTTCTTCTTGAGCGACAATGGCAGCGCCACTTCCCTTGTGCCAGCCACAGCCGCCACGGTGCCCACCACGGCCAATGCCTACGTGTGCAAGACACTCTCCAATGGGAAATATGTCTTTGTGAACGCTCGCACAGGCAACTATCTCATTTGGCGCAACAGCGATGCGAAGAATGAGGGCTACAACGGCAACAAGGGCGTTTTGTCCAACAATAGCTACAACTCGTCCTATTGCGACTGGGCGCTCAACAGCGCTCAAAACACATTGGAAGGTGCTTTCTACATCGTTGCAAAGCGTGCCAACAACAATCCCGGCGCACTCATTGTCATGAACGCCACAGGTGTGTTCGATGGCTGGGGCAACAGTGTAGGCTATTCGGCCAATTATTCTAACCTCTGGCGGTTGGAAAACTTTAACGACTACTATCATCAGCCCACATTCCAAGCCTATGGTGATGCGCAATACTATGCCACTCTTTATCTCCCCTATGCCGCCACGCTACCCGAAGGCGTGCACGCCTACACAAGTCGGATAGAAAACGGCGAAGTTGTATTGACCAAAGTGGCCACCCAAGGCATCCTTCCTGCGAACACCGCCGTTGTATTGCAGGCCGATGCACCAAGCACAGCCACCTTTGTGCCATCCACCACCTCTGCTTCGGCCGTTGCTAACAATGCCTTTGTCGGAAGTGTTGTGCCAAGCACGGCCTTGCCCACAGCCCCCTATGCTTTGGACACGAAAGACAACAAGCCTGCGTTCTTGCCTTTGACCACAACCACCTATCCCTTAGGGCAGGCCCTTCTTTCAGCTCCCGACAACAGCGCACCCGCCTATCCGCTCAACCTCGATGCCGTCACAGGCCTCGGACGTATCGCAACGGCAGGCGCCACAGCTCCATTGTACGACCTCACAGGCCGGCGCATTGCAAAGCCTCTGCGTGGTGTTTATATCAAGAATGGGCAGAAGGTGATCCAATAGTAGCAGAGCTACGGAACTTGTTCCTCACAAGTTCGCCACCTCGGCCTTGTCCCACTTTTTCCCTCTGCGACAGGCCAACACACCAAGCGCATCAACGAGAACAGCCTTTCAAAGGCATTTTCGTTGATGCGCTTGGTGTTATTAAACGCGCGTTTTCGTTAAGCCAAACGGGCAAAGGTGAGCTTACTCAAGCTTTGGCGTAGCGAGAACACGTCTGTTGTTAAACGAACGCAAAATAGAAGAGAGATTGAGAGCACGACATTAGGAGCGAGACACGCTATCGGATATTTGCTCGAATGCGTTTCAGATAGGCATCTAAGGCTGTTTCGTCTTTGTCGTGAATGATGCCTATCAGCTTGGTCAGCTCGTCGCGGATACCTTCGACATGTTCGCCAGTGCGAGGATTGAAGAGAATTTCACGCAAGAGACCATCGTCTTCGTTAAGAACGCCTTTGGCTATTTGCATGTGGCGTTTGAACGTTGTCCCCGGCGCATCCTGTTTCTGCATGACAGCCGCAAACACGAAAGTCGAGACAAAAGGGATGCTCAACGAATAGGCCATCATCTCGTCGTGCTCCTCAAAGGTGCATTCACGCACATTGATGCCCAAACGGCCATAAAGGTCTTTGAAGAAAATGCGTCCCAAGTGGTCGCCTTCCGAAATGATGATGGCATTCTCTTGCGAGAGCATGCCAAGGTTGGCGAACGTTGGGCCGAACATCGGATGCGTTGACACGTAGTGGTGGCCACAAGTGGCATAAAACGCTTGTAAGTCAGTTTTTACAGAGGCAATATCCGAAATGATGCAGTCGGCGTGTAAGTAAGGCATTACTTCCTTGAACACACTGATAGTCAAGCGCAAAGTCACTGCGTTGATAACCAAGTCGGGACGGAAATCGGCAATTTCCGCCACATCGGTCAGCCGTAGCGTGTTGTACATGAAGCGCATGCGCTTGCCGTCAGGGTCATAGACAGCCGTTTCGTGCTCAAAACTCAGCAAATCGACGAAGAATGAGCCCATTTTCCCCGCGCCGAGTATCAGTATTTTCATATCGTTTGCGCAATTACTTGTTGATAATTTCCAATTGCTGGCGCACACTCTCTTCGTGAATGGCCTCAAAGACCGTTTTCATAAAGTCTGCACTCATACCGCAAAGCACACCTTGTGCGCCACGTTTGTCGACCACTTCTGTGTAGCGGGCACTTTGCACCACGGTGAGGTTGTTCTCCTTTTTATACTGCCCAATTTCTCGACACACCCGCATACGCTTGGCAAGGAGTTCAATGATGCTATTGTCCATCTCGTCAATCTGTCGGCGGAGCGTAGAGAGACTTTCCGTACTTTGTGCGATGGTGCGGATCACCAATTTGTCAAGAATAAAATCCAACACATCGGGCGTTACCTGTTGCGAGGCATCGCTCCAAGCACAATCGGGGGTGCAGTGGCTCTCCACAATGAGCCCGTCCAAACCTAAGTCCATGGCCTGTTGGCAGAGTGGGGCTATGAGGTCACGACGACCACCGATATGGCTGGGGTCGCAAATGATGGGAAGGTTGGGAAGACGACGCTTGAGTTCGATGGCGATGTGCCACATGGGGAGATTGCGATAAAGCTTCTTCTCGTAAGTGGAGAAGCCACGATGAATAGCGCCAAGGCGTTTCACGCCTGCATTATTGAGGCGTTCGAGCGCGCCAATCCATAACTCCAAGTCGGGGTTTACGGGATTTTTCACTAAAACGGGCACATCTACGCCTTTCAGCGCATCCGCCAAATCCTGCATGGCAAAAGGGTTGGCGGTTGTGCGTGCGCCAATCCAAATGAGATCTATTCCTGCTGCGAGAGCGGCTTCTACATGGGCAGGTGTGGCCACTTCCGTGGAAATGAGCATCCCCGTTTCTTCTTTTACCTTTTTGAGCCATTCGAGACCTTCCACGCCTACGCCCTCAAAACCTCCGGGCTTGGTGCGAGGCTTCCAAATGCCAGCACGGAAAATTTTGCAGCCATAAGTAGCCAATTCTCTGGCGGTGGTAAGGACTTGTTCCTCGGTTTCGGCCGAGCAAGGGCCTGCTATAACAAGAGGACGTTTCGTTTCAGCCAAAAGGCCAAGGGGTTGTAGTTCGAGAGACATATAATGGAGGATTTTTTTGAGTTTGCTTGACAAGACTTGTGAAAGAAATGTGGTTCGGGGAGCGTTACATGACAGCTTGGATACGTGCCAAAGCTTCGGCTAATCGTTCCTCAGTGGCACAAAGCGAGATGCGAACATAGCGTTCACCGTTGTGTCCAAAGATGAACCCCGGAGTTAGGAATACACGGGCTTCATGGAGGATGCGTTCTGTGAGTTCTTCGCCCGTAGCGTAGCTATCGGGGATGCGTCCCCACAGGAACATGCCCACAGATTGGTCGTCAAATTCACAGCCAATGGCGGTCATGATTTGTCCAGCCAAAGAGCGGCGGCGGGCGTAGATCTCATGATTGAACGTTGCGTGCCATTCATCAGAGTTTTGTAAGGCCTCGGTAGCTGCAAGTTGTAGAGGGCGGAATGTGCCACTGTCAATGTTACTCTTCACTTTGAGTATCCACGACACAAACTCAGCCTTACCTGCGAGCATGCCCACGCGCCATCCCGGCATATTGTGGCTTTTGCTCATGGAGTTGAACTCGATGCAACAATCCTTTGCACCCGGCACTTGAAGGATGCTCAAGCGTTCTTCTGAAAGGATGAAGCTATAAGGGTTGTCGTTGACAATGAGGAAGCCCTTGCGGCGAGCCAAGTCGACCAAACGTTCGTAAGTTTGACGTTGCGCCCGTGCGCCTGTCGGCATGTGTGGGTAGTTGGTCCACATGATTTTCGTGTGGCTCCAATCTCTTTCTTCCAAAGCCTCGAAATCGGGTTGCCAGTCGTTGTCGGCCTTGAGGTCATATTTGACAACTTTTGCACCCAAGAGTTCAGACAGGGCGGTGTAGGTGGGATAGCCCGGATCGGGCACCAACACTTCTTCGTTTGGATTGACAAAGGCCAAAGTCGTGTGCAGAATGCCCTCCTTCGACCCAATGAGTGGTTGTATCTCTGTTTGTGGATCTAAGTCTACATTGTACCAGCGTTCGTAAAACTTAGCCATGGCCTGCCGCAGTGGCAAGATGCCCGTTGTGGGCTGATAGCCGTGAGTGTCGGGGCGTTGTGCTTCTCGGCAAAGCGTCTCGATGGTGGCAGGAGAGGGAGGCAAGTCGGGACTGCCAATGGCCAAAGAGATGATGTCCTTGCCTTCGGCGTTGAGGCGGGCAATCTCTTTGCCCTTCCGACTGAAATAGTATTCGTTGGCACCCTCTAAGCGGTGCGCTGGACGGATGTGTGACATATACAATTAGGTTTATCTATGACCGCTAAGCAACTTCATTTTCCCACATATGTGCCGAGGATTGTCAGCTCTTGTGTCAGCGGACGCACAGCTTCGACGCTCTGCAAAAAGCGCATCGGCTCGGTGTATGTTACGTCCACATAGAAGAGGTAGTGCCACTCGTTTCCGATGATGGGCAAGGATTGAATTTTGGTCAAGTTGATGTGATAGAAGGTGAAGATACTCAGCACCTGCGACAAACTGCCCTCCATGTGCGAAAGGCGGAACACCAACATCGCCTTGTTCGACTGCTCGAAAGGACTGAGACGCTCGGCCTCTTGCGCTGGAGCAAGGACGAGAAAGCGGGTGAAGTTGTGCTTGTTGTCCTCAATGCCGTCCTCTAAAACTTTCAAGCCATAGATGCGTGCAGCATCGGCGTGGCAAATGGCGGCATGTCCTTTAAGTCCGCGACGAGCGATGCGCTCGGCCGATCCTGCCGTGTCGTAAGCTTCCACAACTTTCAGGCGCGGATGACGCTCCAAATAGTGGCGACATTGTGCCAAAGCTACGGGATGGGAATTGACTTCTGTGAGCGTATCCCAATCCTCATCGGGTCGGCACATGATGCTGTGGCGGATGTGTAGCTTGTGTTCGCCCACCACTTTTGCACCCGAAGCAAGGAGAATTTCATAGTTATGGAGCAAACTTCCTGCTATGGTGTTCTCGATGGCCATCAATCCGAGGTCTTCATCACCCTCAATCACTGACTTTGCCACTTGCTCAAACGTGTCGCAACATTGTAGGGCGATGTCCTCACCTTCGAAATACTGATGACTCGCAATATCATGGAACGACCCGCGAATACCTTGAATAGCAATTTTTTTCTTACTCATTGGCCCAGCCTTTGAAGTCTTTTTTGCAAAGCACCACGCCCCACTCCTTCATGGGGAGCGGGGCGTGCTGTATTTTGATGCCTAAGACGTCATAATGGTATGCGCTTTCCCGCTCTACTCCGAGGGAGTAAAGTAATAGTAAAAGCTAAACCAAAAATACGCCTTTTGCATGTCTCAATTCTTTTTGCATCCTTGTGCTACAAGGACATTCTATTTT
>JALFTM010000010.1 GCA_022788345.1 Bacteroidales bacterium
TTGAAGGCAAGACTGAATATGCCGCCGAGCACGTACTTGGCGTTGCTCAAGGCACAGACGAGGAGATGCTCAACGACCTCCGCGCACATTTCAATGGCGAATGCACCGAAGTGGGCATGTATTTGGCCATGAGCCGTCAAGCCGATCGTGAAGGCTATCCCGAAATTGCCGAAGCTTTCAAGCGTTATGCTTGGGAAGAAGCAGAGCACGCTGCCAAGTTTGCCGAGCTGCTCGGTGAAGTGGTTTGGGACACCAAGACCAACCTTGAGAAGCGCATGATGGCAGAGGAGGGTGCTTGCGCCGACAAGTTCCGTATCGCCAAGCGCGCCAAGGCCGAACTCAACCACGATGCCATCCACGACACCGTACACGAAATGGCACGTGACGAAGCTCGCCACGGCTCTGGCTTCGCTGGCTTGTACAACCGCTATTTCAAGAAGTAAGTCCATAAGACTTTCACACACAAAGCGATGAGAGCATCACGCAGAGGTGATGCTCTCATCGCTTTTGTGCGTTTAGCCCATCACCACTCTACAAAACCACGCTCCATCAGTTGCCCGACAACCGCCTTGCTCTTTCTTCATTTCATCCTTTTTCCGTAACTTTGTCTTAGACTTATAGAGAAAAAATCACCTATTTCAGAACACTGCCCCATCCTTTCTTCTTTGAGGGCATACATTTATAGACAGATGCAAAAAACAACTTTCCCACTCACTGGCATGAGCTGCGCCGCTTGTGCAGCACGCATCGATCGCGCTTTGGCTTCTCTCTCTGGCGTGCAGGAGGTGCATGTGAATTATGCAGCGGCAACCGCCTTTGTGGTGTATGACGACACACAGATCAGCCCCGAAGACCTACAAACCGCAGTGCAACAAGCTGGCTACGGCCTCCTACTCTCCGCCACCACCGAGAGCGTGGAGAAAATCCGCGAGGGCAATTACCGCAACCTTCTTTGGCGCACCATCGTAGCATTTCTTTTGGCCATCCCGATGCTCGTGCTATCCTTAGCCTTTATGCAAACGTCTTGGGCTGGCTATGTTCTTTTCTTCTTGGCAACTCTCACCCTTTGGTTTCCTGCTCGTCCTTTCTATCGTAGCGCATGGTTGCAAGCCCGAAGAGGCACCTGTAACATGGACACTTTGGTGGCTGTCAGCACAGGTATTGCCTATCTGTTTTCGACTTTCAACCTCTTTGTTCCCAGCTATGCACAAAGCCATGGTTTGGAAGCACATCTCTATTTCGATGCAACAAGTGGCATCATCGCATTCCTCCTCCTCGGTCGTCTCTTAGAAGACCGTGCCAAACGTCGCACATCAAGCACCATCCGCCAACTCATGGGCCTACAACCGCAAACGGTCACCGTCTTGCGCAATGGTGTTGAAGTGGTTGTGCCAATAGAGGCTGTGGCTACGGACGATTTGGTGAACGTGCGCCCCGGCGATAGGCTCGCTGTCGATGGCGTGATAGAGAGCGGAGAAAGTTATGTCGATGAGAGTATGCTCACTGGCGAACCCGTACCCGTGCTTCGCAAAAGTGGCAACAAAGTTTTTGCTGGCACCATCAATCAAAAAGGGGCGTTCCTCCTTCGCTCCACACAGACAGGTGGGGCTACGGTGCTCGCCCGCATCATCCGCCTCGTGCAAGAAGCACAAGGTTCGAAAGCCCCGGTGGAACAACTCGTTGACAAGGTGGCACGCATTTTTGTGCCAATCATACTTTTGCTCAGTGTGCTCACACTCGGCATTTGGCTCTATTTCGGTGGGATGCCTCACCTGCCCCATGCCCTCGTGGCCATGACTTCTGTACTCATCATCGCCTGCCCCTGTGCCCTCGGACTGGCCACGCCCACAGCCATCATGGTAGGCATTGGCCGTGGAGCCGAACTCGGCATCCTCATCAAAGATGCCGTTTCCTTGGAGATGGCACGAAAAACCACTGCGGTGGTGCTCGACAAAACGGGGACACTCACCGAAGGTCATCCCACCCTCACACAACGTATCGTCATTCCTCGCGCACATGAGCAAGAAGGCGAGGTGTTGCGCCTGCTCGTTTCTTTAGAGCGACACTCCGAACACCCCCTGAGCGAAGCCCTCGTCACGGCTTTGAGCGATGGCACTTTTTTGCAAGTGGACAACTTTTTGTCGCACACAGGCCTTGGTATCGAAGGCACCATTGACGGGCAAACCTACTTTGCAGGCAACCGCCGCCTCCTCGAAGCGCATCACATTGCGATTGCACCTCAACTCATCGAGCGTGCTGAAGCATGGACAGCGGGTGCACAAACCGTCATTTGGCTGGCCGATGAACGAGAAGCCATCGGCGTGTTTGCCATGGCCGATCGTCTCAAAGAAAGCGCCATCGAAGCCGTGGCCGAACTGCGCCAGTCAGGCATTGAAGTGCACATGCTCACTGGCGATAACGCCACCACAGCAGCCGTCGTGGCCGAACGTGCCGGCATCGACCACTGGCAGGCCGAAGTGATGCCCGAAACGAAATGCGATTTTGTAAAACAGCTCCAAGCCAAAGGGCATATTGTGGCCATGGTTGGCGATGGCATCAACGATAGTGCAGCTCTCGCCACAGCCGATCTCTCCATCGCCATGGGGCAAGGCTCGGACATCGCCATGGAAACGGCACAACTCACCATCATGACTTCCGATTTGCGCAAAATTCCTCAAGCCATCAGTCTCTCCGCCCTCACGGTGAAAACCATCCGCCATAATCTTTTTTGGGCATTTATCTACAACGTGGTGGCCATCCCCATCGCCGCAGGCGCACTCTATCCCTCGCTTCATTTTCTGCTCCATCCGCTCGTGGGCGGTATCTGCATGGCTTTTTCCAGCGTTAGCGTTGTGACAAACTCTCTCCTCCTGCGCCGTCGCAAACTGGTGCATCTGCCGAAAAAAACGCCAATTGTTTCATCTATAAATACTTCCAATATGTCAACACAAAAGACTTACATCATTTCTGGCATGAGTTGCAACCACTGCCGTAGCCATGTCGAAAGCGCTCTCAACAGCATAGAGGGTCTCCAAGCCACTGTGAGCCTCGATCCCGCACAAGCCATTATCAACTTCAGCGGAGAGGTGCTCTCTGTGGCTCAACTGCAACAAATCATCAGTGAGAAAGCGGGCAACTATACCATCAGCGAATGAGCCAAACACTGGCACTGCACCATGAGACCTTATCTAAGATGCAGACACGACGCCTGCATCTGAACAAAACATCCAAGCCCGACTTTTATCCACTCTTTGGGGTTAAAGAACTGGCGATATACTAAGTGCACAGCAACACATTTGTTGCTGTGCACTTAGTTGTGATATTGCGCAAAGAGAAGCTATCTTTTGACAACAACATCGATATAGATAACTCAATGCCTTTCTTGAATTTCCAGCAAGGATCAGCGAAGCCCACTCAAATGAGAGAATAATTTCAAGTAATTCATCGGCTTAAATATGTTATTTTATGGAATAATGTTTTTGCAAAAAAATACTTTCGTTCATTTACCCAAAATTCGAATAAAATTTTATGCAGAAAGGTGTAATTAGTCACGAACTCACTTCAATTACAAAAGCCGAGAAAACAGTCATAAAATAAACAAGTCTTAACTTTTGGCAGTAAAGTTTATATTTCACTCCAGCTGCTTTTTCACAAGACAGGGTGCGTGGCGCTCTGCCGAGCCTTGGATTTTTTGCACGATGCGCCACTTCGTTGCGCTACTTGCGCCTGAAAAAAGGTTGCTTCCTGCATTTAAATCCCCCCTTTTATGCTCAACAAAAGGTCATTGCACCCCTGCGGAGGATGCAATGACCTTTTTGCTTGGGGCAAAGATAACCATTGAAAAAGCATTTTGCAAGAGCTGTTGTTACAAACTCTAAAAAATGGAAAGACCATTCGCAACACCCATAAATTTTGAAATAATTATACCCACTTATAGGTATTGTATATTCTTTAATAGAATGTCACTGCGAGTGAAAACCAGTCGCTCATCATCAGCAAAGTCTACGCATCGGGTAGCAAAGACGGCAACAACCGCAATTACCAAGCAGGAAAGTACATCGAATTTTACAATAACTCGGACGACACCATCGACATCGCAGGTCTGTATTTCGGATTGGCGGAGAGCGGTTCTGCTCCAGCTTATCCTCTCGGCCTCACCCCCGACTACGTGTATCTCAAGCAAGCCTATCGCTTCCCCGCCACCGCCCCCATCCTCGTTGCTCCGGGAGCTACGGTCATTGTGGCCAATAGTGCCATCGACCACACTGCCAACAACGCCCCATTAGAACACAATCTGCTGGACGCAGACTTTGAGGCGAAGGACGCATCGGGCAAGACGGTAAACAACCCTGCCACCCCAGCCGTTGAGTTAGCATATACCTTTGCTGCCAGCGTAACACAGATGAACCTCGTGCAAGGCGGTCCAACAACCGTAGTTCTCTTTACGGCCACTGAAGCAGAGGTGAACAATTGGGAGCGAAGCTATGTCTACGGCAAGACGTCGGGCACACAGTATCTCCGCCTCCCCATTGCGAACATCAAAGACGGCATCGACATTCTCAAGTATAGTGCCACGAGCATCAACACAGCCAACAAGCGTCTCTACAACTTCATCGATGCAGGCTACACAACGATAACCAATGCTTCGGGATGGAATGGCGAAGTGTTGTATCGCCGTACAAGCAACATCACCTCTACTGGCCGTCGTGTTTTGACGGACACAAACAATAGTTCCAACGACATCACGGTATCATCCACCATAGCTCCTCGCGCTTATGAATAAGAAGTTATTGTTTCTCCTCCTCTCCGTAGCTCTCAGCTACGGCCTTTCAGCGTCTCTGTATGCGCAAAAAAACAAAACTGCAACGACCAACACACGCGGCCTTTGGCTTTATGATGACGCCACGCAGCTTTGGCACACAACGAACAATGCGGCAGGGTTGGGGCGCGACACCAGTTTTGCACGTGGCGTGGCAGACTTCAGCTTTCAGCACAAGGGCGGGAGCTTTCACCGTGTGCAAGAAGGCAACAGACACAACGCATTGTCGTTCTCTGCCGAGCGTTTCCAACCCATCGGCAAGTATCTCCACGCTTATGGGCGCTTCGACTTCGACATGGGGCGTGTGCAAAACCGAGCGTGGAGTGACGTCCTCCGCACTTACAACAGCAATCCCTACATCTCTGGCTCGCCCATTGCAGGTCGCTACGATTGGCAAAATTTTGCTTTCGATGCCCGCTTGGGAACAGTGGCCTTGGGCAAATGGACCTATGGCTTGGGACTAAAATATCAGGTGGGCGATTTCTCTCGTCTCCGCGACCCTCGTTCACGCATCAACTTACTCGATTATCAAATTACGCCCGCCATCACTTTTGCCACAAACGCTCACCACACGTTTGGCTTGGCAGCTTACTATCACCGCCGTAAGGAAAAGCTTCCCAACATCAGTACCGTGCAGAGCGATGCCAATCTCTTCTACTACGAGCTGACGGGTTTGGAGAACGCCACGGGGAGCGCAGGGGGCTACAATGGTTTCCAACGCGAATGGGTCGACCACGAATTCGGATTTGACCTTTCAAACGATTACCGCAAGGGTAGCTACCGCCGCTTAACCACCCTTTCCATGGCACACGGCACGGAGCATGTCTACGAAGCCTACAAGGCAGAGCCGGGTCGCTACTACACTTACACCTATGGCTTGAACAACAAACACATTTGGGAAACGCCTGCCCGCTTGCAAACTCTTGAGGCTAATGTCAGCTACGAGCAGGGATATGCCGACGAGTTCCGTCAGCAACAGGTCTTGACCACCGACAGCCTCACCAAGGTAACGAGTCGGCGCTACGAAACACTCATCACGTTCAAAAAACGCTATCAAGTGCATCTTTTCGATGCCACGCTCCACTACCGCTATCACTGGATGAGCAAACAAGGTGTCGCCTCTTACCTTGGCGGACAAGCCTCCTACAACTCTGCGAGAAACAAGCATTTGCTCAACGAGTCTACCCTGCAATATGCTCGTCTCAATCTGCAACTCGAAGCAGGCAAGGCCTTTCTTCAACACCGCCTTTGGGTGGAGGGTTATGCAGGCTACAATGCAGCATTGGGTGTGAAACAATCGCTGGCCGATGCCACAACAGCCTATGCCAAGGCGGTGCTCCTGCCCGACTTGCGATACCATCGTTCCTCCTATGGCTTCGCACATCTCCAAGCCACTTTCCAATTTCCTCTGACCATAAAGGGAGAGCGTCTGCAATGGTTCACTCGTGCACAGGCCGACTACCTTCGCACAAACAAACACACTGATGGTTACACCCTCGGCCTCTCCATCGGAATTATCAATTAAAGAAAGTCGCATCAAGTACCAAATCCCCTGCACTTGTCAACACTTGTGCAGGGGATTTTTGGGCTAAAAGCATCACAAACTCTTGCCTATTTCGCTTTTTTGCTGTATTTTTGAACACAATTATCTTGAACTATTAAGCACACCCATTCATGCGCATCCTTCTTTTAGGTGATTACAGCAACGTTCACACCACTTTGGCCGAAGGCCTACGTGCACTCGGTCACACCGTGACCGTAGCGAGCGATGGCGACGGATGGAAGAATTATCCCCGCGACATCGACTTAAGGCGCACTTCTTTGCTTTCCACCTGTTGGCGCATAGTTCGGGCTTTTGCTTCGTTCCGCAACTACGACATCGTTCAGCTTATCAATCCCATTTTTCTCCCTCTCAAAGCCGAACGCCACTGGCCTTTCTACCGCTATCTCCGCAGGTTCAACAAGAAAGTCTTCCTCGGCGCATTTGGAATGGACCACTATTGGGTGAAAGCAGGCATTGATTGTAAAACGTTTCGCTATTCGGATTTCAACCTCGGCGCTTCTCTGCGTCACAGCCAAGAGAACGACGTCTTCATCCGCGACTGGTTGCACGGAGAAAAAGGCCGTCTCAATCGCCACATTGCCCATACCTGCGACGGCATCATAGCTGGACTTTATGAGTACCATGCCAGCTATGCCTCTGAATGGGCAAACAAACTCACCTACATTCCCTTTCCCATCCGCTCCGACAAGGCAGAAGCCGACGGAGCAGGCCAGCAATTACAAACAGTCCCCAATCGGGTGCGCTTCTTCATCGGCATCCAACGCGACCGCAATGCCTACAAAGGGACAGACATCCTGCTCCGTGCCCTACAACGGGTGCAAGCCCGCTATCCCGACCACTGCGACATTGTGCAAGTGGAGAATGTCCCATTTGCCGAGTACCGCCAATTGATGCTCTCCTCACACGTACTTCTCGACCAAATATACTCCTACACGCCAGCAATGAACGCACTTGAAGCCATGGCCCGCGGATTGGTCGTGGTCAGTGGTGCAGAACCGGAACACTACACCCTACAAGGCGAGCACACACTGCGCCCTATCGTGAACGTGCTCCCCAATGAAGACGACATATTCGCCAAACTCTGCCACTTGGTGGAGCACCGCCACGACCTGCCCCGCCTTTCTGCCGAAAGCAGGGCTTACATTACTCGTCATCACGACCATTGTCGCGTGGCAGAAGCCTATCTCCGTTTTTGGGAAAGCCACTGAAAAGCCCATTTCTGCCCGCAACAAAGCGGTAACAAGCACAGTCTGCGATGTTAAACATTGGCAGAAACGAAAAAAGAAAATACAAATCATTTGCTTCTTTCCCCAAAAAGAGGTATCTTTGCACAGCAATTTTCAAAGCCATTACTACCATTGCCCCCTTACCAAGGGTCAAAGTTCAGTTACGCAACAAAGAAAAAATAAAATATATTCCACAATGAAGAAAGAAATTCACCCCGAAAACTATCGTCCTGTAGTATTCAAGGACATGAGTAACGGTGACATGTTCCTCTCACAGTCTACTTGCAAGACCAACGAGACCATCGAGTTCGAAGGCGAGACTTATCCTTTGGTTAAGATTGAAATCTCCAGCACCTCTCACCCTTTCTATACTGGTAAGAGCAAGCTCGTGGATACAGCAGGTCGTGTGGACAAGTTCATGAGTCGTTACAGCCAAGCTCGCAAGAACTAATTTCTGCTTTCGCTTGGATGGCCGATTGTCTTGGCCAACAACCTCAGAAACATCAGCGTGCAACTTCTCAAAAGAGTTGCACGCTATTTTTATGCTTTTTCAGAACCTATCCGGGCAAAAGACTATTAAAGTCTTTTCACATATCATTTGCATTTTGCTTGGCGATGTATTATCTTTGCTATAGCAATAGTAAGGAGGGACGCCAACGAGTGGCGTTCCTCCTTATTATTAGCCCTCTCAATTGGGTTTTCAGCTTGCGCTTCCTCAAAAAATGGGAGGCGCATCTCGTCAAAACACCAAGCTCTCCCCGAAAATCAAGAGGCATACTCTCACTCTTCACTCATTGCCATACGTTAAACTTTCTGTAAAACGTAGGCTAACATTTTATACCATCTAAGTGCGTTAGAATAATCATCAACGGGAATGATTGCTCGCCTCAAAACTTTTCCGTTGCGAAAAGCCGTATTTAATATAGCTTTTGTGTTTGGTTACATCAAAAAAAGCACATATATTTGCGAAACATTCTTTTTCATTAACACTAACAACTTTATTCTTATGAATATGTGTAACACAAACATAGTACTCGCTATGTCACAATTCAAGAGATACTTTGCCCTCAAGGCCATCATAATCGCTTTCGCAGGCCTTTTCTTCTCCTGTTCTGATACCCCTCCGAACCTACCAGACACAGGACGGACAATGAAAATTTACCTCAGCATCCAAGATTCTTTGGGCAATGATCTGATTGCCAAACAGCAATGGCCTGCGATAGCAACAGGCAAAAAGAATTCTTATTCCGACCTTTTTAACCTGTACATTTCTGAGAACAAAAGGGATAGAAACTTTGTGCTTCTCTATGACCCAACCAAGAGGAATAAAGATGGGCGACATTTCTTTGAAATCGAATGGGATGCTTACCTCTTCCCCAAGAAGAAAGCAATCCCTATGGTAGAGAGCGAAGTCACAGTATATTTCTATAATCAGGATAATTTTAGACCTTTCCCTTTGAATCATCTTATTCCTATAAAACTCTACTACACCTTGACCCAAGATAGTGTCTATTTGAACAAGGTTTCGCTCTACGAAAAACCACTTCTTTTTTCGACGCTTCAATCTGACGTCAACGCACGCCTGTTCCACACCTGTGAAGTTAATGTCGTACTCCCCGACACGTCGTATGTACGGCAAATAGAGCAATAGTCTTGACATTTGGATTAAACCCAAGTATCGTTTCTTTCGCTATAAACACATCCCCATCAAACAAGGCATTTAACCCATGGAACGTCTGTTATCCTTGGATTAAATGCCTTGTTTGATGGGGATGATGGCAGGCACATTGTCCATGTACCTGCTGTGGTGCTACATGGTGGGCTTGCCGTGTAACACGCTTACAGCATTGCTACCCGCAGTGGAAATACTGCTCCACGAGCGCTTTGACCTTCTCCGCATCGTTGCCGATCTCTTGACGCAACGTGCGATCGTTGTAGCTACGCAGGCGAGTGATGATGCCATCAATCATGGAGCGACTAAACACACCGCCTTCCTCGAAGATGGCACGTTGTTGCGCCAAGCAGTCGGCCGAAGCGGCACAAGAATCGGGCAGTTGCGCCAAAGTGGCGAGACGTGCGCGGTGTTCCTCGCTATGGATATTCACATTCACATACGTGCGCTCTGCAATGTCTAAGCCATTGTCAAGCATCAAGCCATGTCGACAAGCCACAGCCAAGCCAGCCAAAAGCTGATAGACATCGGCAGAACCATCGGCAGAACGAATTTCTACCGTTTGTTTCTGCGTTGTGTCATAGGCAACTGCCTCTTCTAAGGGGTTGGCAAGAGCACACATATTGCTTCCCGTAGCCCAGCCCAAAGGCACCCGAACGAGCACAGAGCGGTTGCGGTCGCCCCAACATACATTGGTGGGTGCTTCTTGATGGGGCACAAGACGGAAATAGGCCGTAGGATTGGTGTTGCCAAAGGCGGTCAAGGCTGGCGCCAACTCCATCATGCCAGCGATGGCACGGCGAGCCACCTCAGAGAGCGCACCATCTGCCACCATTTGACTCCGACCTTCGCCATCGACTATGCGCATATGGATGTGCAAGCCAGAGCCGGCCTTACCTGTCGTTATTTTAGGCGCAAACGTGATGTCAAAGCCTGCCTGATGTCCCAAATTGCGAATAATCCATTTGGCCAACATCAATTGATCGGCCGCCTCTTCGGCATCAACGGGCAGGAACTCTATTTCGTTTTGCTCATAAACCATGCCATCGAGGGTGAAGTTGCCCACCTCGGAATGGCCATACTTGATTTGTCCGCCAGCCTGTGTAATGTAGGCCATACATTGAGTGCGAAATTCGTTGAACTTCGCATAAGGGGCCGACTCATGGTAGCCCTTTTGGTCTGTAGCGGGGAACATCTCCTCAGAGGGAGCGATGACATAGTATTCCAACTCGCCCATGGCTTGGAAACGCAGTCCTGTGGCCTCTGTGAACGACCGACACGCTTTGCGCAACGTTTGCTCAGGTGCGCTCTCCAAAGGTTGTCCGTCCTTGTTGAAATAGGAGCACAACATCGTGATGGTAGGAATTTCAGCAAAGGGGTCGAGAAAAGCTGTGCGGAAGCGAGGCAAGACATAGAGATCGCTACTGCCCGCCTCTATAAAAGAGAAAAGACTCGACCCATCGACCCGCTCGCCACACGAAAGCACCGTATCGAGATACTCCTCATCGGCTGCACAAAAGTTCAGTGTCTTTAGGCGACCATCGCCAGCAGGATACATAAAATTGACCATACGGATGCCATGCTCCCTCATATAGAGCATTATGTCCGCTTTCGTAAACGCTGACGCAGGCTTTTGCAAATAGGCAACGAGCCTATTGGCATTCGTTGAATAATCTTGCATATACATGACAATTGTATAGTTATACATTTGAGTTTATGCCCTCAAAGGTAATCAAAAAAAGACATTTGCAAAGTTATTCTTTGACTATTTTCGCTGTGGCTGTTGCCACTCTCCCACTTTTCTTGATAATTCCATTGTATGTCAGAGGTATGGATAGTAGATTTTGTCTACCGAACAAAGAGAACAAGACCAATCCTCGCTCATATTTCATTCGTTTTTGTTACCTTTGCAAGTAGAATAAAAACGTATCTCCATCATGAATATCTCCTATAAGTGGCTCAAAGAGTATGTCAGCACCACGCTCACTGCTCAAGAGATTGCCGAAGCACTGACTTCTATCGGTTTAGAGGTGGGTGCTTTGGAAGAAGTGCAGACCATCCGTGGCGGTTTGAAAGGCTTGGTAGTGGCAGAAGTGCTCACTTGCGAAGCGCATCCCGACTCGGATCACATGCACGTTTGCAGCGTTAATATCGGGGCGGAAGCCCCCGTGCAAATCGTCTGTGGCGCCCCCAACGTGGCCGCTGGTCAAAAGGTCATCGCCGCAACGCTCGGCACAGTGCTATATGATGGAGACAAAGAGTTTGTTATCAAAAAGTCAAAGCTCCGTGGCGTTGAAAGCTACGGCATGCTGTGCGCTGAAGACGAGATTGGCGTTGGCAACAGCCACGATGGCATCATCGTGTTGCCTGCCGATGCTGTTGTCGGTACGCCTGCCGCAGAGTACTATCACGTAGAAAGCGACTGGCTCATCGAGGTGGACATCACACCCAACCGTGCCGATGCTTGTTCACACTATGGTGTGGCCCGTGACCTTTACGCCTATCTGCGTCGTCATGGCATAGACACAGCTTTGACACGCCCCTCTGTGGACGACTTTAAGCCCGAAGGCGAAGCTTTCGACTTTAACGTGCGCATCGAAAACACAGAGGCTTGTCCACACTATTGCGCTGTGGCAGTCATGGATTGTGATGTAAAAGAAAGCCCCGATTGGCTGAAAAACAAGTTGCTAACCATCGGTCTCCGCCCTGTCAATAACGTAGTGGATATTACCAACTACGTGATGTTTGCCGTAGGACAGCCTTTGCACTGCTTCGATGCCGACATGATTGCTGGACGTGAGATTGTCGTAAAATCGTTGCCTGAAGGCACGCCTTTTGTTACCTTGGACGGCGTAGAGCACCAACTCTCCGAGCGAGATTTGGCTATCTGCAATGCAGAAGAAGCGATGTGTATCGCTGGCGTGTTCGGTGGCAAAGGTTCTGGCACGTATGAGAACACCCGCAACGTTGTGCTTGAAAGTGCCTATTTCCATCCGACTTGGATACGCAAAAGTGCTCGCCGCCATGGTCTGAACACGGACGCAAGTTTCCGCTTTGAACGTGGTATCGACCCCGCGGGGCAGATGTATGCCGTGAAGCTCGCAGCACTTTTGATTAAAGAGGTGGCAGGCGGTCGCATTGCCTCAGAAGTGAAAGAGGTTGTGGGACGCGAAATACCGCAGAGCTTCCCTGTCGAATTGGGATACGATTATGTAACCAGCGTCATCGGTCAGGAGTTGGGTGCAGACATGGTGAAGACCATTGTGTCGGCCTTAGAAATGACCATTGAAGCCGAGACCGCTGAAGGGCTGACGCTCTCCGTGCCTGCTTATCGTGTGGATGTACAACGTCCTTGTGATGTAGTGGAAGACATCCTCCGCATCTATGGCTACAACAGCGTGGAGACATCGCAGACAATGAACTCGGCTCTCACCTTGCCCACGGAAGACGACCGTTCACACCGCTTGCTTAACCTCATTGGCGAGCAACTCGTTGGTGCGGGCTTTAACGAAATTCTCAACAACTCACTCACCAAAGAAGGCTATTATGCCGACCTCAAGAGCCACAGTACTGAACAGCTCGTCCGCCTCCTCAATCCATTGAGTTCAGACCTTAATGTTTTGCGTTCAACAATGCTCTTTGGAGGTTTGGAAAGCATTGCGCACAATGTCAATCGCCGTCGCGCCAATCTACGCATCTACGAGAGTGGCAATTGCTACCACTTCGATGC
>JALFTM010000011.1 GCA_022788345.1 Bacteroidales bacterium
TTCTCGATACAAAGTAAATAACAACAACTATAATAAAGTATATTTCATTATGGCAATTAAACCATTGGCAGACCGCGTGCTCATTCAGCCCGCTCCTGCAGAAGAAAAGACCATTGGTGGTATCATCATTCCCGACACAGCCAAGGAGAAGCCCCTGCAAGGCAAGGTGCTCGCTGTTGGCGGTGGCACAAAAGATGAAGAGATGGTGCTCAAGGAAGGCGATGTTGTACTTTATGGCAAATATGCAGGTACAGAAGTGGAACTTGACGGCGAAAAATTCTTGATCATGCGTCAAAGCGATGTTCTCGCAGTGCTTGGATAACACGCAGTATTATAGTATAATCAGTATCTAACCCTGATAAAATCAAATAGACAATCATGGCAAAAGAAATAAAGTATGACGTAGAGGCTCGTGGTCTCTTGCGTGAAGGTGCAGATGCTTTGGCAAATGCAGTAAAGGTTACTCTCGGTCCTAAGGGTCGTAACGTGGTTATCGACAAAAAGTTTGGTGCGCCACGCATCACCAAGGATGGCGTTTCAGTAGCCAAAGAGATTGAACTCGAAGACGCTTTCCAAAACGCTGGTGCACAATTGGTAAAGAGCGTAGCCAGCAAGACTGGTGACGATGCTGGTGATGGTACAACAACAGCTACCGTGCTGGCACAAGCCATCCTCACAGAGGGTATGAAGAATGTCGCTGCAGGTGCCAATCCTTTGGATGTAAAACGTGGTATTGATAAGGCTGTCGCAAAAGTTGTTGAGCACATCAAAGGACAAGCCGAACAAGTGGGCGAGAGCTACGACAAGATTGAACAAGTAGCCACTATCTCTGCCAACAATGACAACGAGATTGGTAAGCTCATTGCCGATGGTATGCGCGCTGTGAGTGTGAATGGTGTTATCACCATTGAAGATGCCAAAGGGCGTGACACTGTATTGAAGACTGTTGAGGGTATGCAGTTCGATCGTGGTTACCTCTCTCCCTATTTCGTGACAGATGCAGAGAAGATGCATTGCGAGATGGAGAAACCTTACATCCTGATTTACGATAAAAAGATCAGCAACCTCAAGGATTTCCTCCCCATCCTTGAACCTGCCGTGCAAAGCGGTCGTCCCTTGTTGGTGATTGCAGAGGATGTAGATAGCGAAGCGCTCACTACGTTGGTTGTGAACCGACTCCGCAGTCAGTTAAAGATATGCGCAGTGAAGGCTCCGGGCTTTGGTGATCGTCGCAAGGCTATGTTGGAGGACATCGCCGTACTCACAGGTGGCGTTGTCATCAGCGAAGAAAAGGGCTTGAAGCTCGACCAAGCCACTATCGAGATGCTTGGTTCTGCTGAAAAGGTAACCATCTCCAAGGAGAATACAACCATTGTGAACGGTTCGGGCCAAAAGGAAAATATCGCTGACCGCATCAACCAAATTAAGAATGAGATAGCAGGCACAACTTCATCCTACGATAAGGAAAAGTTGCAAGAGCGCTTGGCCAAACTGAGTGGCGGTGTCTGTGTGCTCGAAGTCGGTGCAGCTTCCGAAACAGAGCAGAAAGAAAAGAAAGATCGCTGTGACGATGCACTTTGCGCCACACGTGCAGCTATTGAAGAGGGCATTGTGACAGGTGGAGGTACAGTCTTTATCCGTGCACAGGCTGCCCTTGAAGGCCTTACGGGCGACAATGCAGACGAAACAACGGGTATCAACATTGTACGTCGCGCCATTGAAGAACCTTTGCGCCAGATTTGTGCCAATGCAGGCTTAGAAGGCGCTGTGATTGTGAACAAGGTGCGCGAGGGCGAAGGCAACTTCGGTTACAATGCTAAACTCGACCGCTTTGAAGATCTTCGTGCCGCAGGCGTTGTAGATCCAGCCAAGGTGTCTCGTGTGGCTTTGGAAAATGCCGCCAGCGTAGTAGGCATGTTCTTGACTACTGAGTGTGTCATCTGTGACAAGAAGGAAGAAGCACCTGCTATGCCTATGGGTGCTCCCGGTATGGGCGGTGGCATGATGTAAGCCACAT
>JALFTM010000012.1 GCA_022788345.1 Bacteroidales bacterium
GAAAATCGACTTCGTACTCCACAGCATCGGTATGAGTCCCAACGTGCGCAAGAACCGTGCTTATGACGACCTTGACTACAACTGGCTCAACAAGACGCTCGACATCTCGGCCATCTCTTTCCACAAGATGCTCCAAGCCGCCAAGAAGCTCGACGCCATCGCTGAATATGGTTCTGTGGTAGCTTTGACTTATAGTGCCGCCACCCGCACCATCTTTGGCTACAACGACATGGCAGAGGCCAAGAGTATGCTCGAAAGCATCGCCCGTAGCTTTGGCTACATCTATGGCCGTGACAAAAATGTGCGTATCAACACCATTTCTCAATCGCCTACACCCACCACAGCAGGCAAGGGCATCAAATCAATGGAGGATATGCTCGACTTCGCCAATAAGATGTCGCCCCTTGGCAACGCTTCTGCCGCAGACTGTGCCGACTATTGCATCTCACTCTTCTCAGATCTCACTCGCAAGGTGACGATGCAAACCCTCTACCACGATGGTGGCTTCTATTCCATGGGCCTCAGCGCCGATGTGATGGAGCAGTTTGCCAACAAAGAAGATTAAATGTTGCTCTACAAGCGACAGACTCTTTTTCTCATCAAATCAAGCAAGGATACCATTTTTGTGGTATCCTTGCTTGATTTAATAACCCACTTGATAAAAGTAAAATAGACAAAACAACAATAGAGTGCAATGGGAGCATAGATAATCCCCAACTGCTTTTTTAGTTGCTATGAGCAGTTAGCACTGAAAAAATCGCTACCTTTGTAGTGATATCAGCCTTGCTTGAGCGTTTGGAGAGTAGAAGTACGACACATGTAACTCCTCCCTTCAAGACACAAGGCCAATACACAACATAAAACTATCCTAAAACATCTCCCGATATGGCAAAAGTAACGAAAGAAGCCGCCCTGCAATACCACGCTCAGGGCAAGCCAGGCAAAATTGAAGTGGTGCCAACAAAGCCCTACCGCACAGCGGCCGACCTTTCTTTGGCCTATTCGCCCGGCGTTGCATTCCCCTGCGAAGAGATTGAGCAGAATGCACAGGACGCTTACAAGTACACCAACAAGGGCAACCTTGTCGCAGTCATCTCCAACGGCACAGCCGTGCTTGGTCTCGGTGACATCGGAGCTTTGGCAGGAAAGCCTGTCATGGAAGGCAAAAGCCTGCTTTTCAAAATTTATGGCGGTATCGACTCCTTCGACATCGAAGTAAATGAGAAAGACCCCGAAAAGTTTATCGAAGCCGTAAAAGCTATCGCCCCCACCTTTGGCGGTATCAATTTGGAAGACATCAAAGCACCAGAGTGCTTTGAAATTGAGCGTCGTCTCAAGGCCGAACTCGACATTCCTGTCATGCACGATGACCAGCACGGCACAGCCATCATCTCTGCAGCAGGCTTAATCAATGCACTCGAAGTGGCTGGCAAGAAGATAGAGGATGTGCGTATCGTTGTCAGCGGTGCTGGCGCAGCTGCCATCTCTTGCACCCGTCTGTACTGTGCCTTTGGTGCGCGCAAGGAGAACATCATTATGTGCGACTCCCGCGGACCTATCACCATGGCCCGTGAAAATTTAACTGAGGAAAAGAAAGAATTTGCCACCTCTCGCACAGAAGTAACCAATCTGGAAGAAGCCATGAAGGGAGCAGACGTCTTCATCGGCCTTTCTAAGGCAGGTCTTCTTTCACAAGATATGGTGCGTTCGATGGCCAACAGCCCCATCATTTTCGCCCTTGCCAACCCCGTTCCGGAGATTACCTACGAAGATGCGCTTGAAGCACGTCCCGATGTATTGATGAGCACTGGTCGCACCGACTATCCCAACCAAATCAACAATGTTATCGGCTTCCCCTACATCTTCCGTGGTGCATTGGACGTAGCAGCGACAGCTATTAACGAAGAGATGAAGATGGCTGCTGCACGCGCCATTGCTGACCTCGCACGTCGCCCAGTACCAGATATTGTGAACCGCACCTACAACGTGCGCAACTTCACCTTTGGTCCCGAATACTTCATCCCGAAGCCCATCGATCCACGCCTGATTACCGAAGTGTCTATGGCTGTGGCCAAGGCAGCTATCGAGAGCGGTGTGGCCCGCAAACCCATTGAAGACTGGAAAGCCTATCGCCAACAGCTTCGTGAAATGATGGGACAAGAATCTAAGTTCACCCAAAACCTCTACGACACGGCGCGTCTCAACCCCAAACGTGTGGTCTTTGCCGAAGGCACACATGCCAATGTGCTCCAAGCCGCTGTGCGTGCCAAAGAAGAGGGCATCTGTGACCCCATCCTCTTGGGCAACACCGACCGCATCCGCCAAATGGCACGTGAAATGCGCTTGAACATGACAGGTGTTGAGGTGATAGACCTGCGCCAAGACGAACATGGCGACACTCGTCACCGCTACGCACGCATCCTCGCAGAGGAGAAGCAACGCGAGGGCTACACCTATCAAGAGGCGAACGACAAAATGTACGAACGCAACTACTTCGGCATGATGATGGTGAAGACAGGAGAGGCGGATGCGATGGTAACGGGTATGTACACCAAATACAGCAACACCATCAAGGTGGCACGCGAAGTGATTGGCATTCGCGCTCCATACAAACACTTTGGGACGATGCACATCATCAACTCCAAGCGTGGCACACTCTTCCTTAGCGACACCCTCATCAATCGCAACCCTTCAGAGGAGGCGCTCTACGACATCGCCCGCCTCACCGCAGAGGGAGTAAGCTTCTTCAACCGTACGCCCATCATCGCCATGGCCAGTTACTCCAACTTCGGCACGGACAAAGAGGGTTCAGCAGCACGAATGCACAATGTCGTGGCACGGATGCAAGAAGAGTTCCCCAACTTGGCCATAGATGGTGAGATGCAACTCAACTTTGCATTGAACCGTGACCTGCGTGATGAGAAGTATCCTTTCACACGTCTCAAAGGACAAAACGTGAACACTATTATTTTCCCAAATTTGAATAGTGCGAACTCCTCCTATAAGCTCATTAAGGAACTTGCCGAAGGCGCAGAAGTAATTGGTCCATTGCAGATCGGTCTGCAAAAACCCATTCACTTCACGGATTTTGAAAGCTCTGTCGACGACATTGTTAATATCACCGCCATTGCCGTCATTGATGCGATCGTTTTTGAGAAGAAGTAAAAGCGATTAGCACATCGTTCCCCACTTTTCACGAGCACCTCCTCTTTGCAACCGCTTTGCTTAGAGGGGGTGCTCTCGTCAAGAAGAAGCCGTTCATCTAAGACAATTTCATAACAACTTAGGCTTAAAATGCCCTTATTTTCCTACTTTTGAAAGAAAAAAGAGGTCTATATGGCTTTTTTCCACCTAAAAAGTTTGGCGTATCAAAGGCTTTTTTTACCTTTGCTACTATAAGAAATATAAATAAATCTGCTATGCTAAAGATTGATGAACTGGATCAGAAGATCTTAGAAGTAATTACCATTGATGCCCGTGTGCCTTATAC
>JALFTM010000013.1 GCA_022788345.1 Bacteroidales bacterium
CATCAGCGTGGAAGAACTCTCCGATGGTAACTACACATTGACACTCAAAGACTTTTCGCTCAACATAGGCGGGCAATCTCTCGATGTCGGCAACATCGTCATTTCGGGCGCAAAAGCTGTTCAGAAAGACGGCATCAAGGGTTTCGCGCTGGCACAAGCAGTGAATATCGCTGCTGGTAGCGATAACAGCAAATCTTGGATTGGCCCAAACTTGGGTGAGGTGCCCTTGAAACTCTCTGCAGAGTTCACCAACGACAAGCTTTTTACAGTAATCAAAATTGCCATGAATGGCATGAGCATTGACGTGCAGTTTGGCAATCGCTTTTCTGAGGCTTTCTATCAAGCCCAAAACAGCAACTTTGAGGAATTTGTTGGTAGTGGCAAAACACTTGAACCCAAATACTGGCACTCTTTCGGTAGTGCCAGTGGCAGTTTCGCAGGTTTTGTGAATGGCACACAGAAGGTGTTCCAAAGCCCAGATGTGCGTCCCGGTTCTACAGGTAGCTCGTCTGTGAAAATCATTTCTACCTCTACTTTGGGCACTATCGCTAACGGCAACTTGACTACAGGCCGCGTGATGGCGGGTGGTTTCTCTGCTGGTTCAACAGCCAACAACAACACATCAGACCCCACCTCTGTGGACTTAGACCAGAGTGGCGCACCCTTCGTTCAGCCTTTCTTCGGTCGCCCCGACAGCATGGTAGTATGGGTCAAGTTTGTGCCGGGTAACAATGCACCTGCCGATGCAAAGGCTTCTATTCGTGCCACCATCCACGACAACACCAAATATCAAAATCCTGAGGACAAGGCCTACACCAACACTGTTGCGACAGCTATTGCGCTTTCACCCAAAACCAATGGAGAATGGGTGCGTCTGTCTGTTCCTTTCAACTATACGACAAATGATGTCGTTCCTGCCAACATTCTTTTCTCCATCTCTACCAACGAAACACCGGGTAAGGGTTCAAGTAGCGATGAGCTTTACATAGACGACATCGAACTTGTTTATAAAAATGCCCCTCTCGTAACAAGTGTAAACAAAGTGTCTGTCATCTCTGCTACCTCTTCTTCTGAGCAAGGCATCTATAGCCTCGATGGTCGCCGTGTCAGCTCTCCTAAGGCTGGTGGCCTTTACATCATCAAAGAAGCAGGTAAGCCCGCTCGTAAAGTGCGTTACTAAAAACTTCTACTCCAACAATCTGTTGGTGCTCCTTACACTCCTCTTCTCGCTGTCTGCGAGAAGAGGAGTGTTTATGCTAACACCCAAGAAAAACAGAGCTTTTTGCCTTGCAAATACCTCAAGCAAAACAATTCCGATTAGCCTTCTATCATCTTCAAAAATCAGGCAGTGGCCTCCCAAAGCACGAGTCTATAAACTTTCCCATAATACCGCTCCAAACCGAGACTTATAGGAAACCAACTGAGCCAACCGCCCGTTCATTCATGCCAGATGGCTGTAAATATGCCAACAAACTTTACGCTTACAGGCCCAAAGATACGTGCGCTTTTACTGGACAACTACGAAAATCTTTCTATATTTGCAAAATCAAAACTCTCAGAAAGATTTCTCTCTTCTGTTCTGAATAATTCCTTTATCTATTTTATCATTATACTCTATACTCTATTTATGAAATACATCTTAGGCATCATGCTTTTCTTCCTGCCTTTGCTCTCCATAGCTGGACCGAAAGATAGCATCGAAGTGAAGGGCATCGTCCAACACCAAAAGACCCGTATCAATGTGGAAAATGTGTTGGTTGAATTGCTTGCTCTTGACAGCACTCTTATCAGCAAATGCACTTCCACAGAACCTTATGAAATTCGTTTTGGCGACCAATCTTACTTTGAAGCAGGCGGTCACTACTACCTCAAGGCACCTTCGCCCGGCAAATACTTGGTGCGCTTGAGTGGCAATGACTATGAGACTACATTTCATCTTCTGACCATCCCTGAGCGACACAAACGCAAAAAAGTATACGAATGGGAGGAGAACTTTCTCATTGCCCCTCTTTCTGCTTCTTCAGCCAAAACACTGGGCACTGCCACTGTTCGCGCCACTCGTATCAAGATGGTACATCGTGGAGACACCGTAGTGTTCAATGCCGACGCCTTTCAAACTCCAGAAGGATCT
>JALFTM010000014.1 GCA_022788345.1 Bacteroidales bacterium
GCATATAAGCGTTTTGCAAAAGGTGTTTCTCGCCCTGAGGGCAACAGTATCTTGAGATAAAACTACTCCCAAAAGTAGAAGTTTCTTGCAAAACTACCAAATCTCCCTACGTTTTTAACGTTTCGCCCTTGGGAGTTCGGATATAGGGAACAAGCCATCGGCAGTTCAAATGGCTCGTTACAAGAAATTCTCTGCCAAGTGTTTACGATACATTGCCCCCATCCACGTTCTGTGAATGGGGGCAATGCTTTTTTAGTATCTGCCTATGGTTGGTAGGCCAATAAGGGGTTTTTACATCTCAAACTTCTCCAATTTGAGTTTGGCTAAGGCCTTGATTTCGCCCACATACTTGGCGAACGTTTCGCTCTTGGAGTGTGCTTCCAAGGCCTCTGCATCGGCCCATGTCTCACAAAACATCAGCACATCGGGACGGGTGGCACTCTCAAAGATGTCGTAGCTCACACAGCCAGCTTCCTTTTGCGAGGCTTCTGTGAGGGCTTTGGCAGCAGTCAAGACGGCTGTGCGTGTTTCTTCTGTGACTTGGATAAAGCAATTTAGACGAATCATAGTTGTTCTGTTTTATTGAATTAGTAGAAGAGTATAGAGTAGGGGTTCACACCCGTATTGTGCTTCTTCACGAAAGCGCCGTCGGCGGCATATTCATAGATAAAGCCGTTGGCCTTGTAGCCATTCTCGTTAGAGCCGAAGTAGATGTAGCCACTATAAGGGTTCACACCCAAGAAGCTCACATTCTTTGGCTGCTCTGTCGCATTGGAAAGGAAGTTGCTGTTGAGCAGTGCGCCTGTCGAAGTCTTGTAAGTTTTGAAAGCATATTCCTTGGAATTATTTGCTTTCTCCACCACGAAGAGTACGTTGTTGCGCTCTGCCACGTAGTTGCCGTTGGCCACTTTTGTGGACATATCGCTGGCATCAATCTTCCATACCTCTGATTCTACGCCAGAGAAATAGCCAAAGTCGCCAGCGCACACGACAAACACATTGCCTTGCGCATCGGTGATAATTTGGTTATAAGGGTTCAGACCCACTTCGATGCGCTTCGCTGTTACGGAAGCACCGGCGTTGAAGGAAGAAAGGCTGATTTTGATGACATAGTTCTTCTGCGCTGCCCCTTCGTTGCTGCTCCAGTCCATGCCTTGAGTGACATATACTGCATTGTTGGCTACGGCCAAAGCGTAGATGTTGGAGCCTGCATAGACTTGACCCACCTTCTTGTTGGTGGCTGTGCTGATAGCAAACACAGAGTCGCCACTGACAGCAAAAACTACATCGCCTGCGGCCGTAACGCCTTGAGGTGCTTTGAGCGCAATACTATCAGTCTTGGTCAAATTCTTGTCATAAACGCCCAAATAGCCTTTCACATTGTCGGCCACATAAAAGTTGTCGCCTACTTTGGCTACGTTCTGTGGCGTGTTGCCCAACGAACCGGGAAGCGTGAGGTTGTAGCTTGTGCCATTGTCGCTATAAGCGAAAACGCCCCAAGAAGCCAAGTCTTGGCCATAACTACCTTGGTTCACTACCACAGCTCCATTCTTGCCCGCTGCGACAAACTCTTTGGGATCGTCTCCGCCAGTTTTAGGATCGTCTCCGCCAGTTTTAGGGTCATCTTCATTACAACTTACAAGGGCAGACCCTGCAAACAACATGGTGGCAAAAGCCACGAGAAGAAATTTTTTCTTTTGCATATCAAGTGCTGAATTAAGAGGATATAACTATCGGCCGTGACCGAAATAATACTGACGCTTGCAAAGATACATCTTTATTTCTCAACAAGCCCCTCGAAGCATTAGGATTAAGGGCCGACGCATTAAAAACTTAGTGGCTACACCCTTGAATTGAGTGCAACCTTAAGTCTTCTGATGTGTCAGACCTGCTTGTTCGCTATAGCTGCGGACAGACATAAGCATATTTATATTGATGCGCAGTGGTTCGTGGCTATGATCCCGATCGCTGTGCCTCTGCCATTTCACCGCCCACTGCAAAAAACTTCTCCTTTTGTTTGGTTTATAACATAAACCTTATTATATTTGCAACTATAATAGTAATGCAAACCTATTTGTTCTTACCCAATCAATAATGCTAACAACTTATGGACAACAAGACTTTCAATGCTCAGGAAAGCATTCGGCTGATTGAGCAAACTCTTAGACGCTCTGGGCAACGTTTAGAGGAGGGGTATATAATCCCTATGCTTGTTTGGGGTTACGCCACAGTAGCGGTATCACTGCTGATCTACTTCCTGCTTCCTACAATGAG
>JALFTM010000015.1 GCA_022788345.1 Bacteroidales bacterium
ATATATTAGTATGAGTACAATTATTAACGTGCGTAGCACGGCACGCCCTACGGCACTTGTGGAGTGCCTAAACGTTATCGACAATACATTCGCCGTGCGGTATTTTGTCGAGCAAATCAGCGTTGAAGCCACGGAAGACACTCCAGCGTTTGATGGCTACGAGTGGCTGGAGGTGCGTCTTAATTATTGCCCCTCTCCTGATGATTGTTTTCGCATCATCAAGGAATATCTTGAAGCCGAAGAGGAGCGAATAATGGATGCTGGCTTTGAGTGGACAAGCCCAAGGGATGGACAGAAGTATCTCGTTTCCCTCGACGAGGAGAACCAGCGCAATTACCAAGCGCAGTATCTTGCTAACGTGACGGCTGGTCTTCCGCTTGAAGACACGCCTTACTATTTTGGGCTTCATTCGGAGCATTTATACCACTTTTCCACCATAGAAGAGCTAAAGGAGTGGTATGCCCGATCGCTCGATTATGGCGCGAGAGTTAAGGCCGAGTTCATTCAACGTCGTCAATCGATCAATAAAGAGGACTATAATTTCATTGAAAGTTAAACTATGCGAGCAATTAAATATATTGCAGTACACTGTACCGCAGGCGCACAGTCACAGACATTAGAGGATTTGCGTCGTGAGTTTCGGATAAAAGGGTGGAAAAAACCAGGCTATCATTATGTAGTGTTTCCTGATGGTTCTTTCGTTAGTTTGCTCTCTGTATCAGAGGTTAGCAACGGAGTTCAAGGCTTTAATTCCGTTTCCATCAATGTGGCATACATTGGTGGCATCGACGCCAAGGGCAAGGCAGTGGACAACCGCACCGAGGCACAAAAGCGGGGCTTGCGGGCGTTGCTCTCCGAACTCAAACGGCAACACCCCACTGCCACCATACAAGGACACCGCGACTTCTCGCCCGACAAAAACGGCAACGGCACAATAGATCCATGGGAACGCATCAAAGAATGCCCTTGTTTCAACGCCAAGGACGAATACAAAAACCTCTAACAACGGCAACGATATGGTACAACTCCTCCTCGCCCTCCTGCTTTGGACAGCCTATAATATCGCAGTGGCAAAGACGCACGGCATACAAACGTCCCTCTCTGCCACCTATTACACACCTCTGGGGCGCAAACTCCTCGTGCCGATGCTCCTTGCCGTGGTCGTCCTCCTGCTCACTGTAGCATTCGACAGCGTGAACACCGACAGCCAGTTTGCCGTCTTCCTCTCCCTCTTCGGCGTGGCACTCGTAGCCCTCGCGCCCTTGAGCCGTGACGACTTCGAGGGGCAAGTGCATCTGGTAGGCGCAATCGTTAGCGGTATCGGCACGCAAATCGTGGTGCTGATGAACAACGCTTGGTATCTCCTGCTTTGGGGCTTACTGCTCATTCCCGCCCTCTGCGACAGGCGCAACCTGCTCTTTTGGTCAGAAATGATAATGTTCTACGCCACCGCCCTCTTACTCCTCGCTTTGGTCGTCTAACCCCAAAGCCCCGCGGGTGTCCCCTTGCCATAGTGGGGACACCCGCTTTGTTTTTCTTAGCTCACCGAGAGGGGTTATTTTTGCAATACTTATAAAACCATCGGAGCGAATGAAGCCCTATAAGGAGAAAAAGAAAAGTAAAACCCTAATAAACCATGAAGTAAAACATGACCCTTAACACCCACTTGCCGAAACACAAACGCAATTATGAAGACTTTGTCGAGAAGTTCACGCCAAAACTTACCACGGACGACTGTTACACCCCGCCCGAAACGTACGACACAATTCTCCAATGGGTGCGAGAAGAATACGACCTAAGCCCCGCCACGCCTATTCTTCGCCCTTTCTTTCCTGGGGGCGACTTTGAAAATGAAACCTATCCCGAGAATTGTGTTGTAGTCGATAACCCGCCCTTTTCCATTCTCTCAAAAATAGTGCGCTGGTACACGGCACGAGGCATTCGCTTTTTCCTCTTTGCGCCTTACCTCACTGTGTTCTCTCCCGCAAAAGACTGTGACGGGCTTACACGTATTGTCGCAGGTATAAATATCACTTACGAGAACGGAGCTGTTATAAATACGGCATTTATAACCAACCTCTCGCCTGAGATTATGGCAAGAACCGCCCCCGAACTTTATAGGCGTGTCAAAGCCGTTGAAGAAGCAAGGCGAGCAACGCAGACAAAAGAATTCCCAAAGTATGCATATCCCGATGCCGTGATTACCGCCCCAAACTTTCAGACGATGTCGAGGGCTGGCATTCCCTTTGAAGTGAAGCGGGGCGAGGGCGTTCTTGTTTCCAGTCTTGACTGCCAAAGAGCAAAGAAGAAGGCTATTTTTGGCAGTGGTTTTTTAATTACCGAAGCCAAGGCAAAGGAAGCCAAGGCAAAGAAGGAGGCTATTGTTTGGGAGCTTTCAGAACGTGAAAGAGCCTTGATACAAATGCTTGGCAAAGGGAGGGAGAATCCTTGAACTGCAAGTAAATTGCCATTCCTGAACTCTTTAGAACTATAATATAGATCTTATGCAAGACCTACAAAAGGCACTATCTGCCACCTACTACGACGAGGCAAACGACTTTTATGCCGAGATACAAACAGTTCCCGACACCACCGAGACATTCGACACCGAGGGGCAGAACTTCCGCCCCGTGCCGAGTATGGAGAACTTGAGCTTTGCCACTTGGGGCGATGATAATAAACGCCCTTACGCCATTCGCGACCTCATAGCAGGCGACGAGGTGACAGCGCAGAACAAGCTCACAAACATTCTCACCTGCTACGGCGCAGGCTTGAAGTTCATAGACACCACCACCGCACAGCCCACCACGGACGAGAACCTCAAACGCTGGGCAATGTCAAACGCTTTGCCCAAATACTTCCTCGACCAAATCACTTCGATGAAGTACTTCTACTTCTCCGTTTGTGTGTTCATCCTCTCGAACGACGGCACACGCATCAATCGCATCATTCACAAAGACGCCGCCTCCTGCCGTTTTCAAAAGGCAGACACAGTGGGGCGCATTCGCAAAGTGTTCTTTGCCGATTGGGAGAACTCGCCCCGAAAGGTCGAAACCGTTACGCTCTTGAACGAAATTGACCCGCTGGGCGACCTTGAGCGTAGACTTGGACGCACACCAAGGGCAGACGGACGCAAGGGCGAGCCTACCAAGGAGCGCAAGTTTGCTATGGTGGTGCGTTTCCCCACCGTGACAAATCCGTATTATCCCACGCCCTATTATCTTTCCATCTTTAGAGGTGGGAGCTATGACGAAAAGCGGTTAATCTCTGTGGGAAAGCGGGCAAAACTTCGCAATAGTTCTTCTTTGAAGTTCCTCATCGAAGTGTCGCGCGAATACTGGAAGAACTTGCTCGCAGCGGAGAATATCACCGACCCCGTTAAACAGCTTGAGCGCATCAACAGAGAGAAGGAGAATATGAAAAACTTTGCTCTCGGTATTAAGAATTCGGGCAAGGTTTGGGTTTCGGGCTTTTACGTTTCGCCCGATGGTAAGGAACAGCACGACGTGAAGATTACGGTTGTTGATACTGGCAAGGAGGGGGGCGACTGGGCAGACGAGACGACCGCCGCCACGAACACGCTTTGCTATGCCGATAATGTGCATCCAAGTCTTGTCGGTGCTGTGCCAGGCAAAAGCTCTATGAACAACTCGGGCTCGGACAAGCGGGAACTCTTCACGATGAAGCAGGCTTTGGAGACAGCTTTTCACGATATACTATTGTTGCCCTTACAGGTCGTTTGCTATTTCAACGGCTGGCAGAACATAGAACCCTCTGTGCCCTTTATTCAGCTCACGACTTTGGACAAGCATAGGGATGCAAAAGCAGTAACAACTTAAAGTATTTACTATATGTTGAACTTCAATAAATCACAACTGGAAAGGTACGTGCCTGCTCTTCGTTCTGCCTCTGTGGAGGTGTCGGAGCGGGTGAATAGTTTGTTTTTGCCTGCACAGCGGAGGGTGGCATCGGCTTTGGGCTTTGCGCTCTTTGATACGCTGGCGGAGATTGTGGGCGGTGAGCGATTGGCGGAGCTGGTTTATAATGAGGCGGCGTTGCAGTCGGTGGCATCGCTCGACTTGGTGGCTACGGCAACGGGCTTTGGCGTGGTGAGTAATCAGAACGTTGCGCCTGCTTCGGCGCATCGGGTGGAGAACTTGAAGGAGGCGTTGCGCATTCACACTTCTGAGCTTAGAGATGATTTGCTTGTGGAGCTTATCCAAGTGGAGGAGTTGCCACGTGGCTTTATTCAGTCGTTGTTCTTTTGTCCCTCTGTTTGCCGTGCTTATGGTTTGACGACGGCAGGCGGTGAGTTGGTTTATGATCGGGAGTTTTTGGCTTTGGTTAATCCAATTCGGAAGGCGGAGGAGGCTTTGGCAAAGATTATTTCGCCTGAGTTGTGGAGTGAGCTGGTGCGCCGTTTGTCTCGCCCTGAGCTGAACGATACGTACCATGAGGCAACGCAAATGGCTCGCTACGCTGTGGTGGCGATGATTAAGGGGGAAACTGCGCGCCCCGACTTGTTGCTTCAGTTTTTGGAGGCTAATGTTGAGCATTTGCCAGAGTATCGGAACTCATCGACCTATAAGGCTTATCATTCTAAACCGTACGAAAATGAAGAGGACTCGCCCGCTTATTTCTTTCATTGATTTGCAATTGCCCACGAGCTGGGAGGAGGTTTCGGCTACTGACGTGGCTGTGTGGGCGCGGTTGGTCTCGCAGTTTGGTGGCGAGCGTGCAAAGGTTTATTTTGTCCTGCACCATATTGCCCCCGAGGGTTTGCGTTTCTTGTCTTCGGGCGAGGTGAGCAATGACGGAGTGGGGGAGGAGCTTGCCCGTTTAGACCCTTTGGACGTGGCAGTGGCAGTAATGGGGTTGGACTTCTTGGACGTGCCTCCAGCCTTTGCCTTGCCTTTGGAGCGCATTGGGCGGTGGGAGTTGCTTTCTCACAATTTGCAGGGCGTTGCTTTTGAGCGTTATCTTGTGGCGGAGAACTTTTATCAGGGTTTTCTTTCCTCGCAGAAGGTGGAGGCTATTGGCGAGTTGCTCAACGTTTTGAGCAAGGAACGACTTTGCGAAGAGCTGAGAGTGGAGGAACAATTTCTCGCATTGCTTTGGTATGCTTCCGTGAAGTTGGAGCTTTCGGCAATGTTCCCCGACTTGTTCCGCCCTTATCAAGGTGACGAAGCCCCCGAGGCTAACGATTTGCGCCAGATGGTCGATGCTCAAATTCGGGCTTTGACAGGTGGCGACATTACGAAGGAAGAGGCAATTCTCTCGGCTGACACGTGGCGGGCTTTGACCGAACTGAACGCCAAGGCACGAGAGGCAAACGAATATAATACGCATCATGTTTGATTTTCACACGCATTTGGAGAGCCTTGTGGAGCGCAACCGTTTGGCGCAGGACAAGGGGTTTGTGTTTGGCACTTGCACAGGCATTAACGGTTTGGAGGCGATGATGGAGCATTTCTCCACGCAGTCGCATTTTGTGCTTTTGGACGACATCACTGCGGGCGAGACGTTTTACCAGTCGGGGGCGTGGTTTCGTCGGCGCACGTTTACGGTGTTCGTCCTAGCGCGCTACGATTTCGACAACGAGGCGCAGCGCATGGAGGGGCTAAACCTTTGCCGTGAGCTGTCCCGACAACTGCAAAGCCATTTCGTGCTTGACCGCAGTGAGTACCAAACGCAGGACGTGGATTTTAAGGTGGAGGCGATGCCCTCTTCGGAGATTGCGCAATTCTTTGGCAACGGGCTGACGGGGCTATACTTTATGCTCTCTATTGACGAACCGCTTAATCTCTGCTATGATGAAACGGAATGGGACTAAGCGCACGATAGCCTCGGAACTCTCAGACTATGCCCACGGCTGGAACGCCATGATGGTGCGCATATGGAAAGACCGCATCGGCATGATGCGTGCCATTGATACGCGCCGTTTGTTCGATTCCGTCTCGGCACAAACGCCAAACATTCAGGGGCTGTCTGCCTCGTTCGAGTTCCGTTTTGTGGCGTATGGCGTGTATGTCGATGCAGGCGTAGGCAATGGCTATCGGCGGGGCAATGGCGGAAACCTCCAATTCTTGGGCAAGGGCTATCGGTCGTTGCACCGACTGGGCAAAGCCCGCGAAAAACGCCCTTGGTTTTCCCGCTCGATGGCGATTTCGCAACGTGTGCTGGCAGAGCGTTACGTGCAAGCTGTGGGCGACGAATTTGCAGGCGTGTTCAACAGCTTGGATAAGTGACAAAATCTGCCAACCTATGCGGGCAAAAATTATTGTATATGATAATTTCAATTATTGTATATGATAATTCAAATTATTGTATATGATAATTTAGCCCCCCTTTTCTACCCGAAAAAACGATGCTCTAACCCTCTAAAAATTTTCTCATGAACAACGACGTAAAAACCATAGTTCTCCGTGTGAATGGTGAGGACGCTAAGAAAAAGATTAACGAACTCACGCAGCGCATAGAATATGCCGAGAAGGCAAAGGAACGCTTGGACAAAGTGGCATCTTCTGGTGGCACTTGGACGAAGAAGCAAGCCACGGAATACGCCCGTATGGGCAAAGAAATTGACACCTGCCGACAACAGCTCTCTCGCATGAAGGGGACAGGCGAAGAGGTGGCACGCACCCTGCGCAACATCTCGGGCGCAAGTGTGCGCGACTTGAACAAAACGTTGCGCACCTTGCAAAGCACGCTCAACTCGGGACAGATTGCCCGAGGCTCTAAGGAGTGGAACACAGTCACGGACGCCATACGCCGCACGAAGGAAGAACTCGGGCGGGTACGAGCCGAACAGGAAGTGGTCGCATCTAGTTCCTCCCGCCTGAGCCAATGGGGCAATAAGTGGCTGGGGCTTTCCGTGATGGTGCAAACGGGAATGGAGGTGTACGACCGTGCTTTGGGCAAGATGCGGGAATATGTCGATGCCTATGCCTCCATGGAAGAGGCGCAGTCGCAGGTCATCAAATACACAGGAATGAATGCCGAGAGCGTGCGAGAGCTGAACGAAGCATTTAAGCAAATGGACACCCGTACGCCCCGCGAAAAGCTCAACGCCTTGGCGGGCGATGCTGGACGCTTGGGCATTCAGTCGAAAAACGCCGTTTTGGAATTTGTGCAGGCAGCCGACCAAATCAACGTGGCACTGGGCGAAGACCTCGGAGAGGACGCCGTAAAGAATATCGGCAAACTCGCACAGCTCTTTGGCGACGACAAAAGAATGGGGCTCAAGGGCGCAATGCTCGCCACAGGGTCGGTGATCAACGACTTGGCGCAAAGCTCTTCCGCCTCCGAAGCCTATATCGTAGACTTTACCGCCCGTTTGGCAGGCGTAGGCAAGCAAGCCCAAATGACGCAAGCCGACATCATGGCATTCGGCTCTGTGCTTGACCAAAACATGGTGACACAAGAAAAGGGAGCAACCGCACTGCAAAACGTGATCACAGCCATCTACCGCAAGCCAGCTGAGATGGCACAGGCGGCGGGGCTGGACGTGAAGAAATTTACCGAACTGATTCGTACCAACGGCAACGAAGCCGTGCTTTCTTTCCTGCAAGCCCTCAACAAAGCGGGACGCATGGACGCCCTCGCCCCCTTGCTCAAAGAAATGGAACTCTCGGGAGCTGGCGTCACGCAAACGCTCTCAACCCTCGCCGCCAACATCGACCAAGTGCGTGCCACACAGTTGCAAGCCGCCAAAGCATTCCAAGAAGGCACAAGCGTGACGGAAGAAAGCGCAAAAGCCAACGCCACGGCACAAGCCCAAATGGAGAAAGCACAAAAGCGGGCGCACGACCTCGCTGTGACGCTTGGCGAACAGCTCTACCCCGTCATGGCAAACGCCTACCAACTCCAAAGCTCAATCACACAACTACTCCTTAACGCCATTCCAGTGATTAAAGCCACGGCACAATGGATTTGGAACAACAAGGGCGCACTTGTGTCCCTTGCCGTAGCCCTCGCCAGCGTTTACGCCCTGACCAAAGCGGAACTCATCGCCTCGAAAGTGTCCATCGGACTGCGCGCCCTGCAAACAGCGTGGACACTCAAACAGACCATCGCCGAGCGCGGACTACTCACCACCCTCAAAGCCTCCACCTCGGGGCAATTGCTCTATAACGCCGTGACCAAAGCGGGCAACCTCCTGCGCACCCTTGCCGTGGTGTCCTCAGGACTTTTGCGCGCCGCCTATATGGCTCTCACAGGGCAGACAGGTGCAGCCGCTGTGGCACAAACCGCCCTGAACGTAGCCATGACGGCAAACCCCGTGGGAGCAGTCGTCAAAATTGTACTCTCCCTTGTCGCCGCCCTCGGCACGTTGCTGGGCGTCACCTCCCTCTTCACCTCTTCCACCGAAGAGAACAACGCACAGCTCGACGCACAAAAGGAAAAACTATCAGCCCTCGCCAAAGCACGAGAAGCCGCCGCCGAAGAAATGGCAAGCGAGCGCACACGAATTGAGCAGCTCACCCGAGTGCTTAATAATAATAACCTCTCCTTGGACGAACGCCAAAAGGCTTTGGCAGAGCTTAAGCGCATCATTCCCGACTACCACGCACAACTCTCCTCCGAAGGTAAACTCTACAATAACAATACATCGGCTATAGATCAGTATATAGCTAAGCTTGAAGACCTCGCCATGGCCCGTGCTGTCCTCAAGGAGTTGGAGGTTCTGAAGTCAGAAGAGCTCAAGCTCCGCCTCACTCGCGCCCGCAAACAGAATAACCTCGACCGCTCTCGCTACTGGCTTCGTCGCGAACAGCAGTCCGCAGGTGCCTCGATGGCGTATGGCGCAGATGGCAAGCCGTTGGTGCTTCAGAATGCAACCGCAGGCACCCTCAAGCAACAGCAGGCCATTGACAAGCATACGGCCTCGCTAAAGGACAACACTCAAGCTCTCGATAACAATCTCAGAGAGCAAAAAGAACTCACCGACTACTTGCAACGAAACGAAGGTGCTCGCCAAGCCATGCTGGAAGGAACGACAAAGCAAACTGCCTCAAGTAAAGACATCTACACAGGACGCACCTATTCGCCCGAAGACGAAAAGAAAGCAAAAAAAGAAAAGAGACTTAGGGAAGCAGCCGCACGCAAAGCCGAGAAAGAACGCAAGAAAAAGCTCAAGCAAGCCCTCCACAATATAGACCAAACCTTGCTCGATGCGCGCACCAAAGCCACTGCCAACCTCTCGCAAGGCATTATCGACCTGAGAGAATACGAAGACACCGTTCTCCGTGCCGAACTCACCGCCGCCCAAAAGCGCACACAACTATATAAAGCAGGCACAGACGAACGCCTCAAAGCAGAAGAAGCCGAAATCGAAGCCAGCAAAAAGCTCTCCGCCACGCTCAACGCTTGGAGCATTGCCGACGCTGAACGCACAATGAACGAAACGCTCGCCATTCTCGAAGAACAACACGTCCGAGGCATTCTCTCAGAACAAGCCTACCATCAAGCCCGCAACCTTGAAACCCTCCGTTTCTTTGCTCGCAAGCGTGAACTCTACCGAGAAGCTGGCAATATTGAAGAATTCGAAAAAGCCTCTGCCGAGTACGAAAAAGAAAGCCAACGCCAAAAGGAAGAACAACACAAGGCGCATCTCGAGCGCATCAAAAAGTTGCGAGAAAAGTTCAACAAGGAAGACGCCCAAACGCTCTACCAACAAGAACTCGACGACCTGCAAAAAGCGTTGAACGAAAAGCTCATCACCGAAGAGGTTTATCTCCAAACCCTTGCCCGCCTCCGTGCCGAGTTTGAAGAAAAGCAAGCCGAAGAGCGCAAAGCCCGCAACGCCAAAGACGGCTGGGACGATATGAAGGAAAAAGCATGGGACGCCTTGCCCCAAAGCAGTTTTGCCACGGAAATAGCCAACCTTGCCAAAGCCCTCAACGCCCGCCGTATCGCCTTTGCCAAAATCGAAGACATGGAACGCAAAGGCGTACTCACCCACCAGCAAGCCGAAGAGCGCAAAGCGGAAATATCACAGGATAAAACCTCGCAAATGGTATCCGTGGCGCAAACCGCCTATGCCACCATTGGAGCTTTGGCGCAGAGTGCCTCACAGCTCACACAAGCGAACTATGATATTGAAGCTGCCAAAGTCACCGCTCGCTACGATGCAGAAATAAAAGCCGTAGGCGAAAGCACCACCCGAGGCAAGATGATAGAGGAAAAGAAGCAACGCGAACTCGCCGCCCTTAAGAACAAGGCAAACAAAAAAGCTCTTAACATGCAAATGGCGCAAGCCCTTGCCGAAATCCCCCTCACAGCCATGGCAGCTTACAACTCCGCCGTTAAAACGCCAATCATCGGTCCAGTGCTTGCACCTATCGCCGCCGCCGCCGCCGTTGCAGCAGGAATGATGCAAATAGCCACCCTTAAGAAACAGCAGGAAGCCCAAAAGAGCGGTTACTATTCAGGCGGTTTCACAGGCGGGCGGTCGTATCGCCGTGAAGCTGGCGTTGTTCACGAAGGCGAATTTGTCGCTAACCACAAAGCCGTGAACAACCGCTCGCTCTTGCCAGTACTTCAACTCATCGACCACGCACAGAAAACAAACACCGTGGCATCCCTCACGGCTGAAGACGTGAGCCGTTCCCTGCCTCTGACTACTGCCACTGCCCCCGCACCCTCACCCGTGGTTGTCTCCACCACCGACGCCCGCACCACCGACGCCCTCGAGAAACTCAACGCCAATCTCTCGCAAGGCATCACCGCCACCGTCTCCCTCTCAGGACCTGACGGGCTGGATCGACAATGGAGGCGGTTTAAGAGAATGAATGGGGATAAGTGATTGTAAGCAAGTATATAATATCCTCTCCACTCTTGGTAGGGGATATTTTTTTCTGTGGAGTATAAAAAACTATACTATTCCCTTGGTTATTATAATTATTTATACTACCTTTGTAGTGTCTTAATAAAGAAACAATGTATGAATAAAAAGAAAACAAAATCGACTATCCCAAAGCGACTAACACCGCAAGAGGACGACCTCATCTCAACAATCCGACTTGTCCAACTTCACTACGGAGAGATGAAAGAAAAGATGATAGCCTTGGCTTATGAATATCTCGACACGCTCCTCTTTCCTGAGGAGGAAGAAAATAACTAAAGTAAAGCCCCACCTCAGAGTGGGTGGGGCTTTGCATTATAAATAAAAAGAAATGGAACAGACTGCAACAATCAAGCGCGACCTCACAGCTCCCTCAGCTCGTGCTATTCTTCAAGACATCAACGTTAGTATATCATGGGGGGACATCGCTCGCAGATACTTCACAAAGTCCGCCCCTTGGTTCTATCAACGCCTTAATGGCATTGATGGTAACGGAAATCCTACTGCTTTCACATTAGAAGAGAAAGAACAGCTTCGTAATGCATTATTAAATTTAGCAGATCGCATTCGCAACTCGGCCGCACTACTATAATCATTGTTCATTTTATTAAGACACTTTGAACAATTTGCCCCGCCTGCCATTTTTGGCAAGCGGGGCTTTTTCTTTTGAAACAAATAAATTAAAGATGCCCTTTGAACGTTTTGACTTCCTCGTGAACGGTGAGATCCTTACCCTTCAAGTACTTGTTGGTCGTGGTGATGTCTGCATGTCGTGCTTGGTCTCTTGCTACGACAATACCTTCCGAGTTCGCTAAGTCTCGGATACCCGAATTCTTCAGCGAGTAGAATTGGCATGTATCCTTCCATTTTAACTTCTTGCGTAGTTTTACCCAGCGGTCTCTGAAAATACGACTATCCGCCCGCTTGGCTGATGGTTTGAAACCTGCCCCGAAAAGAAAGTGGGTCGATGGGTGTCGAAACACATCTAAGTCTATCATGAGACGGATAATGTCGGCATTGAGTGCGACCATTCCGTCTTTTCGGTTTTTGCTTACGGAGGCAGGGACGAATACTTTCTGTTCCTTAATAGAAATGTCAGCCAAGCGCACAAAGCTCAGCTCCTTTGGTCGAATGAATGTATAGTACTCCCACATACAAGCCAGCAGAAAGTGTTTATCCTCTTCCATGAGGTGAGTTTTGAGTTGCTTGAGTTGCGCCGTTGAAAGCTCTTCACGTTGCGTTTCGTCTTCGCGCATTACTTTAATTTTTTCGGTGTGATTAGCCGAGGCATAGCCCTTCTCAACCATCCACACCATGAGAGTAGACAACCAAATGCGGTAATTGTTACGCGTTCGGGCACTTGCTTCACGGTCTATGAGGACATAGTCGAGGAAGTCGCTCAGCAGGGGAGTGTTCAGTTGGTAGCAATAGGCGACCTTGCAAGCTAAGTGTTCCAGCCATTCGCGGAATATGTTCAAGTAGGAGATGTAGCCGTAGACTGTTTTTGGCTTCATGCTCCCAGTTTTCTCGGCGCGTCCAAGATAGACTTCATAGAGTGCCAGCGCATCGGCTAAGCTCGTCATTTCACGGCTCGTTTCCGCTTGACACCACACATTCCACCCATTGCGCAATTTTTCTGTGAGTCGCGCAATTAGTTCTGAAGCATACCGCTGCCTAGCAGTTTTGCCTTTAATTCTGTCAAGGAAGTATTTTTTTCGTCGCATCTTTTGCTCTACTGGATCAAAGCAAACGAAATCGACATAACAGTTTTTCCCAGTGTGGTACTTTGGGAGGGAATAAGGCATTACAACACCGTGTGCGTTATTTTTATACGCGGGTGAGGGGTTTGTACTTAGAGGGTACATTTTTTAAACATTTTCTCGTTCATTTGTTATCAACCTCTCAAACTTCCGAAAAAATGCAGTTCAACTTTGTCCGGAGTTTGTCCCACTCCGCAACGAAAAATAATTGCAACCCGCTGAATTTCAGCGAGTTGCGTGCATTTTAGTTGCGGAGGCTCGACTCGAACGAACGACCTCCAGGTTATGAGCCTGGCGAGCTACCAACTGCTCCACTCCGCGATGTTCTTTTTAACGATGCAAAGATACGGACTTATTTTGGAATGACCAAGAAAAAGCACAAGTAATTGCCGTTTTTCTGCAAGATATATTGAAGAAAAGAAAGGGAGTAAAAGAAAAGGTTGCGTAGTTCAAGTGAACTATGCAACCTTTGTAGCGCGACCCAGGATTGAACTGGGGACCTCATGATTATGAATCATGCGCTCTAACCAGCTGAGCTATCGCGCCATCTTTGTTTTACGAGTGCAAAGATAGAAAGTTTTTTGCTTATACCAAAGGTTTTGTAGGAAAAGTTTGGGGTGCTGTGTAAAAAAAGCGGTGCTTAGGATGAAAAGAAAGAAGCAATAGCTTGTTGGGGATGCTATTGCCTCTATGAGTATTTAGGTTAAGATAGGGAGAAGTTCTTGAAGTTGTGAAATGGTGTGTGTAGCTACATTTTCTGTTTGCTCTTCTGGTTTCCAAGTCTCGCCTTTGAGCCAAATGGTTGAGCATCCGAGTGAGGTAGCAGGGGTGATGTCTTTGCTGTACGAATCGCCGATAGCACAGCATTCGCTGGCTGAATATCCCGATGCTTCGACACCGAGTTGCCAGATCTCAGGGCTGGGCTTTCGAACGCCAACTACGGCACTTTCTACGATGTGTTCAAAGTAGGATAGGAGATTGTAATCGGCCATCACAGTGCGCAGGTTGCCATAGAAATTACTTACGATGATGAGACGATAGTGTTTGGAAAGCGTTTCGAGTATGTCTCGTGTGCTGTCCAAGCCTGCTATGGCTTTGTCGTTGCAGTAGGCGGCAATTGATTCGGAGAGGCTGGCCCGTTTCGTTTCTTTCACGCGCCAATGGCCAAGGCGCACCAGTTCTTCTGTTTCGAGCTCTACTTTTTTATGAAGTAAGATGTTGAAATTGTCCAAAGGCTCAATTACTGGATGGGTGGCCAAATGGCGTTCAGCAAAGACGTATGCTTCGCGAAATTGCTGCTCTGTGATGGGGATGTCATAGGCTTGATAGGCTTCCCAAAGCACTTTAGCCCAATGACGAGCTGGCACATCAAGAGTGCCACCATAGTCGAAAAGAAGAGACTTTATCATATCCAATTATTGTTTGTTCTTATTACCAATTTTCACTAAGAGAACGCCAATGCAAATCCAAAAGAGTTCACGGATGCGGGTGAATATACCCGTCATAAACCCATCTGCGACACCTTTGCCCAAAATAGCCAAGCTGGCTGCCAATCCGCCTTCACGAGCTCCTAACTGCATGGGCAAGAAGAAAAGAAGATTCCCCATGAGAGAAGAGAAAGCAAGTACTAAAATAGCATCGATAAAGGTGACATCTACTTTAATTGCCTAGAGGATGAAATAAAACTCAAAAGCGTTGATGACACGACCTATGGCATCGAAGAAAAGGCTTGAGTAGAAGGCTTTGGGGCGAGAGTGGAGATAGGATATATTGATATCCATCTGCTCCAAACTTGCACGTTTGGCTTCATAGAGCCGGTTGGCATGACGCTTGAGAAATGGAATTTTTTGGAGGAAAGCCAACACGTTCAATACCATGCCGTTGCGATAGCCTGCAAAGAAGAAATAGACAACGACAGCGAGGACGAAGAAGTAGAGAGCTAAGACACTGCCCATCCAAAAGTCGATTTTCTCTGTATAAAAGAGAATGAGCAGCACAGCCGCCAGCGTCCATAGGCAGAAATGGGAGAGTATGTGCATTGTTGAATAGAGCACAGTAGAAGCCAAGGCGCGGTTTTTGCCAACATAATTGGTCAATTCCATGATACGATAAGGCAGTCCACCGAATCCGAAAGGAGTGGTGTAACTGAAAGCAAAGCCTGAAACTGTGAGTTTGTATGACCGCCAAAAGCCCAATTTATCAGGTCTTTCCGTTTCTGCTTCGGCGTTCAATACTTGTGCCGATGAGGTGGTATTTACGATGATTTGGAAAGCAGTGGCATTGCAAGCATAAACGAAAAACCAAACGCCAATCATGGCCGGCAAGTAATAGCCTGCGCCAAGGATGGCGATTTGCACTTTCGCCCAAGAAATATCAAACTTATAGAACATGAATGCTATGGCGAGAAGGCCGAATAGCATGAATAGATTGCGATATAAAGGACGCATAGAGAGTAGATAGTTTGTGTGTCAATAGACCTTTTCGCCATGGCAGTGCTTAGGCATTGTTTGGGCTTGAGCGAAGCGATCAATACTTTTGCATCAAGCGTTCACAGAGATCTTCGTGCCGATGACGCATGCGCAAAAATACGATGACGAAAAGGGTTATTTCTGCAACGGGGTAGAGCCAAATGTGTCCTACGAGAATGCTGATATAAAGCGTGATAGCACGCGCATTGAAAGTGAGAAAATTGGCCAATGGCATCAAAGGGCGACTTCCTGCTCGAAATTCGTCGCGCAAAGCTTGTGGCAACACGCCATCAGGGTAGCGTTTAGCCAAATGTGCTTTGAGGGCTTGGAACTTAGGGGTCATTTTCTCTTGCGAAAGGGTGTAGCCCGTATACGAATTGAGGAAGAGTTTCCAAAAAAAGTCTGTTTCCCAGCTCAGTTGCTTGAACTCTTCACGCAGTTTTGCCGAGCTATCCAATTCCGAACCAGCTTCACCTTTAAGGAAGAAGAGATGGATGTTGCGATAATAATCGGCCAACTGGCTTTGTTTGGCATGGCAAAGGATGCCAGCCACGAAGCAGAGACCAAAAGCATAAATACCAGATTGCCATCCATATTCCGCATAGCAACGATAGATAACAGCGAGATAAATCATCACGAACCATACATCGCCAGCAAAGCCATCGAGGATACGTCCCCAACGTGTCTTCTTCCCTGTCATACGTGCCAATTGTCCATCGGCACTGTCGTATAGGTTGGCCCAGATAAGGAGAAAAATACCAAGGACATTCACCCATAGTTCAGAACTGAAAAAACAAAGACCTGCACCTGCTCCGAGGAAGATGGAGAGGATGGTAATGACATTGGGATGGATGTCAAAGGCATTGAAAGCTTTGGCCCAAAGCAATCCAATGGGGCGTGTGAAGTGAATGTCGAGCCATTCTTCTGTGTCTTGCGACTTGAAAGTAGCTTGTAGTTGAGATTTTTTTGAGTCGGTCATATTTTTCAAGACTTTCTTTCTATATGAATGAGCGAAGCAATGGCCTGCGCTGCTTTGTTACGGCAAGCGGAAAAGCTGGGCCAGTCGTTGAAGTCGATGACGGCAAATGAGCCATCGGGACGAATGATGGCATCTCCACCATATATGATAAGGCCACTTGCTGTGGCGAGTGCGGTAGCTGTTTTGTGGAGTGATGCTTGATTGAAACGATAGTGGTTCAATTGGCTATTATGGCTCTCAAGGCCAAATTTGCTGAATTGTGCTGTGTCTGTTGGGTGAGAAATATGGAAAAAGTCTGTACCTGCCACTCCATAAAACTTGACGAGGTCTCCTTTTTCGTGGGCAAAAGCCAAAATATCTGTGACTTGTCGCTTGGCAAAAGAGTTGAGGGTCGCTTCAAGCTCTGTCTTCGTTTGAATAAAACAAACATCGCCTTTCTCTTGGGCACAGCAATCGCCCCGTTTAAGCCAAAAAGGCAGAGGAAGCGTTGGAGGAGACGTGTTGATTTGTTCAAACTTTGGCTGGGGAATGCCCAAAGCTGCCATCAGCTGTGTGAGGAAGGTGCGTGAGGCTTGTAAAAGGGCTTGGGGGCGATTGGGAAAGTAAGAACAAGATTTTGTCCATGAGGCCAAACGTTCCAAATTGACTGTGTCTCGTGCCATGGAGAAGATGGCTTCGACGTTGTTGAAATGACTTTCTGAAATGTTGTCTTCTTCGAAACATTCCACTTCATGCCCCTTTTCTTTGAATGTCTCAATCACAGCGTTCAATATGGCTGCGTCTCGCTCTACAGAGTTGGGCGAAAAGCGAGGTGCACGATAAATGCCAATGATCTTCATATTTCTTTCAAAAACATTTCAGCTTTGACAATATCGCTTGCATGATCCACATCCAAAATTTTAGGGAAAGGATAAGCTTTGAGATGGAAGCCATCTGCTACAAGAGCACGTTGAAAATTGCGCATACGACTTTGTCCCTCTGTCATGCAACGTTGTAGGGTTTGAAGTGTCTTTGGTGTGAGGCAATAGATACCTCCAGAAATATATGTGGCTGTACCTTGTGCGTCAAAAAATCCTGTGATGTTGAGCGTTTCATCAGTGCCTACATAGAGTGGCTTCTCATCGTCAATAAAGTCTGTTACGGCCATCATGCCATCGACCTTGGAAGCTTGAAAAGCTGCAATGTATTTTTTGAAGTCTGCTTCGCGGAATATCGTGTCCACTGTGGTAAGGCAAAAAGGAGCGCCAGCAAGGAGAAGACTGATTTCAAAGAAGCTGTGCATCGAACTGGGCGTTGTCTTTTCAACTAAACGCACAGGACAAGGAAGCGTTTTGGCATATTCTCGAACGAAAGTGGCCGTTTGAGGATGCAACTGATTGACCATTACAATAATTTCTTCCGCTTGACACTTGGAAAAAATACGCATGAGACGTGCAATCATAGGCTCGCCCAAAAGCGGCACTAAAGGTTTGGGCTGAGAAATGCCCTCTTCGGCAAGGCGTGAACCTTCACCGGCTGCAATAATGGCAAACTTCATACTTCTTTCTGTGTTTTCTGAGGAGCTGTGTCATGCACTTGGTAGGGTGCGGATGGGAAGCGCCGAGCACGGCCCTGATCCTCGCGATGCTCATGATAGAGTTTGGGCAAAGGATTGCTACGCGATGCTGTGTCGAATGTCCGATTACGTACAACGTCCAATGCCATATAAATGGCATAGCGCATGGAACTCTCATCGGCTTGTCCTTGTCCTGCTATGTCAAAGGCTGTGCCGTGGTCAGGAGAGGTACGTACATAGTTCAATCCTGCGGTGAAATTAACTCCATCGCCGTCAGCCAAAGCCTTGAAAGGAGCTAAACCTTGGTCGTGATACATGGCAAGAATGGCATCGAAATGTCGGTACAAACCTTTTCCGAAGAAACCATCGGCGGCATAAGGCCCGTAGCAAGGAATGCCCATGTGTTGCGCTTGCGAGATGGCAGGCTCAATGATGTCTTTTTCCTCTGCACCTAAAAGACCATTATCGCCACAATGTGGATTCAAACTGAGTACAGCTATGCGAGGAGATGGAATAAGAAAATCTTGCAGAAGGCTTTGGTGCAACGTTTGTAGTTTCTCCTGAAGCAATTCGATGCTTAAATGACTGGCCACTTCGCGCACAGGCAAATGTGTGGTGGCAAGAGCTACACGCAAATTGTTGCAGCAAAGCAACATCAAAGGGGCGGTTTGCGATCCGAAACGGTGCGCAAAGTATTCGGTATGTCCTTTGAAATCAAAGTCTTTGCTTTGAATGGCGTTTTTATTGATAGGTGCGGTGACAATAGCGTCTATAAGCCCTGCTTTGTAGTCGCTGACAGCCCGTTCGAGAGCCAAGAACGCAGCTCGGCCAGCTTCAGAAGTGGCTTGCCCAAACTCTACTTTAATGTCCTCTGGCACACAATGCAACACGTTGAGTTGTTCACTCTTGGCTTCCGTAGCAACCGTAATGGGGTGAAAGTTTACTTTCGCACTGATGGCGTGATGATGGTGGTGTGCCATCTTCGTAGAACCATAGATGATGGGTGTACACAAATCCAGCATCATAGGCTCGGAAAAGGCTTTGAAGATAACTTCGTAACCGATACCATTAGGATCGCCATGCGTGATGCCGATGCGCAATTTGCGAGATGGTGCAACTATGGGTTGCTCCTCGTTTTTTTGAAAATCTTTCATAAGCCGAAAGCTTTAGGGAGTTTGAGAACGGCGCTCTTCTTCTTGCTTCTTGGTTGTCAAAAGTCCACAGGCGGCAAAGATGTCTTCGCCTCGTGATGCACGAATGGTGGCAAAAAGACCATGAGCTGTCAGATAATCGCGGAACTTTACCAGTGCATCCTCGTCCGTTCCTTGGAGCGATGTTTCTGGAATTGTGTGAAAGCGGATAAGATTGATACGACAATCTAAGTCGCACAACAAATCCACGAGGCCTTGAGCATGGCGGATGCTATCGTTCATGCCTCCAAATACAATATACTCGAAAGAGAGGCGACGCTGGCGAGGAGCATGAATATCCATGGGACGGCGCCGACAGAAATCGTACTGCTTGAGGAGTGCCACCACTTGTTCTATCGAAAAGGCCTTTTCGATAGGCATGATTTTCGCACGCTCTTCTGGAAAAGGATGATGCAAGCTAATGGCGAGGTGGCAGCGGCTGTCTTCCAAGAAGCGCAATAGTCCTTGTGGCAACCCGATGGTGGAAACCGTGATGCGTGTAGGACTCCAACCATATCCCCACGTCTCGGTAAGAATTTCGGTAGAGCGAAGTACATTGTCGAGGTTGTCGAAAGGTTCTCCTTGCCCCATATACACGATGTTTGTTAAGCGGTCACGTTCTGGGAGAGAATATATTTGGTTGATAATCTCAGTGGTGGGGAGCGATGTCATATATCCTTGTCGTCCTGTCATACAGAATTGGCAGTTCATTTTACAGCCCACTTGACTCGACACGCAAAGCGTGGCACGATCGTCTGTGGGGATAAAGACAGTTTCGATGTAATGTCCATCGGTTGTGCGGTAGAGGTACTTGATGGTGCCATCTACCGATTTTTGAGAATCAACGGGGTCAGAACAGCCAATGGTGTAGTGCTCGCTCAATCGCTCACGAGCAACCTTTGAGAGGTTGGTCATTTCGTCAATGTTACGGACATGCTTACGATACATCCAGTCCGCTATCTGTTTGCCAACGAACTTAGGGAAACCAAGCCCGATAGCCAGCGATTGTAACTCATCGAGGGTCAATCCCAAAAGGGGAGTCTTCTTCTTGTCCATGCAATGCGTATATAATAGATTACAAAGTTACTACTTTTTGAGCGATGAAGCG
>JALFTM010000016.1 GCA_022788345.1 Bacteroidales bacterium
GATATGTGGATGCAATGGTTCAGAGCCAACTTGGCCATGTCTACGCCAGAGATGTATCTCATCGCCGCAGAATGTGAAGCCCGCATCGGTTCTAAGGACAACGCCATTGCCCTGCTCAACAAGTTGCGCAACAAACGCATCGAAAACAACGAAGCCCTCACTGCTTCCACAGCCGACGAGGTGTTGAACGTTGTCTTGGCCGAACGCCGTAGAGAATTTCCCTTGTTGGGACTCACGCGTCTCATCGACCTCAAACGCCTCAATCAAGAAGCACGTTTTGCCAAAACCGTGACACATACCGTCAATGGCGTCGCCTATACGCTGTCGCCCAACGACTCCAAATATGTCCTACCCATTCCTGCCAAAGTGTTGCGCTTCAATCCGGGAATGCCACAGAATGAACGATAGAAACAATTAACATGATGAAAAAACTTCTCTTGGGTCTGTGCTTGGCAGGCAGTAGCCTGCTCGCACAGGCCACAGGGCTGACCATCACAGGCCGGAGCACCGACCCCACCATCAAACGCATCTACCTCTTCAGTGTCGCTGATGAGTTAAACAAGCGCGTGGCTCTGCTCGACTCTGTCGATGTCACCGATGGTCATTTCGCATATAAAAATGATAGCCTGTATGCACAAGTGCTGTTCCTCACAGCCAATTGGAGCAAGGAAGCCACAGAGGTTGTCAAAACAGGAAGCTTCCACTTCTTCAATGCTGGCAATAACGTGGCGACATTGGCCAAGGACCAGCAGGGAAAACTCCTTGTCCACTTGGACGATGCCCAGCTCGATAAGCAATACCAAGCTTTCCAAGCCGAGCGCTACGCATTGGCCAATCGCCACGAGTTGGACTCCTTGGATGCCCTCTTCTTAGCTGCCCGCTCCAAAGGCGACAGAGCCGAGATGAAGCGCATCAGAACCATTTCCGACCCCATCTATGAAGCTGGGGCAAGCCGGGTGAGCCAATGGCAGGCCCAACAGCTCAAAGACACACGAGGCACAGCCTTTGGGGCTTACCTGCTCTATACCTATCGCCTCATGTATGCGCAGTTGGAAACGGAAGAAGCCATCCAAAAAGTGCGTGCCCTGCTCGATGAGTATGACGACGAAGCCAAGCAAACGGCCTACTACCATTTGATGCACCGCAAGCTCGCCATCATGGAAAAAGCCGTTGTTGGACAAGTCGCCCCTCCTATTGCAGGACTCGACAGAAAGGACAAACCGCTGCGTCTTGCGGACTTCAAAGGCAAATATGTCCTTGTCGATTTTTGGAGTTCGGGGTGCAAATGGTGCAGGGCCGAAACACCTCACCTCAAGAAGACCCTCAACGCCTTCAAGAACCACAATTTCACCATCCTCGGCGTATCGACAGATCTTCGCAAGGCCGATTGGACAAAAGCCATCGAAGAGGATAAAGCCAATTGGGACCATCTCCTCCTGCCTCGCACCACACGCGATGAGATACTCAAAGCTTATTCCATCGTGGCTATCCCTGAGATACTTCTCGTTGATCCCAACGGCAACATCATCGCCAAGGGACTGCGTGGCGAAGCCATCTATCAAGCCGTTAAAGAGGCTTTGAAGCAATAAATCATCAAGCTATCCTACCGCCTGCAAACTAAAACTGCTGTCGTAGGATGGCTTGTGTGTATGCGGAAGTTTTATAGAAAGTTTAACAAACAGGCTATTCCTCTTCATTGCACTTCCGCCACTTGACGAAACGCCAAGGCTTGGATTTTCTCCGTCAAGTGCAAGAAGAAAATACGGCATACGCTTGTAGAAACACCTCTTTTCGGCGAAAAAACAAGGGCAAAACGGTCAATGGTAGCCGTTTTGCCCTTATGTCTGTTGCAAAGATAATACATTTGCGCGCCCTTTGCAAATGTTGTGTTATAAAAACCAAAAGCCTTTTCCCTCCTTCCGCCATCCAAACGTCGCACCAATCCTTACGTGAAGCCAATGGACGAAAGAGCGAGGTAGGGGAATGCTCGATGACCCATAAACCATGGGCTGTAATTGCACCCATGCACCCATCTGTTCGGTCAAAGATGCTTGCACCGAGCTGTTCTCCTGATCCGTCCATATCTATTCTCTTGCAAAGAGATGAGAAAGGGGCTTTTGCCACCTCTAATAAACATTCTGCTCACAAAAGGCGCATATTGCAAAAATCGAACCACTTTGGTAAGTTGTTGTAAATCAGTTTGCTTCTCGTTTTTGAGTTCTCGATTAGTGTTAAAAAGCAAAGCCCACCTATCAAAAAACTTCATTTTTTGTTTTGCCATTCAAATCTTTTCCATAACTTTGCCGTACATCGCATGGTATGAACTGTGCAATGGTGTTAAGATAAAATATATATTCCCTATTATCCATAACAAATTCTTTACGCAACATGAAGAAAATCTACTCATTTTTGATGGCGTGCGTGCTTGGTGCAAGCGCA
>JALFTM010000017.1 GCA_022788345.1 Bacteroidales bacterium
AAATTCTCCATGCGCCTCCCGTAATTTCTGCTTTAGAATGCGCTTTCTTAGGTTAGATTAGAACCATGAGTGCTTATTTATCATTTGAGAGTGTGCCCTCGTTCCTAACATTTTATGTAACTTTGCAAGGAAGATGCAAAAGATGCATCCTCCGATTTTTTCAAGATAACATATACAACACACAATATGAAAACTATCAGCTTAGAACTTCAAGATGCACTCCGCTTTCTTGACGAGAGTGCTATTGAAACATTGATCCCTAAAGTGAAAGCCGCTCACGCAGAACTCGAAGCAGGCACTTGCCCAGGTAATGATTTCCTTGGATGGCTACACCTCCCTTCTTCTATCACCCCTGAGTTTTTGGCCGATTTGCAGGCAACGGCGCAGACATTGCGTGAGCACTGCGACACCATCGTTGTGGCAGGTATTGGCGGTAGCTATCTTGGCGCACGAGCCGTCATTGATGCTTTGAGTAACAGCTTCGCTTGGCTGACCAATAAGGGAGAAAATCCTAACATCCTCTTCGCTGGCAACAACATCAGTGAGGATTACCTTTTTGAGCTTACAGAATATCTCAAAACACGTCGCTTTGGTGTTATCAATATTTCTAAATCGGGCACAACAACAGAGACTGCCTTGGCCTTCCGCTTGCTTAAGAAGCAATGTGAAGATCAACGTGGTAAAGCGGAGGCACAAAAGGTGATCGTTGCCATCACAGATGCTGTGCGTGGCGCAGCCCGCATCACTGCCGACAAAGAAGGCTATAAAAGCTATATCATTCCTGATAACGTAGGTGGTCGCTTCTCGGTGCTCACCCCCGTAGGTTTGCTCCCTATCGCTTGTGCTGGTTTTGATATCGCAGAGCTTGTACGTGGTGCACAAGATATGGAAAAGGCCTCTGCAGAGAATGATTTTGAGAGCAATCTTGCAGAACAATATGCCGCTGTGCGCAATGCACTTTATGCCCAAGGAAAGAAGATTGAAATTTTGGCCAATTACCACCCCAAACTCCACTTTATGAGTGAATGGTGGAAGCAACTTTACGGCGAAAGCGAAGGTAAAGATGGCGTGGGCATCTTCCCTGCTGCCGTAGACCTCACCACAGACCTTCACTCTATGGGGCAGTGGATTCAAGAGGGCGAGCGTTCTATCTTTGAAACTGTGGTAAGCATCGAGAAACCTGAACACACGGTTCTGTTCCCTCACGATGAGGAAAACCTCGATGGTTTGAATTTCTTGGAAGGCAAACGTGTCGATGAAGTGAATAAGATGGCAGAGCTTGGCACTCGCTTGGCGCATGTGGATGGCGGTGTGCCTAACCTCCGTGTCGTGTTGCCCGAACTGACTGCCTACTACCTCGGTCAGCTTATCTATTTCTTTGAAATTGCGTGTGGCATCAGTGGTCGTGTATTGAACATCAATCCTTTCGACCAACCTGGCGTGGAGGCTTACAAGAAGAATATGTTTGCACTCCTCGAAAAGCCCGGTTACGAAGCTGAAAGTGCTGCTATCAAACAGCGTTTGGGCTAAAACAAACTGCCGAATGGACATCCAACATGCTATAACGGCTTACGCATCGGCTGCAGGTCATCGCCTGCAGCCGAAAGCCGTTCTCTTTGACATGGATGGCGTGCTCTTCGACTCCATGCCGAACCACGCCCAATCGTGGGCCAAAGTATGCAATAGCCATGGCCTACACATGACACCCGAAGAGGCCTATCTCCACGAGGGTCGAACTGGAGCATCGACCATTCATATTCTGACACAGCGCCAATGGGGCCGTGATGCAACTTCTGAAGAAATACAAAGCATTTATGAAGATAAATGTGCTTTGTTCAATGCCTGTCCCGAAGCTCCAAAAATGCAAGGCGCGGAAGCCACTTTGGAACAAGTGAGAGACTTAGGGTTGAAAATCCATGTCGTCACAGGCAGTGGACAACGCTCGCTCTTGGAACGGCTGAACACGCATTATCCCGGTTTCTTCTCGCTCGACCGAGTGGTATCGAGTAAAGATGTAGAGCACGGCAAACCGCATCCCGAACCTTACCTAAAGGGATTGGCACAAGCTGGTGTTGCACCTTGGGAAGCCTTTGTTGTGGAAAACGCTCCCTTGGGCGTTCGCTCTGCTGTGGCAGCAGGGATTTTTACCATCGCTGTTAATACAGGACCTATCCCCGACGAAGTACTCCTGAATGAAGGAGCACATTTGCTTTTCCCGAATATGCAAGCCTTAGCCAATGCCTTTGCTGATCTCTACACGGCTTGCTACGAATAACTTTTATACACATCTGTCATATGCCAACGAAATTGCGCCTGCTCTCGCTCTGTTTTGCCTTGTGCTTCGCCTTAGTGGCGATGGGGCAAGATAGCTTGCGCATTTCATGGCTTACGTGTGGTCCCGGACAAGAGTCGTATTCGCTTTATGGACACACAGCCCTACGTGTACAAAACCTTGAGACGGGTGAAGATGTCGTATATAATTATGGTATGTTCGACTTTAATGCGCCACACTTTGCGTGGCGGTTTGCACTCGGACAAACGGACTATTTTCTCGGCATACAACGCTTCGGCGACTTTGTCACCAATTATGCTTATCACAACCGCTGGGTAGATGAGCAAGAATTGCTCTTACGCCAAGACGAAAAGCAAAAACTTGTTTCCGAACTCTATCGTTTGGCGTCGCTTGAAGACTGGACCTATCGCTACAACTTTCTCAAAGACAACTGTACGACCCGTGCTTTGCAGAGCGTTGAAGAAGCATTGAATGGAAAAATCTTTTTCCCACCCACCAAGCAACGTATCCAGCCCACCTACCGACATATTTTGCATGAGTATGCACAAGCCTCCCCTTGGGACTATGTGGGCAATGACCTTTTGCTCGGAGCGGAAGTAGACAAACCCATTTCTGTGCGGCAGCAGTGTTTTTCTCCCATCTATGCCGAGCATTTTCTCTCTCGTTTGAACGTAAAAAGAACAGATGGTAGCCTTACTCCCTTGGCCAAAAAACCTGTGCGGCTTGTCATGGCCACAGAGCAGCCAACTCCTAACACGAAGACACCGCTCTTCATCTTACTTGGCATCTTGGCCCTCATCGTTTCCCTTTCCGTATGTGAGGCAAAACATCGCCAATGGTGGCGTGCCATCGACTCTTGCCTCTTTCTTGTGCAAGGCGTAGCGGGGTGTATCGTCGCATTTCTATTCTTCTTCTCTGAACATCCAGCCGTAGGAAGCAATTGGCACTTGCTTTGGCTTAATCCTCTCTCGCTCCTTCTGCTCCCAGCACTCTTTTACAAACGTTGGGTGAGGGCAATACAATGGTATTATGTCTACTACACGATTGCTTTCCTCGCCCTCTGTGGCATCAGTCTCTTGGGATTGCAAGAAATAATTATCGAAATAATTGTTTTGGCAAGCCTTTTGCTTGTTAGAGCTTGGACTTACCTTTACACCAAAGTCCGTTTTCGCCATCTTGAATGATGACACCACATACGCACAAACACCCCCGACTACGTGATGGATTGGGACGAGGATTTCTCCTGTCTCTTCTCACAGCAATGTCTGCGCTTTCTCTTTTGGAAGGGCAGATAGTGGCTGTTTCGTCCCAACACGATTTTGTGCGTAGCTTCATTGAGCAACTTAGGTCTTCCTACGTTGAGGCAATGCTTCCCCTTGGCGATGACAGCGGTATCAAGCGACTCGGCACAAGGGGCACACTCATTGGCGATGCCAATAAAGAGGATGAACCGACCTTACCGCCCTTGCTGGAAGAACACCAACTGCCAGCGCAGTTAACGGCTATAGCCACCAATCGATGGCTCGTGCCACTCACACCAGCGAACACCCAACGGTGGTTGCCTTTTGCATCAAAGATGCAACACCTTATGGCACAGTGTCAAGGACTCCCTCCTTCTCACCATGTCTTTTTGACAAGGGGAACGTCTACTCTTCCTCTCCCCGTAACCACCGCCATGCGTATCAGTTCACGTATATCAAAGTCTTTGTATATCCGTGGTCCTAATGTATGTCTCATCTCCATCTAAGGCTCTGAACGAAGAGCACTGACAGCTAATCACATACATTATTTATATACGCAAATAACACAAACAATGAGTTTTATAGATTTCCTTTCTAAGATATTCGGCAATAAGTCTACCCGTGATATGAAGTTAATTCAGCCTTGGGTAGAAAAGATCAAAGCGGCCGCTCCCGAAATCGAAGCCCTCGATATCGATGGCATTCGCAACAAGACCCAAGAATTGCGCACCTACGTACAAGCGGCGGCTAATGATCTCAAAGAACAAATCGCTGAACTGAAACAGAAAATCGAAGACACCCCTATCGAAGAACGTGAAGACCTCTTTGCGCAAGTAGATAAACTTGAGAAAGAATGCTTGGAACGCTACGAGAAAGCTCTTGAAGAGGTGCTCCCACAAATTTTTGCTATCATTCGTGAAACAGCTCGCCGTTTCGCAGAGTCGGAAGAGGTGGTTGTTGATGCCACAGATTTCGACCGTGAGATTGCCGCTACACACAACTTTGTACGCATCGAAGGCGACAAGGCTATTTATAGTACAACCTGGAAAGCTGGTGGTAACGTAGTGCGTTGGGATATGATTCACTACGATGTGCAACTCTTCGGTGGCGTAGTGCTTCACCAAGGCAAAATTGCAGAAATGGCCACTGGTGAAGGTAAGACGCTTGTAGCTACTCTCCCCGTATTCCTCAATGCCCTCACAGGTAATGGTGTGCACGTAGTCACCGTAAACGACTATCTTGCTAAGCGTGATGCTGAATGGATGGGACCTCTCTATATGTTCCATGGCTTAAGCGTAGATTGTATTGACCTTCACGAGCCTAACTCGGAGGCCCGTCGTCGGGCCTATCGTGCTGACATCACTTTCGGAACAAACAACGAATTTGGTTTCGACTATCTCCGCGATAATATGGCAATGAGTCCTACGGACTTGGTGCAACGCAAACACAATTATGCCATTGTCGATGAGGTCGACTCAGTGTTGATTGACGATGCTCGTACGCCACTCATTATCTCTGGCCCTGTGCCCAAAGGTGACGATCAACTTTTTGAGCAATTCCAGCCTCTGGTAGAACGCCTTGTAAACGTACAACGCCAATTGGCCACGAATTACCTGACAGAGGCAAAGAAATTGATTGGCTCTGACGACAAAAAAGAGCAGGCAGAAGGTTTCCTCCAACTCTTCCGCAGTCATAAGGCATTGCCCAAAAATCGTCCTCTCATTAAGTTCCTTTCAGAGCAAGGCATCAAGGCCGGCATGCTCAAAACAGAGGAAATTTATATGGAGAATAACAACAAGCGCATGCCTGAAGCGACCGATCCACTCTATTTCGTTGTGGATGAAAAGCAGCGCAGCGTTGAGCTCACCGACAAAGGTAATGAGTGGATTGCCAACACAGTGAAGGATAAGGATCTCTTTGTTCTCCCTAACATCACAGCTCTTCTCTCCTCCCTCGAAGCCGATGAAAGCATTTCGATGGAAGAACGCGTGATGCGCAAAGAAGCTCTCATGACAGAGTATGCCATCAAGAGCGAACGTGTACACACCATTCTTCAGTTGCTCAAAGCCTACACCATGTTCAACAAAGAAGAGGACTACGTTGTTCTCGATGGTGCTGTGAAGATTGTGGACGAACAAACGGGACGCATCATGGAGGGCCGTCGCTGGAGCGATGGTTTGCACCAAGCCGTAGAAGCCAAAGAGCATGTAAAAATTGAAGCTGCCACGCAAACTTTCGCTACTATCACGTTGCAAAACTACTTCCGTATGTATCACAAACTCTCTGGTATGACGGGTACGGCAAGTACCGAAGCCGGTGAGTTTTGGAACATTTACAAGCTCGATGTAGTAGAAATTCCCACCAACCGCCCCATCCAACGCCACGACCTCAACGACCGTGTCTACAAGACCAATCGTGAAAAGTACAACGCCGTTATTGATGAGGTACAACTCATGGTTGAAGCAGGGCGTCCTGTGCTCGTAGGCACAACAAGTGTAGACATCTCCGAACTCTTGAGCAAAATGTTGAAGATGCGCAACATCAAGCACAACGTTCTTAACGCTAAGTATCACCAACAAGAAGCTGACATCGTGGCACAGGCAGGCCAAAAAGGCAATGTCACTATTGCCACCAACATGGCAGGCCGTGGTACGGACATCAAACTCTCTGCCGAAGTGAAAGAAGCTGGTGGTCTTGCCATCATTGGCACAGAACGCCACGAAAGCCGCCGTGTAGACCGTCAGTTGCGTGGTCGTGCAGGTCGTCAAGGCGACCCAGGTTCTTCTGTTTTCTATGTTTCTCTTGAAGACAAGCTCATGCGTCTTTTCGCTTCTGAACGCATCGCCCGTGTGATGGACCGTCTTGGTTTCAAGGAGGGCGAAATGATCGAAGCTAAGATGATTAACAACAGCATTGAGCGTGCCCAAAAGAAGGTGGAAGAAAACAACTTCGGTGTGCGTAAGCGCCTCCTTGAGTATGACGATGTTATGAACAAACAACGCACAGTCATCTACGAAAAGCGTCGCCATGCTCTCATGGGAGAACGCATCGGTATGGACATCGCCAACATGATTTGGGATCGTTGCGTCTACATTACTACTAACAACGATTTTGAAGGTTGCAAGGAACTCTTTGCTGAAATCATGGCCATGGAAGTGCCTTTCACAGAAGAAGAATTTGAAGCCAAAAATCGTACGGAACTGGCCGAGATAGCTTTTGAAGCAGCGATGGCGCAGTTCAAAGCCCGCGTTGAAAACTTGGCAGCCGTTGCAGTGCCCGTCATCAATCAAGTCTACGAAAACAACGTAGACGAGAATGGCTCAACACGCTTCGACAATATCCTCATCCCCATTTCTGACGGTCGCTTGATTTACAATATCCGCACAGATTTGAAAGAGGCATACGAGAGCGGTAGCAAGAGCGTTGTTCGTGAATTTGAAAAGGCCATCTTGTTGCACAACATAGACAATTGCTGGAAAGAGAACCTCCGCGAGTTGGACGATCTTCGCAACTCTGTGCAGAACGCCAGCTACGAGCAGAAAGATCCTTTGCTCATCTTCAAGCTTGAGAGTGTAAAACTCTTTGATGAGATGGTCAATCGCATCAACAACGCTTCCGTATCTACGTTGATGCGTGCACAAATCCCTGTGCCTACGCAGCAATAAGCACAGCTTCAATAATTGTAAACGGATTGAACTTTCAAAAGTTCAATCCGTTTCTTTGTTCTAAGTTTAATACTAATACATTTACCCTTTGCGCTTATTCTTAAAGATGGAGAAATGACCAGTATATCTTTATGCACTACTCTCTTATCCCAGAATGTTTACGATGTCCTCTGTGATGAGGGCGGGCGTAAGGCGGTTTTCTTGGGCAAAGGCTGTGCGGTCGTAGCGGTCGATGAGCATCTTGGGCAAACCATAGTTGCGCACTTTCATAGTGCTGTCGCCATAGAAACGGG
>JALFTM010000018.1 GCA_022788345.1 Bacteroidales bacterium
TCTCCGTTTTTGGTGAGCAAGATGTCGAAAGTCTGTGCTTTGGCTCCCTCGGTCTCGACATAGAGAAGAATGTAGTTTTTGTTCTCTGGGCGTACAATGTCGGCGATGGCCACGCCATTGGCCTTTAGTCCCACTTCTGCATCGCCAATGTCAGTGCCATGTAGCAGAATTTGCAACTGTGTGTGCTTCATTCCAGCCCACCAAAACGCAGGTTGGATGTGGTCGAGTTTGATAGGTTTGCCAAAGGCAGTCAGACTCAAGAGTGCCAGTAAAGAAAAAAGAATGCTTTTGCGTATCATTTTTGATTGGATTTCTGTTGTTGGATATGGGTGAAGCATTTCACGCCTCCTTTTGCAAAGATAATAAGCTATGGGGATAGAATAAAATCTTATAGTTGGAAATATAAATGCTCTTAGAAGATTTGTTGTTGATTATCAGTGAGATATATTTATTTTCTTAGAGAATAATATAAACTAAATATAATAAGTTTTGGGCGTTGATCCGTTTATATATCAGCCAAATGGCGTATCTTTGCGATGTTTCAAAGTACATTTAGACATTTATATTATAAGGAGAAATCCCGCTTCTCCTGTTACTTTATTTTCTTTCCATGCCACTACGTTCCCTTTTGATAGCTGGGCTGTTTTCGCTTCTGCAAGCGCTGTTGGCACAGTCTGCATCGTCCGCTCCCATCACTCTGCTTCCTGAAACTCAAGAAGCTCTTCGTGCGCTCAATGTCGCCATAGAAAAGAAGAATGCCGTGCGCCAATCGCATGAAAGAGGAATAGCTGTCGTGAAGCGAGATGCCAAGCGGTTGCAAGGATATGCACGAATTGAAAAACTCAAGGCACTGATCAGCCATTACAGCCATGTGCAAACCGACTCTGCTTGGCACTATCTCGAACTGTTGCGTCAGCAACCTGAGGTGGCGAAGGACGTGCAGTTGCAAAACTATCTTGCCATTGCCACCGCGGAGGTGTTGGCCGTAAAGGGTCTTTTCTATGATGCCCAAAGTGCTTTGACGCACATCCAACGCCATGCCCTTACGGAAGAACAACGTCGCTATTACTATCACACAGCCCGCTCGCTTTATGGCTGGATGGCAGAATATACCGATGTGCCAAGAATTGCCAAACGATGGGAACATCTCACACAGCTTTATCGCGACTCCATTATTATGGCCGAGCCATTGGGTGTTGGGCGCGACATCGTACGGGCCGATAAAGCCTTGACTGAAAAGCAGTTTGAAGTGGCTCAAAGCCTGCTTGATAGCTTGAAGAGTAAGCAGTCTTCGACTGAGCAGGTGTATGTTTATAACCTGTTGGCCACACTCTGCCGACAGACAGGCAAACAAGAGAAAGCCATCTATTACTTGGCCCGTACAGCCCGGCTCGATCTTGAGCGTGGGGTCACAGAATACGAAGCTTTGACCCACTTGGCGCAGGCACTTTATGAGCAAGGAGACATAGAGCGTGCTTATATGTATTTGCGTTGCTCCTTAGAAGATGCGGCCTATTGTGGTACAAGTCTTCGTACATTGGAGTCGTCCAATATGTTCTCCATTATCGACCGTGCCTATGCGGCGCATGAGCAACAAAAGAAGCACATACAATGGGTGTTTACTTCTGTTGTGGGATTGTTGGCCGTGGTGTTGATATTTGCACTTTTCTATCTTCGCAACCGCGTGCGCCAGTTGCGCATTGCCCGCCACAACCTTTCTGAAACGATGGTTGCCTTGCAAAAAGTGAACAATCAGTTGTCCGCTACGATGCAGAGTTTGCAGGAGACCAATGTGCAATTGCAGGAAACGAACGACACTTTGCAACTCACAGGTCGAATGAAAGATGAATACATTACACGCTATTTGGAGCGGTGTCGTGCCTATTTGGATCAGATGCAGGAGTATCGCTTCTCAATCAGCAAGATGCTCAAGTCGAAAGACTATGTCGCCTTGGCTGCGAAATTGAAAGCCGACAGTCGAATGACGGACGAGCAAGCCAGCTTCTATGCCGATTTTGACGAGGCCTTTCTCCATCTTTTCCCACATTTTATCAACCGCTTCAATGCGCTTCTGCGCCCCGACTCGCAAATAGAACCCAAACGGCCCGGCAGCTTGACCACGGAGTTGCGTATTTTTGCCCTCATCCGCCTCGGTGTGCAAGACACGAACACCATTGCCCACTTCCTTAACAATTCGCTCGCAACGGTCTATAACTATCGCAGTCGTATCCGCAACATGTCCATCGTAGGTAAAGATGATTTTGAGGCAGAAGTGATGAAAATATGAAAGCCAACTCTCATGTATCCGTGAAGGCGATGTACCAATAGATATGAATAAGGACGCTTGTTTTAAGCGTCCTTATTCATTGTTTCATGCGTCAGCACATTTGTCTTCCATCGTTTGCAGATTGGGTGAGGGCACTGCTTGTCCAATGACATACTCCTTATAATATGTCAGCATCAGGGTGGTGATGGGCAGGGCGATGATTAAGCCAATGATGCCCAAGAGGTAGCCAAAAACGGACAGACTGAGGAAGATGACCGCAGGGCGTAGCCCCATGATGTGTCCCATGATTTTGGGAGTGACAACGATGTCTTGGATCACTTGCACCACGATGTAAACCAATAAGACACCACCGATAAGCAACCAAAAGTTTTCGCCTTTGTCGGCGGCTTCAAGCAAGGCCAACAGAGTGGCAGGGATGATGCCCACGACTTGAAGGTAGGGGACAAAACTGATGAGGCCGATGAGTATGCCAAGAAAAACAGGCATGGGAAATCCAATGAGCAAGAAGCCGATAGAAAACATCACGCAGTTGCTTAAAGCCACGAGTGCCTGCCCACGGAAGTAGCCAGCCATGTAGGTCTCAACATCCCCAACGAGTTTCTGCATAAAGGGGCGACGACGATAGGGTACATAGTTGATCCAGCCGTTGGCATAACGTTCCCAGTCGAGCAGGAGAAGAAAAAGATAGATGATTGCAATGAGCGAGCCCAAGAAGCTGATGAGCGAGCCTGCCGTGGAAGTGATCACTTCCCATGCCTTTGGCAGTATGCGTTTGATGCCTTCTTGAACATTCTCCTGTTGGAGCAAATTGTCGAGTTGCAACTCTGCTGCGTGTTTGCGGATGAAATCCTGTATGGAGGTGGGGATGGTGGAGTTTTCTGCGCCATTTTGAATGTAGCTTAAAGCCACGTCTTTGAGGTGCATGCTCTCTGTGACCAAGGCAGGTATGAAAAACCAACCAATCAAAGTGAGAAGACCGAGAAAGAGGAGCACTACGAGGGTGACCGATAAGGCCTTGTTGTGCAATCGGCAGGTGTTTTGGAAAAAGACCACTACTGGTTGCAGCATATAGGCGATGGCCCATGCCACGAAGAAAGGGATGAGCACCCCGCTCAGGGTGTCAATTAAAAGATAGGCACAGCAAAGCAGGACGAGAGCGATGAGTCCGCGAATAAAGCGGTCGAAGTTGATTTCTTTGTGCATAGGCCGAAAAATGAAACTTTGCCCTTCAACGGCGAAAGACATGGAACAAAAATACGATTTTAATTTGAGACAATGCTTTCCTCCGGGCTATTATTAAAACGAAGAAAGCGTCTCTTATACACTTCTGGACGGCACACGCATAGCGCAAGGATGGAAACGCTTGGCATAAGTGTCCGTAAAAAATGTGTGCGTCTTTTTAGACGATGCTGGCTGTCTTGTGGTGTTGTCTACATCGCTTTCGTGGCGCAACAACTTGTGTCAGTACGATTGAATTTGAGGCGCAATTTTGCAAGCCCCCTCTGCTCATGTTTTTAGGCCTGCGCCTCCCGCCTTTCCTTCTTGCGCTTGGAGAAATTTCTTCTTGCGCTTGGAGAAAATCCAAGTTGCGCCACTTGTTTTTCGTGTTGTTAAAACGTAGGTTTATAGCCGTTTATGAAACTGACACATTGTCGCTCCTTAGAATTATTCAAGGCGAGACCGCTTGAGATGAAAAAGTTTTTGTACTTTTGAGGAACGAAGATGGCATGCCCAAGAACGCTTACCGTTCGTTTTTCTCCAACTCCTTTTCCAAGACATCCAGCACTTTCAAAAATAAACGCCTATGCAATACGCTCACCACATTACTCGCATCGAAATAGACAGCCTTTGGATGGGGAAGAAACACATCGTTTGGACGCTCCAGCCCGATGTCAATGTGCTTTCTGGCAAGAATGGCGTTGGCAAATCGACCATCCTTAATCGTTTGGTGGCACGTCTGCAAAAGCAATCGAATAAGACGCTTTTGGCAGAACCCATTGATGGCGTGCGCATTGAGCTGTCGCCAGTGGGGGCAACGGCCATCCGCTGTGATGTGCTCCGCTCTTTCGACACCCACCTGCGCCCCTCCGATCGGCTATCGGGTTTGAGCAATGGAGAAGTGACCACAGAATTGGATTGGCAACTCTATCAATTGCAGCGTCGCTATTTGGACTATCAAGTGAATGTGGCCAACCGCATCATCGCCCTCATGGCGCAAGGCGGAGAAGAAGCACAGCGGGCGGCACAGGAAGAAGCGGCGACAAAGATGGAGTTCCTTGACATCGTGGATCGCCTCTTTGAGGAAACAGGGAAGACCATCGACCGCACCAGCAATGAACTCCTCTTCAGACAATATGGGCAGTCGTTGTCGCCCTATTGCCTTTCGGCAGGCGAAAAACAGATGCTCATCATTCTCCTCACGGTGCTCACGCAAGACAGACAGCCCACTGTGTTGTTCATGGACGAACCCGAAGCCAGTTTGCACTTCGATTGGCAACGCGATTTGATAAGTATCATTCGTCGCCTCAACCCGCAAGCACAAATCATCCTTACGACCCATTCGCCAGCAGTGATTATGAACGGCTGGGAAAACAATGTCACTGAAGTTGGAGAGATAACCCTATGAGCCATGAGCCGTTTGCATGAAAAAATATCCTCACAGTACATCTCGGCCATGAACCGCTTGGAGGGACGGAAAGCCCCTCAGCGTGTAGTGGCCTATGTGGAGAGCTACGATGATGTGCGCTTTTGGAGCAATCTGCTTCGGCCTTTGGAAACCGACAAAGTGCGCTTTGAAGTGATGCT
>JALFTM010000019.1 GCA_022788345.1 Bacteroidales bacterium
ACGTGCAGTTGGCAGAGAATAACACTTACTGCCATATTTTACGCCACCTCCCTTGCTTCAAGGTTGAAGCAAGGGAGGTGGCGTATTTTGTTGTGCGAGCGTGCACAGATGTCGCATTCGCAGAAAATTTAGAAGTAGACACCAAAGGAAAGGGAAGTGAACTTAGGCCCGTAGTTGCTCTTGAAAGTTTGGCAAGGGCTATATTTGACATAAAGACCGATGCCGTAAAGTTTCACTTGAGCCATCAAGTCGATGGTCACGGGCGAGAGGTGCAAATCTTTTTGCATCTCCTTTTCTTTATGTCCCTCCACAAAATAGCGGGTCTTCAAACTGCCATAGGTGTTGAAGTTGAGCATAGGGCCAACGCTGAACTTGACATTTCTACTGACCCGATGGTGGTAGAGAAAGGAGAGGGTGAGACTGAACACTTTTAGGCGCGAGAACTTTGGTTCTGTCCCTGCGGGATAGTTCGCCAATGCGGTCGTGCCATCCGTGCCTTTGAGGAAGCGCAAGCGGTCGGTCATACGGAAGTTTTTCCAGTTGAGACCGAAATTAACCGAAAAGGCATGGGGCGACTGATAGCGGGTTATTCTGTAAGTCAGTACATTGTCGAGTGCCAACTCTTTAGAGCCTGCCACGTCAATGTCTAAGCCAGTGGGAGCACCAAGGGCTGTGACAAAGCCGATGCGTGGGCAGATGGTGACTTCAATGTCAGTACTCGTGCGACCCGATGAGCGCGACCCAAGAGTAATAGAGGTGAAGTCCAAGGTGCGCGATTGCGTCATCCGTGCCGATGCGTTGGGGGCAGTCTGAAACGTGCTGCTGTAGCGGTAGGTGGTGTCACGGCCTTGGCCTTTGATGTGGATAGCGTGCAAACTATCGTTGGTGACAATGACCACTTCGTGGGCTTGCTTCACCACAACGGTGTCGGTCGTTTGAGCCTGCAAGGCAGTGGAAGCGAGGAGGGCGCAACAGAGGGCGGAAAGGCGGATAGCGTGTTTCATAAATTGGGAAATAGGAATAAGCGTTCGTGTATTAAATAAACATATTCTTGAGTTCGCTCAGCGTGGCCGAGCCTTCGAGATAGACAACGAGCAGACTATTGCCCGTGCGCTGATAGCAAAGATAGCGTTGCGTGTGGGTCGGTGGCAGTTGGCAAAGGGCATATTGCCACTGTCCGTTGCGGATGTCCACTTCTTTGCTCGTGGCCGTCTTGGCATCGTTGCGGACGAGTGCCTCAACCTGTTGGCGTTCGGCTTCTGTGGCTGTGAAGCGCAGACTCCTAAAGAGAGTGAGCCGATAGCTACTGAGACGTTGCCCTTTGACAAAGGTTTCTGTCATCTTCTGCCGTGGCACAACCTTTCCGGCAAAAAGCCGCTCCACCTGCAAGCCTTTTTGTGCCATGGCCATCGTGCTAACGCCCATGAGCAAGAGGAGCATCAAGAGGGTGCGTTGAAGGAATTGTCGCATAACTTTATATAACTATTAGGGGCGGTGAAAAATTTCGTGTAACTGGCCCTCGACATTGGGCACAGAGGCGTGGTTGAACACATCGCTCATAGTGGCCTCCACCTCCGTCATCACGACGGTCTCGTTCGTGATGCGCTGGCCTTTTGAAAGCATCATGCAATCGGTGGGCGCACCCGTGAAGAAAGGCCTGCCTACCAAGAGAACAAAAGCTACGCAAGCGGCCACTTGGGTGATGGTTGCCCAGCCCTCCCATTGCCTTTTGGCCACGCTCAAACGCTTTTGTCGCATGCGCTTGCCCACAACAAGGAAGCCCATCACGGCTTTGACGCCATCGAAGCGGGCATCGGAAGCCTCAGCGGAGGCGAGAAAATGGCGCAAACGGCGTTCTTCTTCGTCTGTGGTCTCTCCGTCGAAGTAGCGTTCGGCCAGATCGAGCCATTGGTTGATATCTTGTGTCATTGTGATGAGGATTAAACTTGTTGTTCCCAATCTTCACGAATGGCTTTTCTCGCTCGTGAGAGTTGCATGCGCACAGCTGTGGGTTGCATTTGCAGTTCTTGTGCAATGGCCTCACAAGTGAGACCATCGTATTCTTTGCGGTAGAGGATGTGGCGTTGCAGGTCGGTGAGCCGACTTTCGACGAGGCGCACCACTTCAGCTATCCAAGCTTCTCGTTCGGCTGTGTCGTCCGTGTCGGGGATGCTATCGACAGCTTCGTTGAGCGCAAAGTGTGGCGTTTGTTGTGTGCGTCGCCATCGGTCGATGCTCAAATGGCGAATGGTTGTGATAGCAAGTGCTTTGGCCATCTCTGGCGTGTCGATGGTCTCTCTCCGTGGCCACAGCCGACAAAAGGCATCTTGCAAGGCATCCTCCGCCTCCGCCTCGTCGTGGAGAATGTGGCTGGCCAAGGCTCGGAAGCGTTGGCGCAAGCGGGTGAAAGTGTCGATGAGGATGGCTTCGCTCATGGGTGAAACAATGGTTTTATATAAAGGAATACGCACAAAGTGAATAAGTGTAACAAAAGTAATGATATTTTTTTATTGCCACTCCATTTCTATAAAGCGCAAGAGGAGCGTGCAAGCTGCTGAAGCTGAACTTACACAAAATTGACAAGCAGCGACGCCGCTCGCCCACAAGAGAATTTCTCCTTAGGACTAAGGAATAAAGAATTATTGCCCTGAAAGCTGATTTTTGCAACGAATATTACGATTTTTCTCACAAAACTATTGCTTATTTTATCCAAAGACACTATCTTTGCGATGAAAACAAATAAGCACATGACGATACGCTTTGCCAACACCCTTACACTTCGACTTACTTTGCTCACTTTGTGAGCCGAGAAGACGAACGTATGTGAATACCCCGACAGTATAAGATTTCGTTGTCAGTGCCAACATCTA
>JALFTM010000020.1 GCA_022788345.1 Bacteroidales bacterium
TACGTAAATTCTTCAAAACTATAATACCCTTCTTCTTTCCTCAAAAGAAGACTTTGCGAGTAATCTACAAAACTATTGCAAAAATACACTTGTAATTTTTTCATTCACATTATATATAGAATAATCCCACCTTGATTTGCGAACAAAAGCCTCTGAAAAGACAACAACGCCCTCTTCCATGAAAGGAACGAGAGCGTTGTTTTGTCAAGCCTATCTTTTGTTATGCGCCGGGGCGTTCAATGTAAGCGAGGACATCGCCCTTTTGAACGTGTGCGCCTTGTTTTGCAGCAATCTCCACGAGCTTGCCACCCAAAGCAGCTGGGATTTGAGCGATCTGACCGAAGCCGTTTTCGATGTAGCAGAAGAAATCGCCCTCTGCATACTCCTTGCCCAAGAAAGGCTCGATAGATGGCGTGCCTTCACCGTCGCCATTGATTTCCCAAAGCACAATACCGCTTTCGGGGGCTACGATGGCGTCGGCCTTGGCGTGCTTGAAGGCAATCGCTTCCTCGAGGTTCATGGTTGTGCCACCCAAAGCCTTGTCTTTCGCGGCTTGGAGATCAGCCAAGAACTTCTTCTTCGCTTCGCCACTTTTATAGTCGCGATACTGACGCTCGTGCATGGCAAATTCGTACAACTCTTCTTCGTCTGGACCGAGATCCCAACCGTTTTCCTCCATCTCCTTACGCTTGGCATCCAGCTCTGGGGCGTAGAGTTCGCGAGGGTCGCCCTCGTAGAACTCAAAGCCCTTTTCCTTGGCCAAGGCTACTATTTCTGGCGCAACTTCACCGGGGAGCTTACCGCTCTTGCCGAGGATCATACCCCACATGTTATCGTCCATCATGGAGTAGCGTTCCTTGCCCATCGACTCCATGAGGAGGTTCATTTGCGCAATGTTCTTCACATATTGTGAGAAAGGCGTCACGAGGGGAGGATAGCCTACACGTGGCCAAACATAACCTACCTCATCGAAGAGGCGCACGAGGAGTTGGTCCTCTGTCAAAGCCTCTTCGCCACGGTTGGTGCGGTTCATGTTGATCGCACTCATAACGCCACGCAGGTCGGCCATCATAGAGCCCATCATACCACCGGGTAGACCGCTACCCAAGAGGAGAGAACTCATCAGATAGTTGCTCTTGTCCATGAAATAACCTAAGAAGTCGTCGATAAATTCTTGTGTCAATGCACGAGCTTCCATGTAGGCATCCATATTGATTTCAGGCACATCGAAGCCATAACTCTTCAACATGCTTTGCACACTCAATATATCGGCGTGACCTTTACCCCAAGAGAGAGGCTCCATCGCAGTGTCGATGACATCGCAACCAGCCTTGGCCACTTCCAAAATGCTGGCCATATTCAAACCGGGACCTGAGTGTGAGTGATATTCCACTATCACATCGGGGTGTTTCGTCTTGATCATGCCACAGAGCTTGCCCAAAAGTGCAGGCTGACCAATGCCAGCCATATCTTTCAAACAGATTTCGGGCGCACCAGCAGCGATGAGCTGATCGGCAATGTCGCTATAGTATTCGGCAGTATGAATGGGCGAATTAGTGATACACAATGTGGCTTGAGGGGTCATGCCAGCTTCGAGCGCCCACTTGATAGAAGGGATGATGTTGCGTACGTCGTTCAGTCCGCAGAAGATGCGTGTGATGTCCACACCTTGGGCGTGCTTCACACGGTATTGCAATTGGCGCAACTCATCGGAGCAAGGGAACATACGCAATGCGTTAAGACCACGGTCGAGCATGTGCGTCTTGATGCCCACTTCGTTGAAAGGCTTTGTGAAAGCGCGTACGGCATCGTTAGGATTTTCGCCGTACATCAAATTCACTTGCTCAAAAGCGCCACCATTAGTTTCCACACGGGCGAAGCAACCCATCTTGATGATGACGGGCGCAATGCGTTCCAATTGATCCTTACGGGGTTGAAACTTACCATAGGACTGGAACATATCTCGATAAACGAGGCTGAATTGAATTTTTCTTCCCATTGTTGTCATAATGTATTTTGACTACAAAGATACAAAGTTTAGCCCACGTCACCGCATCCTTTTGCGCAGAAATTCTCTTTTTGTGCGCAAAAGTCTATTTTAGAGCAACAAAAAAGGCGAACCTTGCGGTTCGCCTTTTGAGCCGAGATGGGGACTCGAACCCCAGACCTACTCATTACGAATGAGTCGCTCTACCAACTGAGCTATTTCGGCTTGCGTCTGCAAAGGTAAGTAGTATCTTTCAAACGGACAAATTATTTGAACAAAAATTGTA
>JALFTM010000021.1 GCA_022788345.1 Bacteroidales bacterium
AGCAGACGTTGCGGTTCGGTGAGCTCGCCAAACTTCTTTTCCTTTGCTTTGTCTTTGGCATCGTCCCACATATAGCGCAACTCTGCTTCACGGGCCTCAAGGCGTCCGCCATCGTAGGCCAAGAGCACAGAGGTGGCAAAATCTACATTGGTGTCTTCCACAAAAGCCATCGTGCCATCGGCCACGTAGGCCGGACGAGCGATGGAAGCGCGGAAGAGGGTGAGATCTTGATCGGTGGCTAAACGTTCCAACACGATGGTCAGTTGCGCCAAATGCTTATTCTCGTGGTTGTGCAACGGGGCGTAAGTGAGCGTGAGAGTGGCGTGCGTGTCGAGGAGCGACTCGCCACCCAGTTCCTGCTCCGTTTGTTGCATCGTGAGGATGGGCTGTGCGAGGTCATAATTCAAGATGGCCTCTTTGTCTGCAATGACTGTGGCACGCTCTCCCTCATAGATGGTCAAGCGAAGGGGTTCGAGGATGTCGTGCTCCCCAACGATGCGCAAGAGTTCACGGAGTTGGCGTCCCGACAAGGCGGTGCGGTCGGCCTTGGGTTGCAGGGCGTATTCCCGCATATGGAGCAGGAACTTGTCCCGACTGCTATTGGCCGCCCGCTCGTCACTCTCCTCTTGCGCTTCCTTTTGATAAGTTGAAACAAAGGTGTGGCGCAGTTCAAAGCAGTTGCGTAAAGTCGAGCGGAAAGCCTCATCGGCATTGCCACCGACAGAGAGCGTGAAGCGGGTGCAGAGGCTCAGCACCAATTCGTCTTTACGCTCGTTGTAGTGGTAGAAAAAGCTCCAGCCATCGTATGTCTGATTGGCCCGGTTGGCAAGGTTGCGCACAGCCTCCAATTCCTCCCTATCGACAGAGAAGAAAGCAGGAAAGGTTATCGTAAAACTGTGTGGCATCTCTTGATTGAGAAGAAAGATGCCGTCTTGATAGCTGTATTCATAGCGGTGTTCGCCCAACTGGTGGATCTGCCCTCCAGCGTTGGCCATAAGGGTCTGTAGCGTGGATGGCACGATGCGCCCCCGTCGCCGACGTTCGAGCCATGGTTCCAACCAATAGCTATAGGCGACAATCGACAAAACCACCAAGAGGGGAAGAAGACTGGGGATATATTCTGACATAATTATAATCTGCAATAAAACAAACAATGGGCTTACACAGGGTCGACATCGAAGTAGACATTGACGCTGCGATAGCGTGACTGAGCGAGCAAGGCATCGCGGGCCACAGAGAGGGTGCGCCTCACGGCTGTGGGGGAAAGCGTGGGCAAAACTTTGAGCATGAGCTTTCGGATGTGCAACGACTGCACCCGCCCAACCAAGGGCTTGTCAGGCCCTAAGAGATACTCTCCGAAATGGGGGCGCAAGGTGGCGGCAAAAGCGTGGGCGGCCGACTCGGCAACGTTGCTGTCTCGGTGCTTGAAGTAGATGTATATCAAGCGTGAGAAAGGGGGATAATGGAACGCCTTGCGCTCGTGAAAAGCATTGGCATACATGCCACCATAATCGCCGATGCACACTTGCTGCACAAGTGGGAGGTCGGCTTGTTGCGTCTGCAAAACGACCCGTCCTTGCTGGCCCCGACGGCCTGCTCGTCCAGCCACCTGCGACATCATTTGATAGGCCCGTTCGTGTGCCCGAAAGTCGGGGGCATTCATCATTTGGTCGGCATAGAGGATGCCCACGGTGCGCACCCGATCGAAGTCCAAACCTTTCGTCACCATTTGCGTGCCGATGAGAATGTCTGTTTCGCCCCTCTCAAAGTTTTGGATGATGCGTTCATAGGCCGATCGGCTACGGGTCGTGTCCAAATCCATGCGTGCCGTGCGTGCTGTGGGAAAGAGTTGTTGTACAGCCTCTTCGATGCGCTCCGTGCCGTAGCCTTGTTCGCGCAACTCTGTCCCCTCGCAACAAGGACATTGTTGGGGAATGGGAGAAATTTTACCGCAATAGTGGCACACCAAGCTTTGGATGCCTTGGTGATAGGTCAAGGACACATCGCAGGTTGTGCAACGAGGCACCCAACCACAGGTGTTGCAGGCGATTTGAGGCGAATAGCCCCGCCGATTTTGAAAGAGAATGACTTGCTCTTTGTTGGCCAACGCTTCGGTGATTTCCTCAATGAGCAATGGCGAAAAGGGCGTTGTCATCAGGCGTTTACGGCGCAACTCTTTGATGTCCTCCACCATGATTTTCGGCAGTTGCACATCGCCAAACCTCGTGGTCAGTTCCACCAATCCGTAACGCCCCGAAAGCGCGGCACGATAGGTCTCGACCGAGGGCGTGGCCGTTCCGAGCAAAACCTTTGCGCCCACCTGCGACGCCAACACCATGGCCACCTCTCTGGCATGATAGCGAGGGGCAGGATCTTGTTGCTTGTAGCTCTGTTCGTGCTCTTCGTCCACAATGATCAGCCCCAAACGTTGAAAGGGCAGGAAAAGGGAAGAGCGCACACCGACGATGAGCGGAAAGGCGCGGTCAGAGAGTTGACGCTGCCAAAGTTCCACCCTTTCAGCATCGGGAAACTTAGAGTGATAGACGCCCATCTGCTGGCCAAAGACACGGCCAAGGCGAGCGGTAAGTTGCGTGGTGAGGGCTATTTCGGGTACAAGGTAGAGCACTTGCTCGCCCCGTTGCAAGGCACGTTGGATAAGTTCGGTGTACACCTCCGTCTTTCCGCTTGAAGTGATGCCATGGAGCAAACACACATTGGGTTGCCGCTTGCCCTCAGGCGTTGTCCTCAAAGCGTTGCGCTCCTCGAAGAAAGCTTCTATTTGTGCCAAAGCGTTGGCTTGCGAGGCACTCAGGGCGTGGGTGATGCCAGAGCCTTTCTGCATCTCATTGTGGCGGTCTACAACAAAGGCATAAGCTTCCAAAACGCCTTTCTTGCGCAACGCAGTCAAAGCGGTTTCGCCCCCTTCAGTTTTCGTCAAAAGGGCTTTCTTCGACACCTCTTTAAGGAGTTGCATATTTTGCAGTTTGAAAGCTGTGGAGGCTTCGGACAAATCGAGATAGGCTGTCAATAGTGCCTCCTGTTTGGGGGTGCGCCGCAACGTATCGAAGAGGGCGTTGAGTGCCGTTTCGGTGTGGTACTTTTCCGAGAGGCGCAGATGTGTTTCCGTGCGGGGACGAAATTTGCGGTTGAGACTCTCGTTCACCACCACCGCGCCACGCTCCAAGAGTTGTCGGACGAGCGTCTGCACACTCTTGCGCCCGATGGCTGTTGCGAGCTTGTCCAGTGTCTTGGGTTCTTCAAGAGCAATCAACACCTGTTGCTCTATGGGTGAGAGTTCGGTTGTATTGCAAAAGTCTTCGTGACGCCCCACGAGCATTTCGCTTTCCATCTTCAGCCCCGATGGCAAGGCGGCTTTCATCACCTCGCTCAGCGTGCACATATAGTAGTGTGCCACCCACTGCCACAGCGCCCATTGGTTGTCGATCACCAAGGGAGTGGTGTCGACCAATTCGATAACATCTTTGAGTGTGACCCCTTCTGCGGGCGCATCGTTGTGAAGGCGGATAATCAGCCCTGTGTATTGCTTTCTCTTCCCTATCTCCACCACCACTCTTGCGCCTATACACGCCTCCTTGCTCATCGCCTCGGTGAGACGATAAGTCAGCGTATGGCTCAAAGCCAAAGGTACAATGATGTCAGCGAACATGGGGAAGAGAGGGGGAGATTATGCTACTGCGAATAAACTCCAATGGGCTACTTTCTGGATTTGCTTTCATCTCCAAGGGAGCGAGGAAACTAACATTGTTTCTTTCCCTTGAAGCATCACGCGCTTCAAAACGCCATGCTATACACGTTTGTTTCTCTTTGCTCAAAGCCAAGACTTTGATAGAGCCGATTGGCAGCGATGCGTGTGGGTCGGGAGGTAAGGTTGAGACTCTTAGCACCCTGCGCCTTGGCGGCGGAAATGGCATGACGTACAATGTGCTTGGCATAGCCACGGCCACGGGCCCGGTCGTCCACCACAACGTCTTCCAACCATGCTTTCATGCCCGTGGGCGAGGTGGCGTAGCAAAGGCTACAAGTGGCCTGCAACTGCCCTTCCTCGTCGCTTAAAAAGTAAACTGCGGTGAGCGGATTGGCACACAACTGCGCCATGTCGTTGGCCGAAAACGTGGTGGGACGGCCTGTCAGTTGGGGGAGAAGGCGCTGGAAAGCCTCCAGATGCTGTGCCGAAGGGGCGGTCAGGCGGTCGATGGCGAAGCGTTCGTTGAGGTGTTGCAAATGCTGTGCCACGGTTTGCTCTGTCCCCGGCACTATCACTTCGGGGGCAATCTCTGCCAAAGGGGCGAGCACGAAGCGACGGTCGAGCATATGGCGATGGGGCAAGGCGAGGGCCTCGCTCTCGAATGTTTCCCCTTCAAAGAAAAGGAGGTCGATGTCGATGGTGCGGTCGGCATAGCCTTTGGTCGCTGTCTTTTCGGTGCGCCCAAGCTGTCGTTCGATGTTCTGCGTCACGGCCAAGGCCTCCAAGGGAGAGAGGGAAGTGTCAGCGATTGCGGCAAGATTGAGAAACGCATTTTCTGAAGCAAAACCCCATGGCTGTGTGGCCACGAATGTGGAGTGTTTCACCACAGGGCCCAACTGTTCGGAAAGGAGTGTGAGGGCTGTTTGCAACGTGGTTTCGCGGTGGCCAAGATTGGCACCCAAAGAAAGATAAAGACGGGGCATAGAAGTAGGAGCAATGTTAAAACATGGTGCAAGCACCTATGGATTTACAAAGATACATAATTTTGAGCAAAAGGCGATTATGCACATGAGATGTTGCTTTGAGGGGATTGTTTGTACGGGCTGGAAGTGTCTTTTGAAGCATCCTCATCTCCTTGTGGATGCCAGAGGAGATAATGGTTTTAGAGAACTTGGCATTTTATACGGAATTATGTAACTTTGTGTCAGAAGTTGAAATCGAGGGAGAAGCTTTCGACACAACTTTGTTTACGCTCCTCTTTTAGACACGTGTCTATTCATTTTTTGACAAAACCGACAACACAGACAGCGTTCATGAAAGTTTTAATTCTTTGCACAGGCAATAGTTGCCGTAGCCAAATGGCCCATGGTTTTTTACAGTCGTTCGACAAGCATAT
>JALFTM010000022.1 GCA_022788345.1 Bacteroidales bacterium
GAGACTCCTTTCTTCTACAATCGTGTCTTGGCACAACCACATCGCTCAGCCATCACCATCATCGACCATCTACGCCTTTTGCTCCTCCGCCATCGGTGCTATCGGCTTTGGTATGAGCTTCTCAAACGGGGGTGGGGCTGACACCAAACACCCCTTCCGCACCCCACAAGCGCATTTGCCCGACATTCGCAAGCAAATGCGCCTTTCTTTGGTCATAAATGCGTAACTTTGCTCCCAATATAACTATCCAAGACTCACTATGAACTGGTTGTCGGACACCCTGCTCATACGCACAGCTGTGCAAGCCATCATCATCATTTGTTTCATCTGCGCCTTCGGTTTAAGCGTGGCACGGGTGCGCTTTCGAGGGGTTACGCTCGGAGTGACTTATGTCTTCTTTGCTGGTATTTTGGCTGGCACATTGGGCAATTACTTCCACCCCGGCGAGCCACTCATCAACCAAGAAGTGCTCGACTATGCAGAGACCTTTGGTCTCGTGCTCTTCGTTTATGCTTTAGGCTTGAGCGTTGGCCCGTCTTTCTTCTCTTCTTTCCGACAAGGCGGAGCTAAGCTCAATCTTCAAGCCATCGGTGTCATTCTTCTCGGAACGCTCATTGCGCTGTTGCTCCTCCTCACAACAGACACGCCCCTGCCCGATATGATGGGCGTGCTTAGCGGAGCAACGACCAACACCCCCGCTCTCGGTGCTGCCCAGCAGGCTTTGAAGCAGATTGGACAACCCTCCTCTTCTGCCGCCTTGGCCACTGCGGTCACCTACACTTTCGGGGTTGTGGGTGTGCTCCTTGTGCTGATGATGATGCGAGGCTGGCTCATTCGACACGACAAAGGTTTCGAGAACGGCAATGAGCAGGACGAAACTTTTGTGGGGGGCTTTGCCGTCAAGAACCCTGCCATTTTCGGGCTTTCCCTCAAAGACATTGACCATAAGGAGTATGGCAAATTCACCATCACACGCCTTTGGCGCAATGGTGTCGTGACCATGCCCGATGCGAACACCACATTGGAGGAGAACGACCGTCTACTCGTCATTCTCCAAAAGCGCAATGTCAGTAAATGCACCCTCTTTTTCGGCCAACAAGATGGCACGGACTGGAACAAGAGAGACATCGACTGGAACAAAATCGACAACCACTTCGTTTCCGAACATATAGTCGTGACCAACCCTCACATCAATGGCCGTTCGCTCATCACCTTGGGTCTGCGTCGTCGCTATGGAGTCACGGTGAGCCGTGTCAAGCGGGCAGGCTTGCGTCTCGTTGCCACTCCTGAACTCACCCTGCGCATCGGCGACCGTCTCACTATTGTGGGTGAAAAAGCAAACATCGCCAAATGTGCGGCAGAGTTGGGCAACACCGTCAAGCGTCTCGACGAGCCGAACATGGTCACTATCTTCGTGGGCATCGTGCTGGGCCTGCTCCTCGGCTCTCTTCCCTTGTGGTTGCCGGGCATGAGCTATCCCGTGCGTTTGGGATTGGCTGGTGGCCCTATCGTCATGGGCATTCTTATCGGTGCTTTCGGGCCAAAGATGCACATGGTGGCCTATACCACATCGAGCGCCAACCTCATGTTGCGTTCGATGGGACTTTCGATGTATCTCGGATGCTTGGGATTGGACGCAGGCGCCGACTTCATCGACACTGTGATGCACCCCCAAGCGCTGATGTGGATGCTTTATGCCATACTGATCACCTTTGTGCCACTTATCATCATGGCTGTTGTGAGCGTCTCTGTATTCAAGAATTGCTACGCCACTACGGCAGGGATGCTCTGTGGGGCAATGGCCAACCCCATTGCGCTCAACTATGTGAACGACACCACCGAGGGCGATCGTGCCTCCGTGGCCTATGCTTCGGTCTATCCTTTGTCGATGTTCCTCCGTGTGATTATTGCCCAGATTTTCGTCATGTGGTGGTTCGCTTAACGCCGATGCACGCCATTGCAAAGGGCGACCTTTCCCGTCACATCGTTGTGAGTTTTCCATCGTCCGCCACCTTTCAAAACGCCAAGCGCATACAGGCCAAACGCCATGCGCTTGGCGTTTTTTCTGCAAGCGCATCCCCGAAAAACGGCAGGCGCATCCCGAAAGACACGCCTACAACAAACAGAATATCAGCAAATTAAGAAATCCTCTTTTCAACCACATAAAAGAGATGGAACAAGCATCAATCATGAAGCGAGTTTTCTGTTCTAAGCGTAGCATCTTCGCTACCATTGGGTGCGCCCACAAACAGCAATGCGCTTTTTCCATCATCAAACACTTAGGCGGAGAGTTGCTATCAACTCTCCGCCTAAGTGTGACCCCTGCAGGATTCAAACCTGCGACCTTCAGAACCGGAATCTGACGCTCTATTCAGCTAAGCTAAGGGGCCTTGG
>JALFTM010000023.1 GCA_022788345.1 Bacteroidales bacterium
AGCAGCCATAGCTTCTTGGATAGCTTTTTTGATGGCACGGCGATAAGCCACTTTGCCTTCTACTTGGCGAGCGATGCTCTTACCTACGATATTGGCATCGAGTTGAGGACGCTTGATCTCGAAGATGTTGATCTGAACTTCTTTGTCCGTGATCTTCTTGAGTTCTTCCTTGAGCTTGTCCACTTGTTCGCCACCCTTACCGATGATGAAACCGGGGCGAGCTGTGCAAACTGTGATTGTAACAAGTTTAGGAGTGCGCTCAATCACAATGCGTGATACGCTGGCATTAGCCAAGCGAGCGTTGAGATACTTGCGGAGCTTGCTATCTTCGAGCAAACGGTCTCCGAAGTTTGAACCGCCAAACCAGTTGGAGTCCCAACCACGTACGATACCGAGACGGTTGCTAATTGGATTAACTTTTTGTCCCATTCCTGCTTAGTCGTTATTGATTTTGGTATCCACGAAGATGGTTACGTGGTTTGAACGCTTACGGATGCGGTAGCCACGACCTTGAGGAGCGGGGCGCATGCGCTTGAGCGTCACGCCTTCGTCTACGAAGATCTTGGATACGAACAATTCTCCTTCTTCGGCCTTGCGGTCGTTCTTCTGCTCCCAGTTGGCGATAGCAGAGCGGAGGAGCTTCTCAACATCAGCCGAAGCGGCTTTCTTAGAGAAGCGGAGAGTGCCCAGAGCGCGATTTACCTCCATACCACGAATGAGGTCTACTACGTAGCGCATCTTACGAGGTGAAGAGGGAACGCCTTGCAACTTTGCAAAAGTCTGAGCCTGCTGAGCTGCCTTGCGAGCGGCAGCAGCGAGTCTTTTTCTTGCTCCCATTATATTGGTTTTATTATATTATCGGGTTGTTAGAAAGCCTGTATTACTTCTTCTTGTTACCTGCGTGTCCACCAAAGCGACGCGTGGGAGAGAATTCACCCAACTTGTGGCCTACCATGTTTTCAGTAACATATACAGGGATAAACTTGTTGCCGTTGTGCACAGCGATGGTGTGTCCCACGAAGTCGGGAGAGATCATGCAAGCACGAGCCCATGTCTTCACCACGTTCTTCTTGCCACTTTCGTTCATAGCAAGAATCTTCTTTTCAAGGGAGACTGTGATGTACGGTCCTTTCTTTAATGAGCGACTCATATTCTATTCTTTAGTGCTTATGCTTATTTCTTTTTCTTAGCTCTCTCGATGATGTACTTGCTTGACTGCTTCTTAGGAGCGCGAGTCTTCAAGCCCTTAGCATACAAGCCTGTACGAGAACGTGGGTGTCCACCTGACTGACGGCCTTCACCACCACCCATGGGGTGATCCACTGGGTTCATTACAACACCACGGTTGTGAGGACGACGACCAAACCAACGTGAACGACCGGCCTTACCGCTGCTTTCGAGAGCGTGGTCGCTGTTACCTACAGCACCAACAGTGGCCTTACATGCACTGAGAACTTTACGAATTTCGCCTGAAGGCAACTTGATCACACAGTAAGCTCCTTCACGGCTGGTCAACTGTGCAAAGTTACCTGCACTGCGAACGAGGATTGCGCCCTGACCGGGACGAAGCTCGATGTTGTGAATTACTGTACCTACGGGGATGTTTGCCAAAGGAAGGCTGTTGCCGATTTCAGGTGCAGCTTCAGCACCGCTCATCAACTTGTCACCAACTTTCAAACCATTGGGAGCGATAATATAACGCTTTTCACCGTCCGCATAGAAGAGAAGCGCAATACGAGCTGAACGGTTTGGGTCATACTCGATTGTCTTTACTGTTGCGGGTACACCATCCTTCTCGCGACGGAAGTCGATGAAGCGGTATTTCTTCTTGTGACCGCCACCGATGTAGCGCATGGTCATCTGACCGCTGTTGTTACGGCCACCGCTTTGACGCTTACCAGTTACGAGGGATTTCTCTGGTACGGATGCAGTAATTTCCTCGAACGTACCAATAACCTTGTGTCTTTGCCCCGGTGTTGTGGGCTTAAATTTACGTACTGCCATCTTTTTAGATATTGCTATAGAAGTCGATCACCTCGCCCTGAGCAAGTGTCACAACAGCTTTCTTGAAAGCGTTGGTACGACCTTGAATCAAACCAGCACGAGTGTAACGGCTCTTATTCTTACCAGCATAAACCATTGTGTTCACGTCTACAACCTTAACGCCATAGCGTGCCTCGATTTCTGCCTTAATCTGGAGCTTGTTAGCTTCAGGACGTACCACGAAGCTATACTTGCCCTGCTTTTCTGTAGCCAAGCTACTCTTCTCTGTCACCAGAGGCTTTACAATAAAAGTCATATCTTCGGGTGCGTTTACTTGTTAAGTACTGCTTCAATTGCGGCAACAGAACTTTCAGCTACCACAAGCACACCTGCGTTAAGCACACCATAAGTGTTAATGTCAGAAGCGACAGCCACCTTTGTGCACTGCAAGTTACGAGCAGACAAATATACATTCTTGTTGGCTTCTGGAAGCACAAACAAAGGCTTCTTACCACAAACGCCAAGACCCTTTACAACTGCTTTCATCTCCTTTGTCTTTGGAGCCTCAAAAGAGAAGTCCTCTACAACAACGATAGCATTGTTTTGAGCCTTATAAGACAATGCGCTACGACGAGCCAAAGCCTTCAGCTTCTTGTTCAACTTAAAGCCATAGTTGCGGGGCTTAGGACCGAACACGCGAGCACCACCCACCAACACTGGAGAATTGATGTCACCGCGACGAGCACCGCCACCACCTTTTTGACGACCGAGCTTACGAGTAGAACCACTCATTTCGCTACGCTCCTTTGACTTTGCCGTACCTTGACGCTGATTGGCCAAAAACTGCTTCACATCAAGATAGATAGCATGGTCGTTGGGCTCAATACCGAAAACGCTGTCACTCAGCGTTACCTTACGGCCAGTTTCCTGACCGTTGATATTCAAAACACTCAGTTCCATTACTTTTCAATGATTACGATTGAACCTTTACAACCCGCAACACTACCCTTGATCAAGAGCAAATTCTGTTCGGGAATTACCTTTAACACTTTCAAGTTCTGAGTAGTAACACGTTCACCACCCATTTGGCCACCCATGCGGAGACCCTTGAACACCTTTGCAGGATATGAACAGGCACCGATTGAACCTGGCTTGCGAAGACGGTCGTCCTGACCGTGAGTAGTCTGACCCACACCACCAAAACCGTGGCGCTTCACAACACCCTGAAAACCTTTACCCTTACTTGTACCGATAACGTCTACAAAAGCAGCATCGGCGAAGAGGTCTACAGTTACTACATCACCCAAATTGAGCTCTTGTTCAAAACCCTTGAACTCAGCCAAGTGACGCTTGGGAGTAACACCAGCTTTCTTAAAGTGTCCACGCAATGGAGCAGAAGTATTCTTCTCCTTCGCATCTTGGAAACCCAACTGCACAGCAGCATAGCCATCCTTTTCAACACTTTTAATCTGAGTTACCACGCAAGGACCTACTTCGATAACAGTGCACGGTACATTCTTACCGTCGGCACTGAAAACGGATGTCATTCCGATTTTCTTTCCTAATAATCCTGGCATTTCAGCTTGATTAAATAATATAAACGATAATGTTATTGTTCATTTTCTGCGTTGCCCTCTCCTCGTAGCTACCGAAAAGCGGGTCGCAAATTGCTCACGCAATGTGAGACATAAGTCTCTAATAAAAAAGCAGTTATCTAACGTTTCCTACTTTTAGCTGGTGCAAATTTACAACTTTTATTTCATACAGCAAAGCCTTTCCCCTTATTTTTCAAGAGGATAGCGTTTTGTGCCATTGGGCTTCGCGCACATTTTCGTCTTGTCAAACATGATGCCATCACACCCAAAAGCGAAACAAATGTCCATGCGCTATGAAAGAGCGACTCATAATTTACTCTTTCCCCTGCGTGCGCATTTCCCGAACAGCCATTTCATAAAGTGCCAAACCGAGGGTAAACTGAAAGCCCATGTCTGTCGTAAGCCATTTTGCACGGTGGCGAGGGAGAAACTTCTTCAGTCGGCCTTTGTTAGTTGCCATCGAATTTTCAATCAAGGCATCGACATACTTAGCATAATCTCCATTGTATTTCAATTTAATATCTGCGAAAAACAACGGTTTATTATCACTATTCTCATCAAAAGTCTTCAACTTTTCGACCAAGGCTTGCTTCGCTTTTTCTAAATCGGCCTTTTCTTTGAGGTTCAAAGTATATTGCTCCTTTAAGCAAGTTGCCACAGGTCTGAAATTGTAGGTGTATGATTTATATGGGAACACTGTTTTATTGCTAATGTCACCATTTGCCACGTCGTAATGTGCATCCCCCGACCAATAAAACTTACCCATCAAATATCTATTATCTCCTATATCTTGATACATCTTTTGATAGAGTAGTATATCAGTCTGTGGCCACATCTCCACACTTAGACATTGACGAAAGGCCAAAGTGTCTTTTGGCGTCAGAGTTTGACCTACAACTTTGATACCGAAGAACAAGACACACAAGCCAAACATTACCATTACTTTTCTCATAGTCCTATATATTATGTACATCCTCGTTTGAATAAACAAAAACATTTATTGAGCACAAACATTTCCGGAGAAAGAAACATTCCCCTGCGTGCGCATTTCCCGAACAGCCATTTCATAAAGTGCCAAACCGAGGGTAAACTGAAAGCCCATGTCTGTCGTAAGCCATTTTGCACGGTGGCGAGGGAGGAACTTCTTAAGTCGGCCTTTGTTAGTCACCATCGAATTTTCAACCAAAGCGTCCACATATTTGGCATAATCTCCATCATACTTCGATTTAATATCTGCGAAGAACAAGGGTTTGCTGTCGCTATTCTCATCAAAAGTATTTAGTCGGTCGACCAAAGCTTGCTTTGCCTTCTCCAGCTCTTCACCCTCTTTGGAGTTTGCCTTGTAGCATTCTTTTAGATAATAATTGGCATGAACGACACCATACATATAACTCTTACCGAGAAACGATGTGGGAGAAAACACCATCGCCTCACCCCTTAATCCAAACGAGGGAGATTGAAAATCATCCACAG
>JALFTM010000024.1 GCA_022788345.1 Bacteroidales bacterium
GACCAACGCTTTGGTGGCAGGATAGCAGGCCACGATTTCATCGCGGGTTTCGGCAGCTGGGTCGCCCAAATAGGCAGCTTCCACATCGGTGAGTAAGCGGGCACGCAAGCGGGGCAGGCGTTCGACGAGTTGTGCCGCAAGTAGCGAAGGGTTGCGGGGGGCTGTGGGTTGCACCGTCAAGGCGGCGGCGATTTGCTCTGTGAGCAGACCGTGGAGCCGTTCCACCATCTGTGCCACAGATGTCACCGCCCCTTTGCTGTTGCAGTCGGGGTGGGCATAGTAATGTGGGAAAAACAGCGCTCGACACAGTTCCACCACTTCGCCCAAGGCGCAGAGAGAGGGGCGCAACAAGGCGGTGGAGGGGCGGAGCGTTGTGTCGCTCTCGTGTGCTAAGGCCTCAATGGCAGAAGCGATGAGGGTAGAAGTTTTTTGCATAAGCGTCAAAGCCCCGTTCATGTCCTTCGCTTGGGGAGACGAAAGCCTCTCTTGGGGAGCGAAGGTTCTTAGGGGGAGGTTGTTATGTCATTATTCTTGGTTCAAACCTGTCTCTTGGAGGGAGTGCGCAGGAGCAGGGCCATCCGCAATCCATAAGGTTTAGGGGGCTTTCACCGCCAAATCCACGATCAAGGGATAGTGGTCGGAAAAGGCCACTTGGTCGTCGACCTCGGCGCGATAGGGCATGAAATGGGAAGAACAGAAGAGATGGTCGATGCGCACCACCATGCTGTGGCGGTTGAAAGTGCGACTCAACCCACGACCTGCGGTGCGGAAAGCATCGGTCAGCTCGCGCCCGACCATGTGATGCGGGAAAGAAATGGGCGTGTCGTTAAAGTCGCCAGCAAGGATGATGCGCTCGCCACGATGTGCCACCAAGAAGTCGTGCAACTTCTTGGCTTGAACGGCACGGACGGCACTGGCGTTGGCCAACTGGCCGAGGATGCGACGGCTCATGCGGTGCGTATTGGTCAAACCGCCCTCTTCACGCCCTCGTGTCAAGTCGCTGTATCCCTCGCGGTCGTGTTCGGAAAGGCCTACGCTCTGGAGATGGACCGAGACGGCCAAAAGGGTGTCGCCCTTGGCGCGCAGGAGACGAAACCAAGTTGCTCCATTGTTTTTGCTCGGCATCTCTATGCGCCCATAGTCGAGGATGGGATAGCGGGTGAGGATGCCCACTTGGTCGTTCTCCATCTGGATGGTGACATAGTGGTTCAGCCCCACTTTCTGAAACAAAGGGCGCATGGCCTTTTTCTCGAAACTGGGATCGCTGTATGCCTCTTGCACAAAGACGATGTCGGGACGGCGATTGGCGATGTAGCGGGCCATGGGCGAAAGGCCGTTGCCGTCCCTTTCCTGCCAGCTCCAAAAGAAGACGTTGTAGGTCATCACACGGAGGGTGTCCTTGCTCGTGGCCGACTGGGAGAAATTGTAGGGGGCATAAGTCCCTAAGGCATAAAGCCCCGGAAGCCACAGCAACAGGGGGAGCCACAGACGCTTGCGCCACACGAGAAGATTGAACACAACAAGGAGGAAAGCCGAGAGCATCAACACGGGATAGCCCAAGGTGAAGACACCCAGCCAACGACACCACACAGGACTGACCCATGCGCTCAAGGCCGACAAGGAGGCCAAGAGGGTCGCAAAAGAGGCGGTCAGCCAAACGGCTTTGCGAAACCAATGAACGGAGGTTTTGGCCATAAAAAGGGAAATATGAATTTATTCTACGGGGAGTTTATGGGTGCGCACAAGGAGGTGTTCCCGTTCGCCCATGGTTGTGGCAAACCAATAGGCATCGCCACCATCGAGGAGGCGGAGCTTGGTGCGCAGCGTGCCAACAGATTGTGGGAAATTGCGCACAGCAAGATTGGCCTTTTGACCAGTCAAAGGGCGGATTTCTTTTTTGGAAAAACCGCTCACCGCATCGATGCGGAAACGCCGACCGGGAAAGGCTGGAACGTCTTCAGAAGCGGTGTAGAGATGGGTGTTGGGATGCAACTTCTTCACACCAAAACGGGTGCAGAGCGTGCGGAAAGCCCCTGCTTTTAGCACCGCTGGCGATGGCTCGAAGAGATAGGTTTCGAGGGTGGTGGCTAAGGGCGCAACGGCAGTGGCTTCTTCTTCAAAGGTGAAAGAAAAGCGATGGGGGGTGTCGATGCAATGGATGGGAATGGGCGCATCGGCAGGCGACCGCTCGCCCAAGACGAGCAGGAGGTCTTTACACTCACCGCCCACGGCCACGATATGCACTTCTGTCACCGATGGCAAACCGCGGAGGGCTTCTGCCACATCAAGCATGGGGGAGAGTTTGAGCATCGTCCATCGGCTTTTCGCCCGTAGGAGGTCGTGTAGGGCCACCACGTTTGGCTCACAATCGGCCAAGAGAACCGTTTTTCGTCCTGCCGTGTCCCGCCGTGCAGGGTCGAGCAGGAGGAGATCGACGGGCGACATGGTTTGCAACACTGCCACCCCATCGCCATGGCACACCTCGGCTGTGGGCAAGCCCAAAAGCGGAAGATTGTGGCGCACGATGGCAACCAAGTCTGCGTTGCGCTCCACATAGCGGGCTTCGGAAAACGCTTGGGCCACAAAGGCGAAATCGACTCCAAAGCCGCCTGTGAGATCGACAAACCGCCCGCCCAAAGGACAGAGCCGTTGTGCCACCTCCGCCTTGTAGCGTGCCGCCACTTCGCTCGAACACTGCTCCACAGAAAGGCGCACAGGATAGTGCAACGCTTCGACACTCGCCCACGACGGCACTTTCAGGCGTAAACGCTCACGCCCCTCTGCCTGCTGCATTTGCCAGCGGGCATCGGGGCGTCCTGCGAAATGAAATGGAGAAATCTTGGACATGGGGGAGGGAAGCCCCCCTCTCGTCCCTCTTCAAGAGGGAAGCATTGTGGGAGAGGGAAGTTGTTTGCTGGGGATATTGCTGAATTGTTATCGAAACACACGCCTTGTCAAAAACCAAACATGATGCAAGATGGTTGACACCACGCCATAGTGGCGACACATGATGCGGAAGCGTTCCCACAGAGAGGCTTTGTGATTGGCTGTGGTGAGCCCTTCGCGGAGATAGTGGCAGAGAACGCTGTGTGTGTTGGCGGTTGGGAGCTGGCGGTGGTGAGCTATGGAGAGGATGCGCACCGTCCAGTCGTAGTCGGCCGAGAAGCGGTATGAGCGGTTGTAAGGGGTGCGCTTGGCCAAGTCGGTGCGCACATAAAAGGCTTGGTGACACACGAGCATACCTCGCCGAAATGAGCCCCATGTCAAGCGTTCGGGGGCGGAGAGGTGGCGGTCGCCAAGGATGTTGCCAGCGAGGTCCACAAGTTTTGTCTGTCCATAAATGACGGCAGGATGGCCACTCGTTTGCTCGGCCACTCGCTCAAGGGCCTTGGCATCGGAGAGAGTGTCTCCTGCGTTGAGAAAGACGATGTAGTCGCCCGTAGCCATGTCCAAGGCTTTGTTCATCGCATCGTAGAGACCTTCGTCGGGTTCGCTCAAGCAGACTACTTCGTGTGGCACTGTGGCACGGCTATTGGCCTTTTGATATTCATGAATGAGGGTCAGCGTGTTGTCTGTCGAGTTGCCATCCACGATGAGATGTTCCACGTGCGGATAGGTCTGCTGTGCCACGCTCTTGATGGTGCGCCCGATGAGGTTGGCGGCGTTGTACGTGACCGTGGCGATGGTGATTTTTGCCGGTAAGGGATCTGGTAAAGGGTCTGCACCCTCGGAAATGGTGTTTGGCATTTGTTGTGAGTGAGAAGTTCCCCTCGTTGCTCCTCAAGGAGGAGGTGTGGCGGGGGAAGGAATGAGTGATAATACGATTAGGACGGCAGGCTCAGCACTATTCGTTGGCGTGAGACTGATAAATTTTTATATACTTGGCCGCAACGGCTTCTTCGCTATAATGGCGGAGGGCTTTGCGCCGAGCGGCGATGGGATAGTCGCGGAGAGCGTCGGAGGTGAGACATTGGCGGATGCCACGAGCAAAGTCAGTGGCGTTGCGAGGCTGTGCGAGATAGCCGTTCACCCCTGTATCTATCATCTGTGGCAAACCGCCCACATTGCTCCCCACCACAGGCAGGCCACAAGCCATGGCTTCGACAATGGTGTTGGGCAAATTGTCCGAGGTCGT
>JALFTM010000025.1 GCA_022788345.1 Bacteroidales bacterium
TACAACACCTTCCCTCTCGTGGTGGAACTGGCCAAGTTGCGCGCCGAAAAAGCCGAATTGATGGGCTTTAAGAACTATGCGTCTTTCTCTTTGGACAAGACCATGGCCAAGAACACCGACAATGTGTATGCTTTCCTGAAAAATCTCATCGCCGCCTATCGTCCTAAGGCCGAGGCAGAGACGAAGGCACTCGAAGCGTATGCGCAACAAACGATGGGTGCCGACTTCCGCCTGCAACCCTACGACCGCTTCTACTACTCGGCCAAGATGAAGAAAGATGCGTACAGCTTCTCAGAAGATGAGGTGAAAGAATATCTTGAGATCGACAACGTCCTATACAATGGCATCTTCTATGCCGCCAACAAGGCCTATGGCTTGACATTCAAAGAACGGAAAGACATCCCCACCTACCATCCAGAGATGAAAGTGTTCGATGTCATCGACAAGGATGGAAAAGTCATCTCGCTCTTCTATTGCGACTACTTCCGTCGTCCCACAAAACGCGGTGGAGCTTGGATGAGTTCCTTTGCCAAGCAGAGCCACTTCCGCAAGCAATCGCCCGTCATCTACAATGTGTGCAACTATGCACAGGCTCCTGACGGACAGCCCACCTTGCTCTCTTGGGACGAGGTAGTGACCATGTTCCACGAGTTTGGCCACGGCTTGCACGGCATGCTCTCCAATTGTAAATACAACACTCTCAGTGGCACGGCCGTGGCACGCGACTTCGTAGAGTTGCCCTCGCAGTTCAACGAATCCTACGCCGTTGTGCCCGAAGTGTTCAACAACTTTGCCAAGCACTACAAGACAGGGCAGGCTATGCCCGAAGCCTTGAAAGAAAAGATGCTGAATTCCATCAACTTCCAATCGGCTTACTCGCTGGGCGAGAACCTCGCCGCCACGTGCTTGGATTTGGCTTGGCACACCCTGCCCTCTTCGGCCGTCCCTAACGCCGAGGAAGCCAAAGCTTTTGAGGCCAAAGTGCTTGCCGACATCGGTCTCTACGACCAACAAATTCCTCCTCGCTACTCCACAACCTATTTCAACCACGTGTGGGGCGGTGGCTATGCTGCTGGCTATTACAGCTACCTTTGGTCGGAAGTTTTGGCCGTCAATGTGGCCGACTATTTCGAGAAACATGGCGCAACCAACCCTGCCATCGGACAAGCGTTCCGCGACAAAATTCTCAGCAGAGGCAACACAGGCGACTTCTTGAAGATGTTCAGCGACTTCACTGGTTTGCCCGCTCCCGATGCCACAGGCTTGCTCAAAGCAAGAGGCCTCTAAGCCGTCTCCATAAAATAAAAGGCGCATTTGGATGAAACGTCCGAATGCGCCTTTCTTATAAACAAACAGATAAGCCATAAATTTTTTATTAAAAGGAGGGGACTGCCATTACCTAAATTTGATTACCTTTGCAAAGTGCTCTTTGCAATACGAACCTTTATACGACAACCTATAAATGAAAAAATTCTACTCCTTCAGTCTTCTCGCAGGGCTGGCACTTGCCCCTTACACGGCACAAGCCCAAGGCTTGCCCTTGGTGCAACAATCTTTGCCAAACCCTACCAATGAGCCAACAGCCGTATTCCCCATACCAGAAGAACGACAAATTCTTTGGCAAGAAACCGAATTTTACGCCTTCTTTCACTATGGCATGAACACCTACACAGGCTTGGAATGGGGAATGGGCAACGAGTCGGAAAGCATCTTTGCTCCCACAGCTCCTCCCAACCCTCGCCAATGGCTTGAAGCTGCACAATCCGCTGGTATGCGGGGCGGTATCGCTGTCGTAAAGCACCATGATGGGTTCTGCCTTTGGCCCACCAAAACCACGACGCACAACGTCACGAACGCTGGCAACGAGAATGGTCGTAGCACCAACATTCCTCGCGACTTTGCCGATGCGGCCAGAGCACTCAACATGAAATATGGCTTCTACGTCTCCCCTTGGGACAGAAACAGCTCCTTGTACGGCACGCCCCAGTATGTAAATGATGTCTTCCTGCGCCAATGTGCCGAGCTGGCCGACTATGGTTCTGACCAATTTGAGATGTGGTTTGACGGTGCTAATGGCGGTGACGGCTATTACGGCAACCCTACCAAGAGTGTGCGCCAAATCGACCGTGACATCTATTACGACATCCCCAACCTGCGCGACTCCGTACACAAAGTTGCTCCCAACTGCGTGATGTGGGGCGTAGGCGGTGAAGCACGCTGGATTGGCAACGAACAAGGCTGGGCAGGCAACACCAACTGGAGCACGCAAGACCGCGAAGCAGGGGAAAGCAACAATATGTATGGCGACATCAACGGCTTCCATTGGAACCCCGGTGAGAGCGATGCCAAAGCCACGACATTGGGCTGGTTCTGGCACGATGGTGAAGACATTCTCTCTGCAGAACGCCTGTTCCAAATGTACCTCGAAACCGTTGGACGCAACGCCACACTCATCCTCAACATACCTCCCGACAAGTCGGGATCGCTCCCCCCTGCCACCGTGACACGCATGCGGGAAATGGGCGATATGCTGAAAGCACGTCTCTCCAACGACTTGGCGCGCACAGCCACTATTACCGTGAATGAAGAACGCACCGCAGGCACTGGACGCACCTACACCGCCCAAAACTTGACCGATGGCGACAAAACCACTTATTGGGCCACACAAGACGGCACAACTACTGCCGAGATTGTACTCGAATGGACTGCGCCACAGACTCTGCGCTATGTCGATCTCATGGAATATATCCGCAAAGGACAGCGCATCAAGCGTTTCACCATTGAGACCAGCACTGATGGCACGTCTTGGACACGGCGAGCCTCCAACATCGAAACAACCACCGTGGGCTACAAGCGTATCATTCCCCTCAACGGCAACACGGCAAACAGCTATGCCAACCCCGTTACGGCCAAGTATCTCCGCATAAAAATTTTAGACAGCAAGGCATGTCCTTTGTTGCATACGCTCTCTGTTTACTAACCCCAACCTGATATTACAAATGAAACTGGATAAATATCTCGCACTTGTGGCTTGTACGCTTTCATTGCACACCGCAACAGCGCAAACCATCACTTTTGAAACAAAGGACTATAAGCGTGTTGGCGTCTATGATGGCTGGGTAGACTCCCCTTTCCGCAAAAATATACTTCAAGGCAACGCGCAGGTCATCGACAACCATCTCTCGGCCGTAGACCCTCTCTTGGGACATGCGCCCAACCCTTCCGCCAAAATTCTTGGCGTGCAACGCTCGCGCTTAGGTAGTAACACTTTTGGTGCCCGCATTGACCTGCCAACACCCTTAGCCCTCTCGCCCACACCAAAATATGTCCACGTTCTCATCCATCGTCCTACGGAAAGCCGAGTCATGCTCATGGGCTTAGGAAAACGCCGTGAGCGTGTGGCACAAAGTCCTGAAACCGAACAATTTTGGGAATTGCCGATGCACCGCCTCACCACGGGTGCATGGTCCGATGCCGTCTTTGAAATCAAAGGCGTGGAGGGCGTCGACATTTACAGCCTTGTCGTTGTGCCCGACCTTTCTTCGCCACATGCCTTGCAGCAAGACTTTGCAGCCTACATTGACGACATAGAAATCAACACCAGCAGTAGTCCGCGCATCCTTCGTGGCGACTATACCATCAACTTCGACAAAGCCCAACGCTACACCCGCACCGACCGCTACTTCAGCGGTGTGTCCATGAGCACCCCCAGCAATGGCACACAGAGCGTGAAAGCCGATGCCCAAAAGTTGGTCTACACCGACAGCCCCGTGCGCTTCAATGCCAAGGCTGGTGAGAAGGCAACTTTCAACTTCAGCTATCAAGGCAACGCAATGCACGGCTATGCCTATTTGGATCTTGGCAACGACGGCAAGTTCGATGCCACGCTCGATGCCACAGGCAAGCCTACGGCCGACACAGACCTTCGCTCTTTCTCTGGCTATCAAGGCAAGGACAGCGAGGGCAAGAACAGCTACTTCTTCACTCCGCCACCTTTTGTTATCCCATCTACCCTCGCTCCCGGCACCTACCGCCTGCGCTTCAAAGTCGACTGGGACAACATCGATGCTGGCGGTAACATGAGTTCCAACAATAGCATCATTGCCAACGGAGGAGGTATCATCGACACACAGTTGCGCATTTACACCGACTCTGTGAGCGTGAGCGATGCCCAGCTGAATGGTCATGTAGTGGCAAAGAATGGCAGTCAGCTCAACAACTACCGCATTCCTTTCGGCAAGCCTTTCACAGTGAAGGTCGTCCCTGCCGACGGCTTCACATATTCAGGCATCAAGGTGCGCCATGGCTATGGCCTCTCTGGCGACTCGCTCATCCACGGCAACTGCCAATGGGAAGAAACCTTTATCCCTGCCATCGCCTTCCGCAACAACGAGCTGACCCTCCCTGCCGAATTGGTAGATGGCGACATTCAGATCGTGGCCGACTTCATTGAAAAAACAGGCGAGGCAACCCCTGCTGCAGAAGATTATCCCAAGAGTGTTGCGCCAACGACAATGAGCGACAATAGCGGTTCTTCGCTGACACGCATCACGCTGACACCCCAAAAGTCTGCTGCAACAGCCCTCAGCACCATTGTGTCTGCCAGTGCCAAAACCGTGTATCGCGATATGCGCAACAAGAGTGTGGGCGTGCAGGTCAATGACCTCGTCACCCCCTCGCTTTCCTACTTTGGCCCACTGAACGCTTATCTTTTCATCGACTATGACGAGGACGGACAATTCACCGCCCAGTTGAACGCCGACAGTCTGCCTACAATGAACAGCGAGTTGGTGAGCTTCACACGCTATGCAGGCAAAAACAGCAAAGGCGTAGCCGTGCCCGAATCTACAACCACGATTGCAGCGATGCCACCTTTCCAAATCCCCTATGGTTTGCCTGTGGGCTTCTATCGTGCTCGTTTGAAGATTGACAGCGAGAACCGCTCTCCCGAAGGGAGTGCCAACATCGCCGCAGAGGGTGGCTACATCGTGGACTTCTTGCTGAACATCCACCAACCTACACACCCTCTGATTATCACCTCTGTCAATGGTAGCATCAACGGCAACCTCTATGCAGGTATGCCTACAAATATCGCACCTTACACTGCCCTCCAATACCGCACCTTCCCTATAAGTTCTTCTTACACAGCCTCTGAACTGAAAGTCAAGCATGGCCATCGCTTCGACGGACCGCAATATGTGCATGGCAATCGCCAATGGAGCGAATACACTGCCCCCAATGTCAGCTACTTGAAGACTTTGCCCAAAGACAGTGTGGACGGGGAAGTACATCTTAGTGTGAATTTCCAGCCCAATGCTTCGCCCGACTATCAGTTGGTCTTCCAAGAAGAATTTGATGGCGAAAACGGCAGTCAGCCCGATGCCAGTAAATGGGGGCGCGCTCCTCGTCGCAATGCCGACTGGAACCGCTATATGGACAACGGGAATGATGTCATTTTTCTCCGCGACGGGCATCTTGTGGCACGCGCCATTCCCAATCCCAATAAAACAGGTGAGAGCGATGCCATGCTGACGGGTGGCATACAATCGCAGGGCAAATTCTCTTTCAAATATGGAAAAGTCGAAGCCCGTGCCTTGACCAATCCTTTCATTGGCACTTTCCCCGCCATTTGGATGATGCCCGAAGACCAAAGCGATGGTTGGCCCACATGTGGAGAAATCGACATTTTTGAGACCATCAACACCGAAGATAAATCTTATCATACGGTACACTCCAAATGGACCTACACCTTGCGCAACACCTCCAACCCTGTGTCCTCTAAGTCGGTGGCTGCTCCGCAAAACATGTACCACACCTATGGCTTGGAATGGAATGAAAACAGACTCAGCTGGTACGTAGATGGCCGTTTGGTGCACACATACAGCAAGAGCACAGACGCCAATGCCCTCACCAACGGGCAATGGCCTTTCGACAAAGCGTTTTATTTGATACTGAACCAAAGTGTCGGTCGTGGCAATTGGGCCGCAATGCCCAACTTTGCACACACCTACGAAACCATCATCGACTGGGTGCGTGTCTATCAAAAGCCTGAACAAATTACAGGTATCTCCACTGCCACTTCCGAAGCATCCGCCACACCTGCAACCATCTATGACCTCAGCGGTCGTCCCACACAGCAAATGCAGAAAGGCGTTTACATCGTCAATGGTCAGAAGGTGATCCGCTAAATCTCCATCGCATCAGAAAAATGGACAAAGCACAGCAGTTGCTTTGTCCATTTCCATGTCATTATCGACGAGACGAAAATTCCTGTTTTACATTCCGATTATAAACACATTGCCTAAGCATCTTTTTCATATCCGCCAATGAAGATAAGACCTGCCACGACCAACGACCTCCCACGCATCTTAGAAATTGCCGAGCAAGCACGCCTGAAAATGCGCCAAAGTGGCAATCCCACACAGTGGGGCGATGCCTATCCCCAAAGTGAAGACATCGCCAAAGACATGGCGATGAATGCCAGCTTTGTATGTCTGGAGGCAGAACGGGTGGTGGCTTACTTTGCTTTCATGTCCGGCCCTGACCCCACTTATCAAGTCATTGAGAATGGCCACTGGGAACACAGCGAAACGCCCTATCATGTATTACATCGGGTGATGAGCGGGATGGGAGTACACGGAGTGTTCGCCACCATTTTCCACCATTGTAGCACACTTGCAACACATCTTCGGGTCGACACCCATGCCGACAACAGCCCCATGCGCCACTGCTTGGAAAAGCACGGCTTTGCACATCGTGGCACCATCTATGTTCACGACCATTCGCCCCGTATGGCATATCAATGGTTGAAAAAGGAAGACTTATAAAACAAACAACAATCACCTCACAAACAGCAGTTTGCACAACGTCATTTTTGAGGCGCAAGAAGAAATTTCTTCTTGCGCCTCAAAAATTTTCTTCCTGCGCCTCCCGTTTGAGTGAAAAGCGCACTTAGATTTACTTCTGTTTGTTCTAAGAGATTGTAATAAGCAAAAGTTGACAAATTTGCGCGCGTTGGAAACGAGCGGACAACTCTTAGATCAATGGCATACCAGCGGCTTCGCACTCTTGGCGCATCTCATCCGACCAAATGCTGGCTTGGATTTCACCGATGTGTGCCTTCTGAAGCATCACCATACAGAGACGGCTTTGGCCGATGCCTCCCCCGATGCTCAAAGGCAACTTGTCGTTGAGCAACTGCTGGTGGAAATAGAGTTGTTTGCGCCCCTCTTCGCCTGTCAAAACCAACTGGCGCTCCAAGGCCGTTTTGTCCACACGGATGCCCATGGAAGAAAGCTCGAAAGAACGGCCCAAGACAGGATTCCAAATCAAGATGTCGCCATTCAGCCCCAAGAAACCATCGCTATTCTCCGTCGACCAGTCGTCATAGTCGGGAGCGCGTCCGTCGTGTTTCTCACCATTGGACAGCTGACCGCCGATACCGATAACGAACACCGCCCCATATGTCTTGGTGATGGCATCCTCTCGTTCCTTGGCCGTGAGATTAGGATACATCTTCAGGAGCTCTTCGCTATGGATGAAATGGATGTCGGCAGGGAGAAAAGGTTGGAGTTGCGGATAGGTTTCGCAGGTAAGGTACTCGGTGCGCAAGATGGCCGAATAAATGCGGCGCACCACACTTTTGAGGAAGTCGAGATTGCGCTGTTCTGGCGTGATAACCGCCTCCCAGTCCCATTGATCGACATAGAGTGAATGGAGATTATCCAATTCTTCATCGGCACGAATGGCATTCATATCCGTGTAGATACCATAGCCAGGTTCTACTTCATACTCGGCCAAAGTCAGACGCTTCCACTTGGCCAAAGAATGCACCACTTCGGCCTTGGCGTCGCCCAAATCTTTCACGGGAAAGGTGACAGCGCGCTCCACGCCATTGAGGTCGTCGTTGATACCCAGGCCCTGCAATACGAAAAGCGGTGCTGTCACACGACGCAAACGCAATTCGGTCGAAAGATTTTGCTGGAAAAAGTCTTTTATCAACTTAATGCCTTGTTCCGTCTGCCTCATGTCGAGAAGGGGACTATATCCCTGTGGTTTGATCAACTTACTCATATCTCTTAGTGTTTATGTGATTTGTTTTGCAAAAGTATAAAACTTATTTCAAACAGAAAAGAAAAATCGAAATATATTTTTCTTTCATAAAGAAATAACCTTATAATAATTTCTATTTTTCAATTCTCACATAAAACATCTATTCTTATAGCAGTTTCTATGTTTTCCCTATACTTTCTGCGCCTAAGCCCCTTATTTTTCTCTCATTTTTGGCAAGTTTTTTTGTATATTTGCAATAGTGAGTGGCGTATGCTTTCATTCGTGCGCCATCTGCGTCTGCTTCCCACAGCGTGTGGTTCGAAGCAGGCGTACCCTCTTTACTCTTCTTTTCCTATATACCATCTTTGCCTATGTCCCAAATCCCCAGCCTCATCAACGATCTTGCCCTTATCCTTGTCGTAGCAGGTGTTGTCACTATTTTGTTCAAAAAGCTCAAGCAACCCCTTGTTTTAGGCTACATCGTGGCAGGCTTCCTCGTTTCGCCACATATGCCCTATGTGCCTTCCGTCATCGACCAAGCCGACATCAAGCTTTGGGCCGACATCGGGGTCATCTTCCTCCTCTTCTCCATGGGTCTCGACTTCTCGTTCAAGCGCATCATGAAGTTAGGACTCTCGCCTTTCATCGCTGTGATAGGCATTGTGTCCTCCATGTCGGTCGTGGGTTATGGTGCAGGGCGACTCTTCGGATGGACACACATGGAGGGCGTGTTCATCGCGGCCATATTTGCCATTTGTAGCAGTACAACGATCATTTATAAAACGTTCAACGACCTGAAAATCAAACACCAAAAATTCACCGACATCGTCATGAGTGTGCTGGTCTTGGAGGACGTGACATCCATTATCATGATGGTTATCCTTCCCACTTTGGCCGTGGGGAGCGCTGTGAGTGGTTTACAATTCGTGGGCACATTGTCCAAAATAGGCTTTTTCGTCATTCTATGGTTCGTCGTGGGCATCTTTACCGTTCCGCTCCTTTTGCGTAAAATCAGAAAACATTTGACGAACGAAATCCTCGTCATCATTTCGCTGGCACTCTGTTTTTTAATGGCGGTGCTGTCGGCACAAGTGGGATTTAGCAGTGCGTTCGGAGCATTCGTCATGGGGTCAATCCTTGCCGAAACCATCGAGGGTAGCAAGATTGTAAAAGTGGTGGATCCTATCAAAGACCTCTTCGGAGCCATTTTCTTTGTGTCGGTAGGTATGCTCGTAGAGGTGCAAGTGCTGATCGAATACGCCTTGCCCATCGTTGCCATTGTGGCGTTCATCATCGTGGGACAAGCCATCTTCGGCACATTGGCATTCCTCTTCAGCGGACAATCGCTCAAAACCTCGATGCAATGTAGCTTTTCCATGGCACAAATCGGTGAGTTTCCTTTCATCATCGCCACTTTGGGACTAAGCCTCGGAGTCATCGGCAATTTCATTTATCCAGTCATCGTAGCAGCCTCGGCTCTCACCACTTTTCTCACGCCCTATATCATCAAATCGGCCGGTCCTTGCTACGATTTCATCGAAGCCAATCTGCCACAACGATGGGTAAAAACCTTGCGTCGCCTCAACATTGGCGAAGAAAAGTCCTCGGCCGACAACCATTGGAAGACATTGCTCTTGCAGATGTCGTACATCACTTTGATAAACGTCATCATCTGCATGGCCATCATCCTGTTGATGCTCAACTTTTTCTTGCCCATTGCGCATGAAGTCTTGTCCAATGTATGGGGCAATTTGGCGGGTGTCCTCCTCACCATTCTTCTCATCTCTCCATTCCTGCGCATCATCATCAGCAAACCCAACCACAGTCAGGAATTCAAAACACTATGGACGGAGGGACACCGCAACCGCCTACCACTAATTTTCACCGTTTTGGTGAGAATAGGTATCAGCGTGGCACTCATCTTTTATACGTCCTATAAGCTAACCTACATATCCAACGCCCTGCTCATCAGCATCGCCTGTGCGTTGATTATCCCCATCATCCTCTCACGCCGTCTCAAACAAAGAGGCATCAAAATGGAACGCCTCTTTATCCAAAACCTACGTTCCAAGGAGATTGAAACCATCATTTTGGGACACAAAAAACCGGTTTATGCCCATCATCTCTTGGATCGCAACGTCCACATCAGTCTCTTCGAAATTCCTGAAAACAGCACATGGGCAGGACATCTGCTCAAAGATCTTCACTTCAGAACCCTCTTTGGCATCCATATCAGTAGCATCATCCGTGGGAAACGCCGTATCAACATCCCCGATGGCAACACCCTCCTTTTCCCTTTCGACAAGGTAGAAGCCATCGGTACGGACGAGCAACTGAAAGCCTTCAGCCACGCTCTCACAAGCGAAGTGGACGAAGACGATAGCCAGATGGAGAAACGGGAGATGAAACTTGAGCAGTTCGTGGTGGATCACGACAGCATCCTCCTTGAAAAAACTCTACAAGAAAGTGGCCTTCGCGAACAATTCAACTGCATGGTCGTTGGCATAGAGGAGAACAACGAATCGCTGACCATCATCGACCCTGCCCGACGCTTCCAACTCGGCGACATCCTTTGGGTTGTTGGCGAGAAAGCCGCCTTGCGCGAGTTGCGGGCAGGCAAACGGAAGACATAGGACCAGCAATAAAGCCACCTCTCATTCGTCGCGCCACCTCACATCAATGGGCCACGGAGTGAGAAAAACGCTCCACCACCCCATCTGCATCGCCTCACAAAACATCTTGTGCTAAAAAGCACTAACTATCGCCTCATTTTTTGTACCTTTGCAACATAGTATCTACACCACAGGTGCGCCTTGACACGCACACTGCATACCGACAAACAAGACTACATGGAATATACATTCTCCTCCATCGAAAAGAAGTGGCGTCAGCAATGGGCTGAGCAGAAAACTTATCACGTTGAATTGGACGCTTCAAAGCCCAAATTCTACGTCCTTTCAATGTTTCCCTATCCCAGTGGAGCAGGCTTACACGTTGGCCACCCTCTCGGCTACATAGCAGGTGACATTTACGCCCGTTACAAACGCCTCAATGGTTTTAACGTCTTGCACCCCATGGGCTACGATGCCTATGGCTTGCCAGCGGAGCAATATGCCATCCAAACAGGACAGCACCCTGCCATCACCACCGAACAGAACGTGGCACGTTACCGCGAGCAACTCGATGTGATCGGCTTCTCCTTCGACTGGGACAGAGAGGTGCGCACCTGCGATGCAAACTACTACCACTGGACGCAATGGGCTTTCCAACGTATGTTCCAAAGCTATTATAACTACACCACGCAACGTGCCGAACCGATTGCCGAACTCATTGCCCACTTTGAGAAGCAGGGCACAGAGGGGCTAAATGTGGCACAAAGCGAAGCGCTCACTTTCACCCCCGAAGCATGGAGCAGTATGAGTAGCGTGGAGCAACAACAAACGCTGATGAACTATCGTTTGGCCTACCTTGGCGAAACGATGGTCAATTGGTGTCCCGCTCTCGGCACAGTATTGGCCAACGACGAAGTGGTCGATGGTGTGAGCGAGCGTGGCGGTCATCCCGTGGTGCAGAAGAAGATGAAACAATGGTGTCTGCGCATCTCGGCCTATTCGCAACGCCTCTTGGACGGACTCGACACCGTGCAATGGAGCGACTCCATCAAGGAGACACAACGCAACTGGATTGGTCGTTCCGAAGGCACAGAGATGGCTTTCAAGGTTAAAGATAGCGACACAACTTTCACCATTTTCACCACACGCGCCGACACCATTTTCGGGGTCACATTCATGGTGCTCGCACCTGAAAGCGAACTCGTTGAGATCCTCACCACACCCACACAAAAGGCGGCCGTAGCGGCCTATCTCGAAGAAGTGAAACACCGCACAGAACTAGACCGCATGGCCGGCAAAAAGGTGAGCGGTGTGTTCACAGGAAGCTATGCCATCAATCCGTTCACAGGCGATGAAATCCCCATTTGGGTGAGCGACTACGTCCTCGCTGGCTATGGCACGGGGGCCATCATGGCAGTGCCAGCCCACGACAGTCGCGACTACGCTTTTGCCCGTCACTTCAACCTCCCCGTCGTTCCCCTCGTAGAGGGCTGCGATGTCAGCGAAGAGAGTTTCGATGCCAAGGAAGGCATCGTCACCAACTCCCCCACCACAGGTAAGACCACAGTGGACGGATTTTCACTCAACGGCCTGAACATCAAAGAAGCCATCGCCAAGACCAAACAATATGTCACAGAGAAGGGCATTGGCCGTGTAAAAGTAAACTTCCGCCTCCGCGACGCAATTTTTAGTCGCCAACGCTACTGGGGCGAACCATTCCCCGTTTATTACAAAGAGGGAATGCCACAGATGATTCCCGAAGCCTGTCTTCCCTTAGAGTTGCCCGAAGTGGACAAGTTCCTACCCACGGAGAGCGGCGAACCCCCACTCGGCAACGCCACACGTTGGGCGTGGGACGAAGTCAATCGTTGCATCACAGAGAACAGCAAGATCGACCATCAAACCATTTTCCCCCTCGAACTCAACACCATGCCGGGATTTGCAGGGTCCAGTGCCTACTATCTCCGCTACATGGATCCTCGTAACACCGAAGCACTCACCGATGACGCCGTGCGCCAATACTGGCAGAACGTAGACCTTTATGTGGGCGGATCGGAGCATGCCACGGGACACTTGATTTATAGTCGCTTCTGGAACAAATTCCTCTTCGACCTCGGCAAAAGCTGTGTGGAAGAGCCGTTCCAACGCCTTGTCAATCAGGGCATGATACAGGGCCGTTCCAACTTCGTGTACCGTATCAAGGACACCAACACTTTCGTTAGCCTTGGGCTAAAAGACCAGTACGAAGTGACACCTCTGCATGTTGATGTGAACATCGTAACGAACGATGTGCTCGACCTCGAAGCCTTTAAGGCATGGCGTCCCGACTATGCCGACGCTGAATTCATCCTCGAAGACGGCAAATACATCTGCGGATGGGCTGTGGAGAAGATGTCCAAGTCGATGTACAACGTTGTGAACCCCGACACCATCGTTGAACGCTATGGGGCAGACACCCTGCGCCTCTACGAAATGTTCCTCGGTCCTATCACACAGAGCAAACCTTTCGACCTCAATGGTATCGATGGTTGTTTCCGCTTCTTGCGTAAGGTATGGAACCTCTTCTTCGGCAAGGACGACACGCTCGCCATCACCGACACAGCTCCCACAAAGGAGAACCTCAAAACTCTCCACAAACTCATTAAGAAAGTCACAGAAGACATCGAAGAGATGTCCTATAACACCAGCGTGGCAGCCTTCATGATAGCTGTGAGCGAGTTGGCCCAGCAAAAATGCACCAGCCGTGAGGTCTTGGAACAATTTGTGATACTCCTTTCGCCTTTCTGTCCCTTCATTGGAGAGGAACTCTGGCATTTGCTCGGCCACGAAACCACTGTGTGCGATGCGCCTTGGCCTGCATTCAACGAGGACTTCCTCAAAGAAGACAGCGTCACGCTCAGCATCTCGTTCAACGGCAAAACCCGCTTTACGATGGACTTCCCCACCGATGCACAGAAAGCCGACATCGAGGCCGCAGCCTTAGCCAACGAGCAAACGCAAAAGTATCTCGACGGCGCAGAGATTGCCAAAATTGTTGTTGTCCCCGGACGCATTGTCAATTTCGTTCTCAAGAAATAAATTCACCCTCCGCCCCAACAACATTTTTGGGGCGGAGAGGCCTTTTCCACTCCTCCACTTACTATGGCACAGAAGTTTCACTTAACGCTCCTCCAAGAGTCGAAGGACTACACATTCATCACTCTCGGTCTCTTGATGTATGCCGTGGGCTACACCTGCTTCCAACTCCCCTACGAAATCACCACTGGTGGCGTAGCTGGTATCGGTGCTTTGCTTTACTACACCCTCCACGTACCCACGTGGGTCACCTATCTTTTTATTAACATCCCACTAATGGTGGCAGCCATCGTCATACTTGGCTGGAAGTTCAGTATCAAGACGGTCTATGCCGTAGGCACACTCAGCTTCTTCCTCGCCATTGCCGAACCGCTGATGCGAGAGTATGGCGCAACACACCCTGCCGTCTATGAAATGGTGAACGGGGTGAGAACTTTGGTAGGCGGCTATGAACAGAGTGGCAATGGCTTGCCAATGCTTCTCGGCGAACAGTCGTTTATGGCCTGTGTGATGGGTGCAGCCTTGGAAGGCGTTGCTCTCGGTATGGTTTTCGCCAGCAACGGAAGCACGGGTGGCACAGACATCATCGCCGCCATTGTCAATAAATACCGCGACATCACCCTCGGCCAGATGGTAATGTTCATCGACATTCTCATCATCAGCTCTTCACTCTTCACGGAGATAGGTTCGCTCAACAAGTTGCTCTATGGCTATTGCACACTCATCATCGCCAACATCCTCCTCGACTATGTCGTGGATCGTGGTCGCCAGTCCGTGCAATTTCTCATCTTTTCTCGCAAATACGATGAGATTGCCGAGGCCATCATGGCCGAGACCGAGCGTGGCATCACCGTGTTGAACGGCCAAGGCTGGTACACCAAAACAGAGCGCAAGGTGCTCGTTCTCTTAGCACGTCGCCGAGAGAGCACCAACATCTTCCGCATCATTCAAGCCATCGACCCCACGGCTTTCGTATCGCAAAGCAAGGTTGTCGGCGTCTTTGGCGAAGGCTTCGACCGCATCAAAGCCAAGGCAAGAAAGAAGAAACCTCAGCCTTCATCCACTTCGCTCTCAGAAGACACGAGCACCAACGAATAGTCTCTCAAAGAGGTCAATGGTTCAAACCTCCACAGCCCCTCCCACTTTCTGCCATAAGGGGAGGGGCTGTTCCTATTGCCAGTCATAAGGTCGGACGTGCCAACACCGCCATCGCTCCATCGCAAACATCACTTTTAACCGCAACATTACCTTTCTTCATGCCACGCTCACTATATTCCCTCATCCACCGAAACGACCCAAGAATAGTTATCGTTCCCGAAGGCGGTTTGTGCAATCGTCTCCGCGTGCTACTTTCCATTTCTGCCCTTATGTCGGAGATTGACCGTCCTGTGCGCTTGGCATGGAGTAAATCGGCAGAATGTGGGGCATGGTTCGAAGAACTTTTTTTGCCGTGGGAGCAAAAAGAATTGACGATTGCGCATCGCCATTGGCACGAAACACCGATTGCACGCAAAAACCTTCATCTCCCAGCTCTTTTCCGCCTCCTTTTCTTCGACAAACAAGTATCTAATCTCCTACCCAGCCGTCACGGAAACTTACCACAGCTACTTGCCCAACACGCTCGCTTCTACGCTTCGACCTGCTATGCACAAGGGCCTTATTCGCCCGTCCTTGCCCATCGGCTTCGCCCCTTACCACATCTGCAACACCGCATCGATGCCCTGAAAACACAGTTTGGCACGCACACCATTGGTGTACACATCCGTCGCACCGACAACACAGAAAGCATCTCTAAGAGTCCACTCTCGGCTTTCATTGCAGCCATGGATAGTCGGCCAAATGCCACATTCTTCCTTTCCACCGATGATAGTCGTGTGCGCCACACACTTTCCCAACGCTATGGCCAACGTCTACTCACGCAAACATCGCCCGTGCAACGGAACACACTATCGGGCATGGAAGATGCTGTCGTAGACCTCTTCACCCTCGCCCAGACAGATGAGCTTCTCGGTAGCTACTGGTCGTCTTTCACCGACACCGCAGCCGAAATGGGCGGTATGCCCACTACCATCGT
>JALFTM010000026.1 GCA_022788345.1 Bacteroidales bacterium
CTATCCGCCAGTCGTTACACAAAGATACTGTACACGGACGAGTCAAAATGCAGTTTACTAAATCATCCCCATTGGCGAAGGCTCTGAAAACACCGACGCTGATCGTAAATAAAAAACTACGTCTCTTTATCCAAGACCTGAGACAAAAGGGCTATTCTGACAAGGCGATTGTGGCACATTTTGCGGCCATGAACAATCAGTTCGAGGGGATAAGTGTCAAAAGCATAGAGTGCAGGTATTGGGATGATAACTTCACGGCTTCGCGAACTGCGATCGATGATAGCTTCACAGCAAAGCACATCGACAAAATCACCGACAGCGGCATCCGAAAGATACTGAGAAATTATCTCCACGCCAAAGGTAATGACCCAAAAGCAGCCTTCTCTCCCGAAGGGCTTGAAGAACTCAATGCCAACATTGCCCACTACAACGATGGAAAATCCCATCAACCCATCAAAAAGGTACGGTTGTACGAAAGCTTGGGTACAAAATTCCAAGTCGGACACCGTGGCAATCGCTCAAAGAAATGGGTAAAAGCGCAACAAGACACAAATCTCTTCTTTGCCATCTACGATTCCCCAAAAGGAAGGGTGTTTGAAACAATTCCTCTCAACGTGGCCATTGAACGGAAAAAACAGGGATTATGTCCAGTGCCAGAACAAGACAAAGACGGCAATCCATTGCGTTTTTCTCTTTCTCCAAATGATTTGGTATATGCACCCTCACCGGAGGAAATGGAAAATGAGAATTTCTCCATTCATGAATTGAGAGTGGAAGGCATCTACAAGATGGTGAGTTCTTCGAAAAAGCAATGCCAATTCGTACCCCATCGCATCGCTACCGTCATTGCCGATAAATTAGAATTAGAATCTCACAATAAAATGGAACGTGCCGTTGACTTCAAAGACAACACCACGCAGCCCATGATCAAAGCCGTTTGTTGGAAACTCGAAGTAGACCGCCTTGGGCGCATTAAGCGCATTCTTCGATAATTCTCCTCGCTATGATCAAACGAACACTCTTCTTCGCAAATCCCACCTATCTTTCTCTTCGCTTAGGGCAATTGGTCATCCAACGCACCAATGCCTCTGGCGAGGAGGTGGTGGTGACTCGAGCCATTGAGGACATCGGGGTGATAGTATTGGAACATCCACAAATCACCCTGTCTCATGCCCTTATGGGCTATCTGACGGACCACAATGTGGCATTGGTCATTTGCAACGAAAAGCACATGCCTACTGGGATGATGCTCCCTTTGTCTGGCAATACTTTGCAGAATGAGCGGTTTCGAGATCAGGTTAATGCTTCTCTTCCGCTCAAAAAGCAACTGTGGCAGCAAACTGTGCGTTGCAAAATTGCCAATCAGGCAGAAGTGTTACGACTCTGTACTGATGCCCCTACTGGATGCATGGACAAATGGGCAAAAGATGTGCGTAGCGGAGACCCCGACAACTTGGAGGGAAGAGCTGCCGCATACTACTGGAAGCAACTCTTCAGCGAGGACTACGAACATTTCGTTCGAGGACGCTTCGAAGATCCTCCCAACCATCTGCTCAACTACGGATATGCCATATTGAGAGCTGTCATCGCACGAGCACTCGTTTCCACAGGATTACTCCCCACTTTAGGCATTCATCACCACAATCGCTACAATGCTTATTGTTTGGCCGACGACATCATTGAGCCTTATCGTCCGTATCTTGATTTGCACGTGTTAAAGCTTATTAGGTCGGGAGTCGATTGTACCACGCTCACCACAGAGATAAAAACATATCTTTTGCAGACTCCAACTCTCGATGTGCAAATCGAGGGCAAACGGAGTCCGCTCATGATAGCAGCGACCCTCACCGCAGCATCCCTACAAAGATGTTTCGCAGGCGAGCAACGGAAAATCCTCTATCCTCAACTCTGATTCTGACAATATCATGCTACGACTCAATGAGTATAAAGTCATGTGGATCCTTGTATTCTTCGACCTTCCCACCGAAACTCCTAAACAGCGCAAAGTAGCTGCCGAGTTCCGAAAAAGGATCATGGCAGATGGGTTCACTATGTTTCAGCTTTCAGTTTATACCCGACATTGTGCCTCAGTAGAAAACGCCATGGTCCATCGACGGCGTGTCAGGAATTTGATTCCAAAACAGGGAAAAGTGTGTATGCTCACTATCACGGATAAACAGTTTTCAGAGATTGAGCTTTTTATCAGTGCTAAGGCCGAAAAGCCTCAAACTGGCCCCATTCAATTGGAATTATTTTAACGCCTACGGGACAGTTCGCATTCCTTTCGTTCATACAGAAGCATTGGAATGCCCAGTAACTACAAAGCAAGAAGCATATTCTTTTCAGAATGTGCTTCTTGTATAGACACCATTTTTTAATTCTAAATTAGACCATAACATCCACATTCTTAATCATTTACAAAGAATGAGGTGTCTTTGCTACTGCAAAGGTAGTCATTCGTAAGCAAGTCACAACCGCACACTCTCTCGCCTGAGGATAATACGGTGTCTTTGCTACTGCAAAGGTAGTCATTCGTAAGCAAGTCACAACTAAGACGATGCAAAACCGCTCGCACAAAGGGTGTCTTTGCTACTGCAAAGGTAGTCATTCGTAAGCAAGTCACAACCTGGGTTTCGCTATCTGCTTAACTTCGATGGTGTCTTTGCTACTGCAAAGGTAGTCATTCGTAAGCAAGTCACAACTTGAAACTAATACAGCTAATGGAGACGAACGGTGTCTTTGCTACTGCAAAGGTAGTCATTCGTAAGCAAGTCACAACACTCCTCTACCTTGGCTTATTTATTCTCTTGGTGTCTTTGCTACTGCAAAGGTAGTCATTCGTAAGCAAGTCACAACGTGGCTACCTCACTCGACGAAGCGAGTGTAGGTGTCTTTGCTACTGCAAAGGTAGTCATTCGTAAGCAAGTCACAACCGGGTGAAAACAACTAAATTTGCAAACAAGAAAATGAAAGATTATAACGACATCGCAAAACAGTATGCAGAGAGGAACGGGTACAGTATCGTGCGCCCCTCCGCCGAGCGTAGCGGGTACAGGTATTTCCATGTTGATTACGCTGACCGCCCCCGTTACTTGGGACACCCGCATATCATAAAAATAAGCCCCGCAGGAAAAGTCCAGCGGGTGCTTAATGTTGATGAGATAAGAACCTCGAAATACTCTACATCACGGGCGGCATATTCTTCGATTTTGAGGAATGTGTCGCTTTGTGCGTCATAATACATCATTCGCCCATCGGCGAGGCGTTCTGCCGTAATGACATGCCCACCGTACTTCATGTTTATGCCAATATGATAGCGTCGACAGCCTTTGTCGCCGTTTCCAATTTCGACATCATCGTGTCGAAAGAGGCATTGTGGAGGGTTGTCGGCGTTGGTGTCTTATGCGTCTTGGGGTGGTGTCTTTGCTACTGCAAAGGTAGTCATTCGTAAGCAAGTACAACTATATCAACCCCTGTGATTTTAGTTCATCGGCAATGGTGCAAAGTTCGGCGTACCATGCTTCGCCAAACCGAGTGGTAAGCGGTCCGCGCAGAAACTCGTAGATGCGTAGTTTGAGTGTTTTCCCTTTCTGAACGGCAGGGCGACAAATGTCCCAGCGGTCATAATTGAGTGCCACTGTGCCATCGTCAAACACTTTCTCACGGATGGGATACAGGGCACAAGAGATGGGTTTGCTCCAAGCGTTGCGTCCAGCACGATAGAGGCGTTCTGTGGCACAAAGGCAGCAACCTTTGTCGTCATAACACGTAAAAACACAGTCCTTTCCGCCCACGATGGAAGTGACAAGTTCTCCCGTCTGATCGGTATAAGCAACCCCTTGTGTGTCAATGATAGCTTGTGCCGAAGCACTAAGGTCAGGCCAAACCTCATCGAGAGCATCTTCGAGCTCTGCAACCTCTTCCAGCGTCACGGGTGCGCCTGCATCGCCTTCGATGCAACAAGCTCCTTTGCACGCCTCAAGGTCGCAACAAAAACATTCGGTAAGGATGTCGGGCGACACCAGCACATCCCCTACTTGCAAGATGGGAAGGTAGGCCATGGGTTACTCTTCCTCGTTGCCAGCGAACTCCATGAGATAACTCTTGATGAAGCCGTCGATTTTTCCATCCATAACACCGCCTACATCAGAAGTTTGAAAGCCTGTGCGATGGTCCTTAACACGGCGGTCGTCGAAGACATAGGAGCGGATTTGCGACCCCCACTCGATTTTCTTCTTGCCTGCTTCGATCTTCGCTTGGGCGGCCTTGCGACGCTGAAGTTCTCGGTCGTAAAGCTGTGAGCGGAGCAGACGCATGGCGTTCTCACGGTTTTCCAGCTGCTTACGCCCTTCTGTGTTTTCGATAAGGATTTCCTCCGTCTCGCCAGTGTCGGGGTCGGTGTACTGATAGCGCAGACGCACACCAGTTTCCACCTTATTTACATTCTGACCACCAGCACCTCCAGAACGGAACAAGTCCCAAGAAATTTTGCTTTGGTCGATATTCACTTCAATGCTATCGTCCACAAGTGGGGTCACGAACACCGAAGCGAAACTGGTCATGCGTTTGCCTTGTGCGTTATAGGGCGACACGCGCACCAAGCGGTGAACGCCGTTCTCGCTCTTCAAATAGCCGTAAGCGAAGTCGCCTTCTATTTCCATTGTCACGGTTTTGATGCCAGCCTCATCGCCCTCTTGAAGATTGGAAATGGTCGCTTTATAGCCCTGTGCTTCCGCATAACGCAGATAGAGGCGCATCAGCATCGAAGCCCAGTCCTGACTCTCTGTGCCTCCTGCCCCAGAGTTAATCTTCAATACGGCAGACATGCTGTCTTCTTCTTGTCGCAACATATTGCGAAGCTCCAAAGCCTCAAGGGCTTCCGTGGCACGGGCGTAGTTGTGGTCCACTTCTTCTTCCGTGACCATTTCTTCTTTGAAAAAGTCGAACGCAATTTCAGTCTCTTCAACGAGTGCAGCCACGGCCTTATAATCCACAATCCATTTTTCAATGCCTTTGACAAGGCGCATCTGCTCCTCGGCACGCTTGGCATCGTCCCAAAAGTCAGGGGCCTGCGTGCGCAGTTGTTCCTCTTCCAATTGGATGGTCTTGGCGTCTATATCCAAATAGCGGCGCAGGGCGTCCACTCGTTCTTTTATGTCCTTGAGTTGTTCGGCTGTAATCATTGTCTATAACTTTTGTCTGCAAAGATACGCATTTATCGTGAGACCTTACGAAAAATCCCCTGCACCGATGAGTTGTCGGCGCAGAGGATGAGGGAATTTAAGAGGCAGTAATGGTCTCTTTAATCTTCAATGAGGTTCAGGCCTGTCATCTCTTGTGGCTGTGGCAAGCCCAAGATATGGAGAATGGAGGGGGCTACGTCGGCCAACACGCCATTCTTCACCGTGGCCGAAGTGTTCTCCGTCACGTAAATGAAAGGTACGGGGTTGAGGGAGTGGGCTGTGTTCTTTGTGCCGTCAGCGTTGAGTGCATTGTCAGCATTGCCGTGGTCGGCGATGATGATAGACTCAAATCCGTGTGCAAGGGCTGCGGGTATCACTTCGCTCAAGCAACTGTCCACCGTCTTCACCGTCTTCTCAATTGCGGTGATGTCGCCCGTGTGTCCCACCATATCGGCATTGGCAAAGTTCACTACAATAAAGTCGAACTTGTCGCTGTTGATTGCCTCCACGAGTTTGTCTTTCAACTCAAAGGCACTCATTTCGGGTTTGAGGTCATAGGTTGCCACCTTGGGCGAAGCCACAAGAATACGTTCTTCGCCAACAAAAGGCTCTTCACGACCGCCATTGAAAAAGAATGTCACATGGGCATACTTCTCTGTCTCAGCCGTGTGGAGCTGTGTCAAACCTTTGGCCGAAAGATATTCGCCGAGGGTGTTTTGCACGTTCTCTTTGGGGAAGAGCACCTTTACGCTCGTGAATGTAGCGTCATAGGGTGTCATGCTATAGAACTGGATGTTTGGAATGGTGGTCATGCCTTCAGCTTCCATATCCACTTGAGAGAGAACTTGTGTGAGTTCTTTAGCGCGGTCGTTGCGATAGTTGAAGAAAATCACCACGTCACCCTCTTGGATACGG
>JALFTM010000027.1 GCA_022788345.1 Bacteroidales bacterium
AGGGGAGCAGTGAGAGGAGCAGTGCCACGGCCACGTGACAAAAGCGGAGGCGGAGATTGGTTGTCGTCATTGTAGGAAAGGATGAAAGAAAAAGAAAAATGCCACCTCTGGACGCTCTTCGCGGATGGAGGGCGCACAGCATGGCATTTCAAAGGTTGGTGTAGAGTGCTCAACGCCCTTTGGGGGTGAGGCGGACGAGGGGGACAAGCATTTCTTCTAACGAGATGCCACCATGTTGGAACGTGTCCCGATAATACTGCACGTAGTGGTTATAGTTGTTCGGATAAGCAAAGAACTTCTCGCCCGTCGCAAAGATGTAGGTCGTGCTGAGGTTGGGGGCTGGCAGGCCGATGTGCTTAGGATTGCGCACTTCATACACTTCTTTGGCATTGTAGGATAGCGTCTTGCCGAGCTTGTAGCGCAGATTGGTGTTCACATTCTTGTCGCCCACCACTTTGGATGGCTCATCCACGCGAATACTGCCATGGTCGGTGGTGAGAATGATGTCGCAATCGAGGGTGGCGAGCACCTTGAAAAGTTCGTAGACAGACGAGTGGCGGAACCACGACTGCGTGATGCTACGATAGGCGGCCTCGGTTGCCGCCAATTCTCGCATCATACGGCTGTCGGTGCGGGCATGGGAAAGAATGTCGATGAAGTTGATAACAACAACGTTCAAGGCATGGCTTTTGACCTGTGGTATTTGGGCGATAAATCGTTCTACGGCAGCCGAGTCGTTCAGCTTGTTGTAAGCAAACGTTTCACGGCGACGGAAGCGGTCGAGTTGCGTTTGGAGCAGTTCTGCCTCGTGGTTGTTTTTGCCCTCCTCTTCCTCTTCTTCCACCCATAAGCGGGGGTACATCTCCTTGATTTGCTGTGGCATCAAGCCTGAGAAGATGGCGTTGCGAGCATACTGGGTGGCTGTGGGGAGAATGGTGCAATAAAGATCCTCTTCTATTTCGAAATCTTCAAAGAGTTCTTGACTGATGATGCGCCACTGGTCGAAGCGGAAATTGTCGAAAACTATCATGAAGACTTTTCTGCCCTCTTTTAAGCGTGGGAAGATGGCTTTCTTCATCACATCGGGGCTCATCGTGGGGCGTTCCTCAGGGAGGTTGATCCATTGCTCATAGTGCTTTTTGATGGTGCGGGCGAAGAGCTGGTTGGCTTCTCGCTTTTGCGTGAGGAGCATCTCCTGCATGGCACCATCCGTGTCGGTGAGTTCAAGCTCCCAGTGTACGAGTTTTTTGTACAACTCTTGCCAGTCGGGGATGCTCAAAGTATCGGACATCTGCATGCTCAGCTGGGCAAATTCTTGGCGATAGCCTGTCTGTGCCGCTTCGGCCACGATTTCCCGCTGATGGATGTTCTTTTTTAATGTCAGGAGGATTTGCTTTGGGTGCACGGGCTTGAGCAGATAATCGGCTATCTTGGCCCCGATGGCTTGGTCCATAAGGTTTTCTTCCTCGTTCTTTGTGACCATGACAACGGGGATGTTGGGATGAATTTCCTTGATAGCTTGCAAGGTTTCCAGCCCTGAGAGTCCCGGCATGTTTTCGTCCAATAGCACGAGGTCGAACGACTGTTCGCGACACAATTCTATGGCGTCCATGCCATTGGAGGCCGTAGCCACATCGTAGTCTTTGCTCTGCAAGAAGAGCACATGAGGGCGCAAGAGGTCTATCTCATCGTCCACCCAAAGGAGTTTTGCTATCATAGTCATTTCTTTTCACCGCTCACCACATACACAACGCCTTCCACCGTGCGAGAAACAACGACAGGTGTGCCTTCGTCAAGGAAGCCTTCTTCGCTGCGCACTTCCACTTGGAGACCGTTGATGAGGGCACGGCCAACGAGGTTGAGGCGAGTAAGGGCGTGTCCTGTGTCGCCCTTGCCCACAGCGAGCTGTTCTTCAGGAGTGGACACCGAGTTAATTTTCGCTTGGAGTGCCATGCGACTCTTGGCAATGGTGCGTGAGAGATACCAGATGAAAAGGAAAAAGGCCACTAAAGCTCCTATCGTCACCAAGAATGTTGTTCCGATGCCATACAGCTGGTAAGTTGTCACAATGGCACCGATGGCACAACCTCCAGAGGCCAAGCCTGCAATGCCGAAACCGGGAGCTAAGTACACTTCTACCAAGGCCAAGAGGATGGCCAGTGCAAAGAGAATTAAAATGATGGTCATAGTTGGCGGTGTTATGAAGTGAATAAATAGGAGAGGGTTGCGGTGAGAGAAGAGCCAGGCAGTGCGTTTTCTTCTTATGGTTGGTCGCGATATTTTCCCTCCTCCTTGTCTTCGAGCATTGAGAGATAGGAGGCATAGCGAGACGGCGCGATGCGTAACGCCTCGATGGCTTCAAGCACGGCACAGCCGGGTTCGTGGCGGTGTGTGCAGTTGTTGAAACGACAGTCGGCACTCACCTTGAAAAGATCGCGGAAATAGTGGGCCACTTCTTCGACCTCCATGTTGAACGTGCCAAAGCCTTTGATGCCGGGAATGTCAATGAGCGAGCCTCCGAAAGGCAAGTCGAAGAGTTCGCTGTAAGTGGTCGTGTGCATACCTGTGCCATGCGTTTCGCTGACTTCCGCTGTGCGCACGGCAGCGGAGGGCACCAAGCGGTTGAGCAATGTCGATTTGCCCACGCCGGAGTTGCCTGCGAGCAAGCAACGGCGGTCTTTCATCAGTGTGGTCAGTCCCTCCACTCCTTCACCGGAAAGGGCGGAGATGGCCACCACAGGATAGTCCATCTCCGTGTAGATGTGTGTCAGATACGCCACCACCTCCTTTTCCTCCTCCGTGAGCGTGTCCACTTTGTTGAACACCAGTGTCACGGGCACACGATAGGCCTCTGCTGTGGCGAGAAATCGGTCGATGAAAGTGGTGGAGGTTTCGGGGCGCGCCAAGGTCACAATCAAGAACGCCATGTCGATGTTGGCCGCTAAGATGTGACTTTGCTTGGAGAGGTTCGATGCTTTTCGCACGATGTAGTTGTGGCGTTCGTCCACTTCTGTGATAAAGGCCACATCGCCTCCATCGTCCGTGATGGTGACCCCGTCACCGATGGCCACAGGGTTGGTGGAGCGGATGCCACGCAGGCGAAAGTTGCCTTTCACCTTGCATTCCACTTCCTCTCCGCCGTCCGTGCGTACAACGTACCAGCTACCAGTGCTTTTGATGACAGTTCCGTGCATACAGAAATACCTTGTAGCGGTCGTTTCCTACACAGTCATGATTTCCTTGTTCTTCTTCTCCAAGAGTTCTTCCACGCTCTTGATGTGGCGGTCATGGATTTTTTGGAGATTGGCTTCAGCATCCTTTTCCAAATCTTCGCTCAAGCCGTCTTTAATGGCTTTTTTGAGGCGGTCGATACCATCGCGGCGCACGTTGCGGATCGCAATTTTTGCATCTTCGGCTTCTTTGGAGCATTGCTTGGTGAGCTGGCGACGGCGTTCTTCGGTGAGGGGTGGGATGCCGAGACGAATAATTTCGCCGTTGTTTTCAGGCATGATGCCCACTTCTGAGTCGATGATGGCTTTTTCGATGACTTTGAAGAGCGATTTGTCGAAAGGCTTGATGGCGATGGTGCGGGCGTCAGGCGTTGTCAGTCCAGCCACGGCCGAGAGAGGCGACATCGTACCATAGTATTCCACACGAACGCCATCGAGGATGTGCACATTGGCACGTCCTGCACGGATTTGCGAGAGCGCATCTTCGAGGTGCATCACGCTCATTTCCATCTTTTCGCCACATTCGTTGAGCAATTCTTTTACGTCTACCATAGTTGGGATGTATAGGGGTTCAATGTTTGATGATTGCTGCCCAGCATCCTGAGCAGTATAGAATTTATTATTATAGACAAAGATAAGGAGATTTTTTTGCTTGCCATCTTTCTGTCCATATATTTTTTTGAAAAGCAAAGAAAGAGGGGCGATGAGCGGGTGGGTTTTGCTGTGGTTCGTCTTTTAGACTTGACAACAATTGCCCTTGCGAAAAAGGCCACGGAGCGTTATCTTTGCAGTAGCCAATTGGGGGCGAAACGACTTGTGCCGAGCGTTTCGCCCTCTTTTTGTGCTCAAAAGTCGAAGCGATGGGGTGGAAACTGCGGTTGCGGCACACGCCTCCTGAAAAAACACGAGGCGCAATCCGTTTTCTTGAGTGGCGCAAGGCGGAAATAATGGCTGCGGATGCACGCTCCTCCACGATTGCCGATTGTTATTTTATATTATTCTCAGAAAGGTCGATGTTAAAGGTTGTAGAAAAGAAAATGCCTTTTGCGCAATTTTTTTCTTGCCGTTGGCCTTATTTCTGCGAGAATGTTTAACTTTCGGCTATCCACGAGCCGTGTGACGACTGCGCCATATCGAACGATGAGAGAGTGCACTCACGGCCAAGTATCGTTCAAAAATAAAATCCTTATGCTTGAGTCTAAAAAATGGCCTCTTCTCTTTTTGCTTACAGCACCTACAACCAGCAAAGCACAATCGTATGATCAGCTTTGGAAGTTGGTCGATGCTGCCACGAAGGCTGATTTGCCAAAAACGGCCTTGGAACGTATCAAAGTTATTCGTACCAAAGCCGAGCGTGAGCGCAACGAGGTGCAACTCCTGCGCACTTACCTCCTCACAGGCTACCATGCCGAGAGCATTTCGAGCGACAGCGGACGGGTGGAGTTGCAACGTTTGGAGAATTATGCAGAGAAAGCCAGTACGCCACTGATGCGTGCGCTGTGGCTTAATGCAACGGCACAACGTCGGTTAGCTTTTCAGTTTGCCGATCCTGAGGAGGTGCGCCATACCCGCGACCTCTTCCTCGCCAGCATTGCCGACCTTTCGTTGCTGAGCAATGCCAAGGCAAAGGATTTCCTCCCCCTCTTTGAGCAAGGCAAGGACGCACATCTTTTCAATGACGACCTCTTGCACGCCCTCACTTACTCTGCGCTCGAAAGCAACAGTGAGGTGTTGCCCGATACGCTCTGCCAAAAGGAGGCGGAACGCATTGCGAACCACTACCAACAGCTCGGCAACCGCTCTGCCGAACTGCTCTATCGCCTCAAGGCTTTGGAGATTGAACAAGAGAATGCCGATGAGGAACGACTCGATATTTACAACCGCCTCGTAGCCCTCTCCAAGGAATTTGAGGACGTGAGTGCCAACGTGGAAACCTACATCGCCTTGGCCGAACTCTTGAGGAGTATGGACGTTGCGCCCTTGTTGAGCGAAGTGAACGATCCAGAGGAGATAGAGAAAGAAGGCGTCCGTTTGCGCTACGATGTTGCACAACGAGGCATTGCTCTCTATCCCAACAATCCCCGCACCCAAGAGTTGAAAAATGCTGTGGCACAGATGACACGCCCAATGCTTGGCATCAACACAGACAATACCATCTTTCTCCCCAACCGCCCGATCCAGCTCCACGCCACTGCCTGCAACAACCAGCAGGGCACTCTGCGTCTGCGCCAGTTTAAGGACTATTCGCGGGGAGATATATGGGCGAAGTTCGGCTATGATGATTTGGAAAAGAGGGAGTATCTTCCCATGACCATTCCGCTCGCTCACCACAACAAAACCATCACTTGGGAGAAAAAAGCCCCCTACGAAGAGCAGACACAAATAGTGACCTTGGATGGCCTGCCCATAGGCAACTATGTTGTTGAGTTGCTGGTCAATGGTAAAGTGGAAGAGGTTGCTCTCTTTTCTGTTAGCAATCTGATGGTCTACGATCTCGGGGTGGAGAGTGACCACCGAGTGACCGTGGTCGATGCCACTACGGGCATGCCTCAGCCAGATGCTACGCTTCGTCAGTATCAAAAGGTGCACAATCGGCTCAACGTGACTAACTATAAGCTCGATGCCTTGGCAAACTGTCGGTTCGATGCTAATGGCAACGGATTTTCCAACATCTTTGCCGAAACTGCCACCGACCGCTCTGCTTTGGGCATAAGCCTTTATGCACACCAGAGCAACATCAACGCCAGAGCCAACAGCGGAACACGGCTCTCTGTCTTTACCGATCGGGGCATCTATCGCCCCGGGCAAACGGTGAAAGCCTCTGCGATCGTTTACCAGCAGGAGGGCGATGTCACAACTGTGGTGAAAGAAGAAAGCGTGCGTCTCATTCTGCGCAACGCCAACCACGAGGTGGTACAATCTGATACGGTCAAAACCGATGTTTTTGGCGTGGCAACGACCAACTTTGTCCTACCCACGAAAGGGCTTTGGGGACAGTGGCACGTCGAAGTTCGCCGTTTGGGCGACAAGAGAACCCTCTCCTCGACCGATATCAGGGTGGAAGAATACAAGCGTCCAACCCTCGTTGCCACACTCAACAAGCCCCAAACGGCTTATGCGCTTGGCGACAAAATTCAAGTGGGAGGTACGCTTAAAACCTATGCCGACTTCCCCATCGAAGGGGCTAAGGTGAGTTATAAAGTGGGAGTCTATGGCCCTTACCGCCACTTTTGGGACAACAATCAGGCGGTGAAAGCCGAGGAAAAAGGCGAGACACTGACCAACGAGAAGGGCGAATATACCATTCCCGTGCAACTGCCCGAAAAAATCAAGGGCTGGATGATGATGAATGTGGCAGTGGTGATCACTGCGCCCAATGGCGAAACGGTTGAAACCTCCACTACTCTACCGCTCTCCGCCCGCACGAGCTACATCCAAGTGTCGGGCTGGGGCGAGCGATGGTGTAAGGAAACGCCCAAGACCATTTCCGTGGAGCAAGTCACGGCTACGGGAGAAAATATCTCCGCACATGGACGATACGAGTTGCGCAAGGACGGAAAAGTAGTAACCTCTGGCACTTTCCGCACGGGCGAGAAGTTTACTCCCGACCTGAAACACCTTCCTTCGGGACGCTATGAAGTGGTGACCACCACGCAGGTGAACGAGTCAGAAGTGGCACAGGAACGCCGTGCACTGACAACTGACACCACTTCTGTCCTCGTCTTCTCTGAAAAGGATGAGCTGATCCCGAAAGCCGAGGTAGGCGAACTCTTTACCCACAGCCGTCTGTCGGACGATGGCACAAGCCTGCACCTCCTCTTTGCCTCGGACAAAGAAGTGGGCACAGCCTTTTATGACATTATTGCCAACGGCAAGGTGGTGCATTCGGAGCGTTTCCCACTCTCCGAACGCCTCACTCGGCGC
>JALFTM010000028.1 GCA_022788345.1 Bacteroidales bacterium
CAACCGGTCGGCACGGAGTTTGATTTGCCGTTCGCTCTCTTCACCGCTGACATAGAGTAGCCGTTTATTTTTCAGCTTCAATACTGTTTGCAAAAGTAGGGTGCTCTTACCTATGCCGGGTTCGCCCCCCAATAAAGTCACCGACCCAGGCACAAGCCCTCCGCCCAATACCCGATTAAGCTCCGCATCCTGCATATCGATGCGTGGCTCTTCTTCGACACTCACCTCCGAAAGAGAAACAGGGCGTGCCTGATGCACATTTTCGCCCAAGGCTCGGTGTGCGCGCTCCTCTGCCGTCGATTTTCCTTTTTCACTGCCAAGGCGGATTTCTTTCATCGTGTTCCATTCTCCACACGAGGGACAACGCCCCACCCATTTGGGAGTGTCGTAACCGCATTGGCTGCAAACATAAGCTGTGCGTTGCTTGGCCATAATTATTCTATTGTTCCGAGGTTTTCTTTCATCTGTACCAGCTCTGCACGAATAGCCCGCAAGCGATCAATCACTTCAGTAGCCTGCTGCACGCCCTCTTTATTTTTCTTGAGCAGCTCGCGAGCCGCCGCTATTTTAAGGCCACGTCCTTTCACAAGGCTATGAATAAGGCGTACAGTTTCTATGTCCTCGGCCGTATATTGGCGGATGCCACGCACTTTCTTGGGCGAGAGTTGCGAAAACTCACGTTCCCAAAATCGCAACGTACTATCGTTTTCCTCCACCATCGCAGCCACTTCACTGATTGAATAGTAGAGTTTCAAATTCTTGTCTGTCTTAAGCATAATAGAGATGTCACTTTGTTGTAAATGCTTCACTTCCCTTCAAGGCTTCTTGCACCAATTCAAATACTTGGCAACGTGCGCAAATAAGCGATAAAGGCTTCTGTGGTCGTTGGCATGCTCAATCCTTTCACCTCTTGTGACTTTGGGAAAAATTGGGGGTCATAGCCATCGCCACCATTGGCTTGGAATTCATCCACAGCGAGGTAAACAACATCTTTGGCCTTCAACTTCTTGCATCGTCCTTCGGGAGAAGTGTAATAAATGCTTTTAATACTGCCGTCTTTGCCTTTCTTAAAGGTTAAGCGTGAGGTCTGAATATAGCCAAATTTTTGGTTACGGAAGCCGAAATCAACGAGTTCGTACACTTGCTTCCCTGTCACTCGGAACACCCGAATGGCATTGGCAAAGGGGAGGCTTTCGCCAATATCGAGCACACGCACTTCGCCTTTGGTGAAGCCTGCACGGATGCTACCGAAATGGCTGGTGCCAACAATCATTGCCTCTTTCAATCCCAAAGCCTTGCGGGCTGCCACATCGTAGGCCTCACAAACGAGTGTTCCCACACGGGTTTGTTGGTGTTTGTCGTCACGATCATGAATGTAGGTATCTTTGGCCACAGTGAGCACTTCACTCAGTGGCGCTCCTGCCATCTTGGTTGTTTGGAGCTGCTGCGCAATGATGTTGGCCAACTCTTGTTGCCGAGGTGTTAAACGGAGATCTGTACGTGTGGGTACAAGCATGGGCTCTACGCTCAACACCTGCATCGTCACAGTGTCCACAACCGCCTTGATGACGCTGATATATTCGCCGTGCCATTTGCCTTGCACTACGGGATATTTGTTCGCATTAAGATGTCCACAGACAGGGCTATGACTATGTCCAGTCAGCAACGCATGAAACGTTGGGTCATTGAACGCCAACATATCTTTTGCATTGCGATCGTCCCACACTGCTTGTCCCTTTTCCATTTGGGTGCCAACGTGCAACAAGAGCAGACGGAGATTGGCTTTCTCTACGGCATCGTAGCCCGGCAAGTGTTTCACACTGTCCAAAACAACATTGTACTTACCATCGAAGCTCAAGCCCTCAATGCGTCGTTTACTCACCTGCGAGGGCGTAGACGAAGTGAGAAGTCCCACGAACGCTACGTTTATCTTCTTCGTGGGAGAGAGCACGATTTCTTGTGTGGCAAATGGTTGCATGTAATTGGGTATTTTTCCCGACGCATCCCGCACGTTGGCACAAACGTAGCGAAGTGTCCAATCTGCTGGACGCAACGGAGAGTCGCTCCACTTCTTAGCCAACTCTTCCGTGCCATCGTCGAACTCGTGGTTGCCCACGGCAGATAACGTGATGCCACAATCGGCAAAGAAACGAGGGAGCACAGTGCCTTTTGTAGCTTTATAGAAATAGCTGCCGCCGAAGTTGTCTCCAGCCGACACTGTCACATGGAAAGGATAGACACGTTTTAGACTGTCGAGAGTCGCCAACACATTCTCCGCTCCGGGGGTGTCTTTGTTTTTATCTGCCACGAAGCCTCCGTGGAAATCGTTGAGAGAGAAAACAGCCACAGTGGCTGTTTGAGCTGCTACCATCAATGTTGATGCACAAAAGCAGGTCGTGCACAGCAAACGCAGATGGCTGGTCAATTGAGATACTTTATTCATAGCGATATTGAATAACAGCAGGCGATGCAAAAGCAACGCCTGCTGAGGTTAAAATTGCAACCAAGAAGGCCGATGCTTAACGCACTACACCTTTCTTTAAGATGATATTTCCATATTGGGCCGTTTCGCCTGTTTGCACAATGGCAAAGGCAGCACGGGCACGCTCATAGAAAGCAAAGCGTTCGAGACGCTCTATGGCGATGTTGCCTTCGTGAGCGGTGGCGATAGCCTTGCAGTATGCTTTCTCCACAGCAGGGTCGAGTGTGTCGCCCTCCACTGCCGCCATCATGAGCAACGGATATTCTACGTATTCGTCCAAAGGAAAGAGAGGAAGGATGCCTCTCAAAAGATCTGCGATGTGCACGCCGTCAGCACGTACCACATTGGCACTGAGCGAATGGGCAGGAAAATGCGCATCGGCCAAGACGATTTCGTCGCCGTGTCCCATGCTGGCAAGAACGCTCAGCAATTGCGGACTAATCAATGGAGAGATCCCTTTCAACATAACTTAGGAGCAAAGGAACAGGATGAGCGATTGTGCCACCAATATGCGGAGGAACATCGTCAAGGGATATACTGTCGAATAGCCCAATGCTGGCGCATCGTTGTTGGCAGTAGCGTTGGCATACCCCAATGCAGGAGGGTCTGTTGTAGAACCTGCAATGATACCCATCAAAGTGAAGTAGTTGAACTTAAAGAACTTGCGTCCGATGAAGCCCATGATCAACAATGGGATGAGCGTAATCAAGAAGCCTGTCCAAACGTAAGTGATACCATCGCCCTCGCTCACTGTATTCCAGAACGTAGCACCTGCCTTAATACCCACGCTTGCGAGGAAAAGGATTAGGCCTATTTCACGCAATAGCAAGTTGGCCGAAGTGGTAGTGTACGACACGATTTTCAACTTATAGCCGTAGCAACTGATAAGGATGGCAATGATCAACGGACCGCCAGCCAGACCAAGTTTGAGTGGTGCGCTCATACCGGGAATTGCGATGGGCAACGAGCCAAAAATGATACCGATGAGAACGCCCAAGAAGATTGATCCAACGTTAGGATGCTCAAGATGCTTCACACTATTGCCAAGCACTTCTTGCACACGTTGTACGCTTTCTGCATCGCCCACCACCAACAGACGGTCGCCGATTTGAATGTGCAAGTTTTCTTCTGCAAAGAGTTCCATGCCACCTCTGGTGAGACGTGTCACATTCACATCATAGAGCGTACGGAAGTGCATCTGCCCAAGTGTACGACCATTCACGCTGGCCTGTGTCACAAGAATGCGCTTCGACACGATAGGGCTATTGTCCACCTGCCAGTCGTATTCTACGGTGTCGCCAAAGAGTGCCACGAGGGCTTCCGCATCCACTTCGGCACAAATCACATTCACATAGTCGTCCTTCAAAAGCAACGTGTTTTCATTGGCCACAGACACTTTACCATCACGCATCAGACGGGTGCACACAAAAGTGCGCCCCAAGAAGTTGCGGAGCTGTCCTACGGTTTTGCCAACAATGGCATGATTGGAAACCCGCACAGTCATGCGGTGAGGCTTTGCACTGGGGTTTTCTTGTGCCTCTTTACGAAGTTCCTTTTCTTCTTCGTCCAACTTGATGCCACAGAGGAAGCGCAAGATGATCATCGCACCAATAATGCCCACCACGCCAAGAGGATAGGCGCAAGCGTAGCCTGATGCGATATTGATGCTTTTGAACGATTCATTGCCAAGACTCTTCAAAGCTTCTTGCGCAGCACCGAGACCCGGTGTATTGGTGATAGCACCATACATCACACCCACCATCATTGGCAAATCCTGCACATCGTTGCGAGAAGCGAAGATGAGGAAGTAGAGGATGAGCATCACCACCACGTTCAATGTCACCACGCCAATGGCCATGTAGTTCATCTTGATGCCGGGACCATTCTTGAACGAATTGATAAAGCCCGGTCCCACTTGTAGACCAATACAATAAACAAATAATATCAGACCAAATTCGCGCACAAAGTCGAGCACCCCATGAGGCACTGCTAAACCTCCGTCGGGCGATGCGATGCCGAAACTTTGATAGAGATGTCCAGCCAAAATGCCAACGAAGAGCACGAACGTGGCACCTAAGGCTATGCCTCCAATCTTAATTTTTCCCAGCGAAACGCCCAAGGCAATAACGATGGCGTAGAGCGTCACGATGTGTGCTACGCTCTCAGTGTCGGTAAAAAGTTTTAGAATCCAATCCATGAGATTAGGGGTAAGTGATTGATGTTGCTTAAAATATCAAATTACTGGCAAAGATACTATTTTCTTTCTTATCCTTAAAAGCATAGGCACTTTATTCTCTATCGTTGCGTGAGTTTCGTGTCAGATAAGCTACTATTATCCATCAAAACAGAAGGGATGCAGGGATATTTGCAAGGTTGTGTTCGCCCTCAGTTCTAAAACAAGAGAAAGATTGGCTTCTCTCACAGCCGACCATAAGCAGTGTTGTACCTATATAAAAACAATTTTGCAAAGCCTTGTATGCACAACAAACACATCTTCCATACACACTCAAAATCAAAGCATTATACACCTCTCTCCGAGAGGCGCAGGAAGAAATGTCTTCCTGCGCCTCTCGGATTTTCTTCCTGCGCCACTTGTTTTCTCTGCCTGCGCCACTTGGATATGCGCCCTTTTGTAGCTCCAAATACGGCAGGCGTTTTTGTGTGAAAATCTATGATATTATATATAGTAGATTGATGCTTTCTTGGAAAGAAAACAACCGTATTGCAAAGCCCACTTTCCAATATCGAGAAACAAAAACAAGCAAATATGTAAAAATAATCCCTTTCAAGGTTTTGAGTATCGTCAAAAATTTATACCTTTGAAGCAAATAGATTATTTCCCCATTAGGGAACGCCTTGTATCAGCTAAAAGTAAGATAATTATGTCTTATCTCCACTTCGATAAAACTCCGATGACCAACCTCCAAAGTTCGCTTTGGAAAGAATTTTTGATCACAAACCGACAAGGTGCCTATTGTGCCACCACCTTAACGGGTTGCAACATCCGAAAATATCAAGGCCTCTTTGTCGTGCCCATCCCAGAAATTGACGATGAAAATCACGTACTCCTATCCTCGTTGGACGAGACCGTAATTCAACATGGCGCAGAGTTCAACCTTGGTTTGCACAAATACGAAGGCGAGAATTATAGTCCTAAAGGACACAAATACATCACCTCGTTCGACTTCTACAAAGTGCCTACATGGACGTACCGCATCGGGGGCGTTGTGCTTCGCAAAGAAATTGCTTTTCGCAGACAGGGCCGTTTCAAAATATACATCCGCTACACCCTTTTAGAAGCCCACTCCAAAACCACCTTACGCCTACGCCCGTTCTTGGCGTTCCGTAGCGTGCGACAATTCACACACGAAAATGGGGTGGCCAACACAGGCTATACGCCAGTAACTAATGGGGTGAAGATGTGTCTCTACGAGGGCTATCCAGAGCTCTATATGCAAACGAATGTAGAAAACGAGTTCGTATATACTCCCGACTGGTATCGTGGTATTGACTATCCTAAAGAGCGCGAACGTGGGTATCACGAGACGGAAGACCTCTTTGTCCCCGGCTATTTTGAAACAGAAATAAAAAAAGGACAAAGCGTCATTTTCACAGCAGCCCTGCGTGAGAGCGAAGTAGAAAAGATGGATCGCCACATGGAAATAGAGATGGCTTCTATCGACAAGCACGACAGCTTCTTCCACTGCTTGGTCAATGCAGCTCACCAGTTCCGAGTAGAAAAAGAGGATGAGCTATACATGCTCGCTGGCTACCACTGGTTCAAGGCCCGCGCCCGCGACACCTTCATGGCTCTCCCAGGACTAACGCTCTCCATTGGCGAGAGTGCTCGCTTCGAGCAGTATATGACTACGGCCACAAAAGCCTTGGACGACTTCCTTAACCGCCGTCCCATCAGCGTAAGTATCTACGAGATGGAGCAACCCGATGTCTTGCTTTGGGCCGTATGGTGTATCCAGCAGTATTGGAAGATGACTTCGCCCACCGAATGTGACGAGCGCTACTTCCAATACGTGGCAGACATCATTGCATTCATTCACCAAGGGAAACACGACAACCTCTTCGTACACGACAATGGGCTTTTATATAGCAACGGAAAGGACACCCCAATCACATGGATGAACTCCACAATCAATGGCCGCCCCATCGTGCCCCGCACAGGCTATATTGTAGAGTTCAATGCCCTATGGTACAATGCGCAAAAATTCTATGAACAAATGCTCCGTTTCCGTGGCGGTGAGGAAAACGAAGCCTTGGCAAACCGCATGGCTGAGCGTGCAGCGCAAACAGGAGCATCGTTTGTAAATACTTTCCTCAACGAACATGGCTATCTCTTCGACTATGTCGATGGCGCAATGGCCGATTGGAGCGTGCGCCCCAACCAGTTGCTCGGCATCGCACTCGACTATTCACCACTGGACATGCGCCAGCGCAAATCGGTTCTCGACATTTGCACCCGCGAACTCGTCACCCCAAAAGGCATCCGCTCCCTCTCACCCAAAAGCGGAGGTTATACCCCACTCTATGTAGGCACACAAGCGCAACGCGACCAAGCCTACCACCAAGGCACAGCTTGGCCGTGGCTCACAGGGTTCTACCTCGAAGCCTACCTCAAAGTCTACAAGATGAGTGGCCTCAACTATATCGAACGGCAACTCATCGGATTTGAAGAGGAAATCTTCTACCATTGTCTCGGAACTATTCCCGAACTTTTTGATGGCAACCCGCCCTTCAGCGGACGTGGTGCTGTGTCTCTCGCCATTAACGTGAGCGGCATTCTTCGTGCCATGCACATCTTTGAGAAAGCGCAACTTACTGAAGACTGATGCCTTCTCCTCATTCTTTCTACGTCACACACCCTACAAAGCAGAATACATGAAAGTCTTAATGTTCGGTTGGGAATTTCCCCCTCATATCCTCGGTGGTCTCGGCACAGCAAGCTACGGCATCACCAAAGGACTCTCACTCCAACCTGATATGGAGATTACCTTTTGCATCCCCAAGCCTTGGGGCGATGAGGATAAGAGTTTTATGAACATCATCGGCATGAGTCAAGTCCCCATCGTTTGGCGAGATGTCGATTACCAATATGTGGAGCAACGAATTGGTGACAAGATAAATCCGCAACTCTACTTCGACTTGCGCAACCATATCTATGCAGATTTTAGTTACCGCCATACGGACGATTTGGGGTGCATTGAATTCTCAGGCAAATACCCCGACAATCTCTACGAAGAGATAAACAATTACTCTATCGTTGCAGGCGTCATCGCCCGTCAGCAAGAGTTCGACATCATTCATGCCCACGATTGGCTCACTTATCCAGCAGGGATACACGCCAAGCACTTGACAGGAAAACCGCTTGTCATTCATGTGCATGCCACGGACTTCGACCGCTCGCGCGGACGGGTAAATCCAACGGTTTATGCCATGGAAAAAGATGGTATGGACAATGCTGACTGCATCATGTGTGTGAGTGAACTGACACGACAAACCGTGATCAACCACTACCATCAATCGCCTGCAAAATGTGTCACAATGCACAATGCGGTTTATCCACTCGATGCCGATATTCTTGAGATGGTCAATCAGCCCCGTGTGGAGGCAGAAAAGCGCGACAAGGTGGTCACTTTCCTCGGACGCATCACGATGCAAAAAGGGCCAGAATACTTCGTAGAAGCGGCGGCACAAGTGCTCGGACGCACCAAAGGCATCCGCTTCTGCATGGCAGGCTCTGGCGACAAAATGAATGAGATGATTCACCTCGTTGCCCAGCGTGGCATTTCCGATCGCTTCCACTTCCCCGGTTTCATGAAAGGCAAACAAGTTTACGAAGCATTCCGCAACAGCGATGTGTATGTGATGCCTTCCGTGTCAGAACCATTTGGAATTAGTCCTTTGGAAGCCATGCAATGTGGCGTGCCCAGCATCATCAGCAAACAAAGCGGTTGTGCCGAAATTCTAAACAACTGCATCAAGACCGACTATTGGGACATCGACGCCATGGCAGACGCCATCTATTCGATTTGCACCAACGACTCGCTCTACGAGTTTCTCAAAGAGGAAGGCCGCAAAGAGGTAGATCAAATCACATGGGAGCGAGTTGGAGAACGTATCTACAACTGCTACCGTCAAGTGCTCAACTATTAAATAATCAAATGGCTCGCCCCAAAGGCCATGCCACATATTTCATCGACCCAAACGAGAGACAACAATGAAGACTGTTTGCTTGTACTTTGAAATTCATCAGAACATACATCTGAAACGCTACCGCTTCTTCGACATTGGTACGGATCATTACTATTATGACGACTACGAAAATGAGCGTTCGATCCAAGAAACAGCTGAGCATTCGTATGTGCCTGCATTGACAACCCTTATTGAAATGGCAAAGGAAAACCCTGGCTATTTCAAGTGTGCCATCTCTTTGTCAGGTTCTGCCATTGAGCTATTGGAAAACTATGCGCCACAGGTCATCGAACTCCTGCAAACATTGAACGCTACTGGCTGTGTTGAGTTCCTTGCAGAGCCTTACAGCCATGGCTTTTCCTCTCTCAAAAATGTCGAGACCTTTAAGGAAGAGGTGCAGCGCCTTTGTCAGAAGGTAAAAGTATTGTTCGGACAAACCCCTAAAGTGTTCCGCAACTCTTGTCTGATGTATAGCGACGAAATTGGCGAGCTGGTAGCCAGCATGGGCTTCCAAGGTATGTTGGCCGAAGGAGCTAAACATATTTTGGGTTGGAAGAGTCCGCATTTTGTCTATCATTGCAATCGTGAGCCCAAGCTCAAAGTATTGCTCCGCGACTGCAATCTTTCCGAAGACATCGGCTTCCGCTTCAACGATTCGTCATGGTCTGGCTATCCGCTCTTTGCCGATAGCTATGCACAATGGATTGCCAATCTCCCTGCCGACCATCAAGTGATCAATCTCTTTATGGAGCTATGTGCCCTTGGCATCTTCCAACCACTTTCGTCCAACATATTGGCATTTTTCAAAGCCTTGCCTGCACAACTCAAGGAGCGGGGCATCGTCTTCTCCACTCCATCCGAGATCTGCACCAAAGTGAAAAGCGCTGGCGAAATCAACGTAACACACCCCACGACATGGGTCGATGAAGAACGCGACCTTAGTCCTTGGCTTGGCAATGTTATGCAACAAGAGGCCATCGAAAAGCTCTACAGCGTGGCCGATCGCGTGCGTATCTGCAACAACAAGCGGCTCAAACAAGACTGGGACTATCTTCAAGCCAGCAACAACCTGCGCTTTATGAGCACGAAGCCCAATAGCTATGGTGGCTATCGTGGCATCTACGACTCGCCCTATGACGCTTTCACCAACTACATGAACATCCTTGGCGACTTCATCAGTCGTGTCAATAGCATCTATCCTGAGCTCGAAAACGAAGAGCTTAATTCTTTGCAAACAATCATCAAAAATCAGGAAACTGAACTGGAGATGAAAGAAAAGCAGATTGAGAAGTTGCAAAACATGTTGGCACAGATGGAGGAGATGGGCACGGATCACGTGCGTTCAGCAGAGGAACGTGCCAGAGAGGCTGAAGAGCAATTGGATGGTAAGACCAAGACGAAAACCACCAAGAAGAAAGCACCAGCCAAAGCCAAGACTACCAAGAAGAAAAAGACGGACGAATAGGTGCTCTTATCCCCCCCTTTAATACAACAATATGTCGCCACATCGGTGTTCGCTCCTTGGAGTCAACGCACCGCTGTGGCGATTTCGCATCCGCCTTGCGCCACTGCTAAAAACGGGAGGCGCAGGAAGAAAAAACGGGAGGCGCAAGAAGAAATTTCTCCATGCGCCTCCCGTAGAGTCATTTTGCCACAACTTACTTACAACAAGCATAACATCAACAAAATCAATAACTTGAAGCAACAACAATTCTCACACAGAACTTCGTTTTGTCACTTATGCTCACCGTTTCCTCTTCCCCTCTTTGCGTCCACCTGCGTAGATGGCAAAAATAGTGGGCACTTTGGAGAGTTCGGGCACAGATTGCTGTTTCCATTTGGCCACTGATTGTGTGCGCACATATTCGTCAGCAGTTGTCAGCCCAGCAGCGATGCAAAAACGGGTACTTGGTGCACAAGCCGAAAGCACGTCTTTGATCATTTTCCCATTGCGATAAGGCGTTTCGATGAACAATTGCGTTTGGTCTTCAGTCTGTGAACGCCCCTCCAGTTGTTTGAGGCGC
>JALFTM010000029.1 GCA_022788345.1 Bacteroidales bacterium
TCTTCGCTGATGCCTTCGGCGATAACGCCACCTTTATTGACCATCGCTGGGGGATCGGGAGCGAGGGTGCGGTCGAGTTCGGCCTGCAACTGCTCCAGAGGATGGAACTTCTGCCCAAGGTCGTTGAGCGAGGGTTGTGTGGCGTGCGTGAGGGCGTTTTTCAGCAAACCGATGCTTTGCAAGCCGATGCTGAGAGTGGCCAACTCGCGGGGCGAGACACGGGCCGTGGCTATTTTTGAAGCGATGCGTTCAAGGTCGCCCATTGGCGCAAGGAGGTCGTGGCAGAACTCGGAGAGCTCTGGATCGCGGAAAAAGTGTTCCACAGCCGTGGCACGCCATTCGATATCGGCCACTTGGCGCAAGGGGAAGAGCATCCAGCGGTGGAGCTGGCGCGCCCCCATGGGCGTAAGGGTGCGGTCGATGGTTTGCAGAAGGGTTTGCCCTTGCGGATGGAGCGGTGCAACGAGTTCGAGGTTGCGGGCAGTGAAAGCATCGATGCGGACGTAGCGTTCCTCTTCGATGCGTCGCAGAGAAGTGATGTGCGCCGTCTGCGTGTGCTGGGTCATCTCCAAATAGGAAAGGATGGCGGCGGCGGCCGTGAGTCCCTCCGAGAGATGGTCGATGCCGAAGCCTTTCAACGTGTGAACATTGAGGGCTTTGCGCAGACGCTCCCGCGCTCCTTTTTCAGAGAAAGCCCAGTCGTCCAATTCATAGAGGTAGAGCTTTTGTCGGAAAGCTTCTTCAAAACGTGCCCGTGTGCCACGGAGTAGCAAAACTTCCTTTGGCGAAAAACCTGAAAGGAGCTTTTCCATTTGGGCAAGGTCACCTTCGGTCACGAGAAACTCGCCAGTCGAAATGTCCAAAAGCGACAAGCCAAAGAGATTGCGCCCGAAATGAAAGGCAGCCACAAAGTTGTTCTCTTTGGCATTAAGCACATTGTCGCCCATAACAACGCCCGGAGTCACCAACTCGGTGATGCCACGCTTGACAAGCTTTTTTGTGAGTTTGGGGTCTTCGAGTTGGTCGCAGATGGCCACTCTGAAACCAGCACGGACCAGTCGGGGGAGATAGTTGTCGAGGGCGTGATAAGGAAAGCCTGCCATCTCGGTGCTCTGTGCGTCTTTATTGCTCCGCTTGGTGAGCGTGATGCCGAGAGCGGTGGAGGCTGTGACCGCATCTTGTCCGTATGTCTCGTAGAAGTCGCCACACCGAAAGAGCAACAAGGCATCGGGATGCTTTGCCTTGAGGTCGTAGAATTGTTGCATCATGGGGGTGAGCTTCTTGGACATAACGGAAAGAGGAAGGATGAGAGTGGGAGATATAAAAATGCCTACTGCCCCAATGGGGCAAAGGCGTTGCGCTAAAAGCTGCGTGTGTCTGTTTTAGTTTATGGGGAGGGGCAATACAATTTTGTGGCTATCGTGCATCAATGCGATAAAGCTTATCGCCCGGACGCACTTTTTCGGGAACAATCATGGAAACAACCGTTCCTTTCTCGGCACGCTCAATGGGTGTGCCCTCGCCCTCACGGATTTCGTCAGCGGCGAAATACATCGCGCCTGTGGTTGTACCTGTGACAAGAAGCTTGTCGCCTTGACCGATGGGCGAGGCTTCTATGAGGAACTCCGCCACCCCGATTTTAGAAAAATACTTCGTTACCTTGCCAGCATAGACCTTTACTTCCGTAGCCGATGATCCGTAAGAAGGCGTCCATTCGCCCAAGTGTTGGCCTTGGTAGTAGCCGTCCCAAAAACCGCGGTTGAAGACTGTGGATAGGCGGGTGTTCCAATCGTTCACTTTCGCTTCGGAGAACGTGCCGTCGAGCACCGCAGCGATGGCCTCTTTATAGCACTGCACAACAGTGAGAACATATTCGGCGGAGCGTGCCCGACCTTCAATCTTGAACACACGCACGCCGGCGTTCATCATTTGGTCCAGAAAAGCTATCGTTTTCAAGTCCTTCGGACTCATGATGTACTTGTTGTCAATGTCTAACTCTACGCCTGTTTCTCTGTCTTTCACCGTATAGCTACGCCGACATTGTTGCATACATTGTCCACGATTGGCGGAGCGACCATTGTTGTCGAGCGAGAGATAGCACTTGCCACTAACGGCCATGCACAACGCACCATGGCAAAACATCTCGATGCGGATGCGTTCGCCCGATGGGCCACGGAGATCATCGGCTTCGATGCGGTCGTAAATCTCACGCACCTGTTGCATATTCAATTCTCGTGCCAAGACTACCACATCGGCGAACTGGGCATAGAACTTCAAACTCTCGTAGTTGGAGATATTCAGTTGCGTAGAGAGATGCACTTCCTGCCCTATTTCTCGACAATAAAGCAATACGGCAGGGTCGGCTGCAATAACGGCCGAGATGCCTGCCTCCTTAGCTGCACGACAAATGCGTTGCATCGTTTCTACTTCTTCACCATAAATGATGGTGTTCACCGTTAGGTACGACTTCACACCATGCGCATCGCATTGTTGGGCGATGTCGTGCAAGTCGTCGAGGGTGAATTTGGAAGCGGAGTGGGCACGCATATTGAGTTGCTCCACCCCGAAATATATAGAGCCTGCTCCCGCTTTTAGGGCTGCGGCCAAGCTCTCTCGGCTCCCCACGGGAGCCATTATTTCAAAGTCTGTGAGTGTCATATTTCCACAAAGTTACTAATTTTTGGGCGAACGACCGAGCCTGCGTTCGTCCTGCCACTAAAAGAGCAGGATGCCTGCAAGACCACAGAGCAGAAGCATCACCCAAGCGCGAAGGCGAAAGACAGCAGTGCCGAGACAGGTGGCCAATGCCAAGAATGCCATCACCCCGATGTGCCATGGCGTGTGTGCCACCAATTGGTCGCCCAGCGAGCGTACAAAAACGAAGAGAGCCGCCAAGAAAAGTCCCAAAGCCGTGAGGTGCAGAAAGTAGGCTCCGTCTTGTACCGCCACAAGCCACTGCGGCCGTTGTTGCAGGTAAGTGGCCACGCCAGCGAAGACAAAAGCAGGCACAGCCATAGACAGCAAGGCCACCACTGCTCCACCCAGCCCCAAGGTGTTGAAGCCGAGAAAAGAAGCATAGTTGAGCATAAAGCCACCGGGCAAGATCGTGTTGATGCCCCAAAGGTTAAGCAACGTACCAGCATCTATGCCAAGGCTTGTCGCTTGGTCTGTCAGCCCGTAAAAGACGCCCCAAGGCTCGGCATAACCCAAACAGCCAACTTGCAGAAAGAGAAAGAAAAGGAGGAGATATTGTCGCATCGTTTGTGTACTATCTATGGTGATATTGAACAGTGGTTAGGCGTTTTTCTTGCCCATCTGTCTGCGTAGAATTTGCCCCAACAGGAAGCCTGCTAAAGCCATTATAGCCACCACTAAGAAAGGCGATAAACGGAACACCACCACGAGGGTGGCCACCAACAAAGGCCACCACAGCGACACCCACGACACCTTGGCCGCATAGCCTAAACGGAAGCAAGGCACTATCAATAGGCCCAAGGCGGCTGCGCGCACGCCCATCCAAAAATGTTGCCACATGACGTCACCGCTCGTCCATCGCAACAGTAAAATGGCCAAGCCACCACCCAGCAACGCTGGTAGCACACTGCCACACACAGCCATCACTGCCCCCCACCAACCTCGCAGCGCATGTCCCAACGACACAGCCAAATTCAGCCCTGTGACACCGGGCAAACGCTTCGATTGGGCAACCGCATCGGCAAAAGCTTCTTCGCTCATTGCCCCCCATTGCTCCACAATGCGACGACGCAGGGGAGTCACCTTGCTCGTTGCCTGTCCCGTTGAGGCCAAAGCGTTGCCGAAGAACAACCAGAAGATACGAGAATAAGCGTGAGCCATCTTAAAAATTTTTATTGTGCGGAACTACAAATTTATCATTCTGTAAAGAAACTGTGGATACTTCACGAAGAGTTTCATGTATCGACCAATCTCTATTGGCAAATATACGGCTTTCCCCATAGATACGCAACGCACTTCATCCCTCCTTTCGGCTCGTTCGCTCACGTTCAGGCATTTATTTTTCAAAAAATCTTTTAAGATAAACCTTGCAGTTGATTTGAAACCATTATATTTGCAACAGAGAACTCACATAATGTCATACCTAAAAAGCATGAAATATGAAGCCAACCTCTACCCCTCCTCGCAAGTCTAAAGTGCATGAACGACAAAAACTTCTTTTTGCCAATCTTTTGAACCTGCTAAAAGCACGCCGTCGCTATCGTGGCACAGATTGCAGTTTGCCCACTTTGGCCGCTGCCTTAGGCGTGTCTTCGCGCACGGTGACGCAGGCCGTGAAAGTGTGTTCCAATGGCAATTTCAGTGCCTTGATCAACTCGTTGCGCCTGCACGATGCCTGCGCCATGCTGTCCAGCACCCGTTATGCGCACAACACCATTGAAGAAATTGCGCTCTTAACTGGCTTCCAGTCGCGTCAAGCCTTTTACTTGGCCTTTCATCGGCTCTATGGTTGCACCCCTGCGGCCTATCGCCGGGAACATCAACCTGCCTAACCGCATTGTTCCAACGTCTCCCCTATCCACCCTCAAAGCGATGACGAACACAACCTTTGTGCATCGTCCCTAAGGAGACCACCTTAAAATCTGACAGGAGCGTTCAGGTATTTTTTTTACAAACAACGTGGTTGCCCCTATGAAGTGCTCCACAGAATGAGACGATAAGGTTTGTCAAGTTAATTTACGTTTATAGCGCAGCG
>JALFTM010000030.1 GCA_022788345.1 Bacteroidales bacterium
CTGAATCTCAACACTACGGCTCTCTTGCTTCATACGTTGCAAGAATCGGAACAACTGGCCCGTGAAGTGCGACAGCTGATTAAAAACTCACGCCGCTTCCTCCAAGCTTAACAGTGGCTTAAAACACACCAGCGGTGCTTACCTGAAAAGGTAAGCACCGCTGGTGTGTTTTCTTGGAAGAGTCTCGGACAATTTGCCCCATCGCTATAATCCCGTTTTCTTCAACTGCTGGAACGTTTTCCGCCCTCGAACATAAAACTGCCAGAGTAAAGAAATGTTCCACCTTTCAGGAATAGGTTGCAGTCTTGTCTTCTGCAAATTTTCTTTACGCACAGACGCATAGTCGCTTCGCAAAGCCTTGAAATCCTTGCGCGCTCGGACAACGGCCTTGGCCTCTCCCCACGACCCTTTGAGGGCGAATTGTAGGGCGGCTAAAAGATCGAGCCAACAACGCCAACGCAAGACCGACTGCAACTCCGCTTCTGGCAAATTTTTGTAGAGCATCAGCAAGTTGTTGCGAAAGTTGAGATAGGTTTTTCGAGGGCTTCCCTGCTGTAACGTTCCCCCTCCAACATGGTACACTACGCTTTGAGGTACACACACGATGTCGCGCCCACGGGCACGCAACCGCCAGCAGAGGTCGATTTCCTCCATATGGGCGAAAAAGCGACCATCCAAACCGCCCACTTCCGTCCAGTCGGTGCGCCGAATAAGTAGCGCAGCACCTGTGGCCCAAAAGATAGAGGCTGGACTGTCGTACTGTCCTTGGTCGGCTTCCACTTCTCCGAAGACACGGCCTCGACAAAAAGGATAGCCGTAGCGGTCGATGAACCCACCTGCTCCGCCTGCATATTCAAAATGTGTGCGTTGACCCTCGGCCAGAAGCTTTGGCTGACAAGCGGCCACCTCTGAATGAGTTTCCATGTAGGCGAGCAATGGGCGCAACCACTGTGGGCTCACCTCCACATCGCTATTGAGCAACACAAAATAATCCGCATCCACTTGTTGCAAGGCTCGGTTATAGCCTTCTGCAAACCCGTAATTTTCGGACAGGGCAAGCCATTCCACCATAGGAAATTCCGCGGCTACGACATCGGCAGAGCAGTCTGTCGAACCATTGTCGGCCACGATGATGCGCGCATCATCGCTATTTGCCACAACAGAAGGCAGGAAACGGCGCAACATCTCTGCGCCATTCCAATTGAGAATAACCACGGCGGTGCGTTGATTGGCCTTTATCATTGCTGGAAAAAGAAATTAGAATGAAACCTCTGCTACGAGTGCCGACTCGTCAGCGTTGAAATCACCGAGTTGAGCGGAGGTAATGGCGTTGCCCTCCTGTTCTTTGCTCAACGGAAGTTCTATGCGGATATAATTGTCCGTAAATCCCTGCATAGGCATCCCCTCCTTGCCTTGCTCCCAAAGCACGGGGCGTTTTTCTCCCACAAAGCGACGATAAAAGGCTTTGCGTTTCTCTTCCGAGAGGGCCAAAAGACGTTGAGAACGGGCGTGCTTGGTGGCTTTGTCCACCTTGTGATCTATCTCCAAAGCTTTCGTCCCCGGACGTTCCGAGTAGGAAAAGACGTGCAACTGCGAGATGTCCAAACTTTCGATAAAGCGATAGGCCTCTTCAAAACATTCGTCCGTTTCACCCCTTGTGCCAACAATCACATCCACGCCAATAAAGGCATCGGGCATGAGTTCATGAATACGGGCAATTTTTGGGGCGAAGAGTGCCGTGTCGTACTTGCGACGCATGAGGCGCAACACCGCATCACTGCCACTCTGCAAAGGAATGTGGAAGTGAGGCATGAACTTCTTGGACGAAGCGCAGAATGCGATGATTTCGTCTGTGAGCAAGTTGGGTTCTATGGAAGAGATGCGATAACGTTCAATGCCCGCCACCTCGTCCAAGGCTTTGACCAAATCGAAGAATGTCTCGTCTGTTCCTGCCCCGAAATCACCGATATTCACACCCGTCAATACAATCTCTTTCCCGCCTTTTTCGGCCACCTCCTCGGCTTGCTTCACAATTTGTGCCACCGATCCGCTACGGCTGCGGCCTCTGGCAATAGGAATGGTGCAGTAGGTACAATAGTAATTGCAACCATCCTGCACTTTGAGGAAATAGCGGGTGCGGTCGCCACAAGAACAAGAGGGCACGAAAGTGCGGATTTCACGCAAGGGCACAGCAATGGCTTCGTGGCACGACTCGCCGGGTTGCAGACTTTCCTTTTGGGTAATGGTGCGCTCGATGTAGCGGACGGCATCGCCTTTGTGTTCCATGCCGAGCACGAGATCGACTCCCTCAAATTGCGAGATTTCTTCGGGCTTCAGCTGAGCGTAGCAACCGAGCACAATGGTCAGTGCACCGGGGTTTTCCCTTGTGAGCCGATGGATGGCCTGTCGGCATTTTTGGTCGGCCATATCCGTCACAGAACAGGTGTTGACGATACAAATATCTGCGCGTTCGCCTTTCTCTGCCACTGTTACGCCTTTGGCCAACAATTGGTCGCGAAGCGTTGATGTCTCCGCAAAGTTCAGCTTGCAGCCGAGCGTGAGAAACGTGGCTTTTTTATCTTTCATCGTTGTTGTCATTTCATAGGCAAAGATACGAAAAATCCCTCGTTCCTCCATAGATTTACAGGTCCTCGCCACAATGTCTGTTGGCGTGATAAACTCCGCTTCATGCAAGATGGTGAAGCTTTCTCTTAGTCGGTAAGTTTTCTATCTCTCGCATCCTTGTTGAACGGGAAGCGCAACAAGAAAAAACGCCATGCGCTTCCCGTAAGAACAGGAGGCGCATGCAGTTTTTCCTTCTAACGCATCAAGAAAACGAAAGCTGCAACAAGAAGAAAATCAATTGGTTAATGTATGTGCTGTCGGATGCTATAACACAACGGTGAGAGAAGTGGGCACGAGACCAGAGTTTTCTATTGAATGAAAGCGACTAATTGTTAAAAACAAAGGGAATAAGGAGTCTCTTTAGACAAATCCTTGTCCTCTTGTAAGTTGTGGCCGTCGGGCGAGATCTGCACCCACTCGCCCTCTTGTCTACTCATGCTTAACAAGGCCTAAACCCTATGAAATGATTAAATATCCGCCCTTCTTGCAATAAAAAAGAACCATCACCTTTCTGTTTTATCAAAAAATGTATAACTTTGTGTTGTTGATAAAACGTGCGCGAGATGTCAAAAAAAAAGCGTATTTTCATAGCGTTGCATTATTTGGAGTTGGGCGGTGTAGAAACCAGCTTGATAGGTTTGCTCCATGCTCTTGACTATTCGCACTACGAGGTGGATGTTTTCCTCTATCGCCATAGCGGTGAGCTTTTGCCCCATGTGCCAAAACTTGCCCGCCTTCTCCCTGAACGCTCGGTGTATGCCCACTTGGAGCAACCCATCATCACAACCCTATTGCACGGACATCTGCGTTTGGCTTTGGCGCGTTTGCGAGCGAAATGGCGCTTTCATCGCTATGTCCAACGCACTGCGCCCAAAGACGGTAGTGCCATCTTCGGGTTCGTAGGAGCGGAAACCGTGAAAGTGCTGCCCACACTTGAGGACTTGGGTCTTTACGATTTGGCTGTTAGCTTTCTCACACCCCACAACATTGTTCTCCACAAAGTGCAGGCACGTCGCAAGGTGGCATGGATACATACCGACTATAGTCGCATTGATGTGAATGTCGATTTGGAACTACCCGTTTGGAGTGCTTACGACGCCATTGCGAGCATCTCGCCCTCAGCCACGAAGGCTTTTCTGATGCGTTTTCCTACGCTGCAACCAAAAGTGGTGGAAATAGAAAACATTCAGCCCACATCGCTGATACATGCCCAGCTACAAGCCGTGAATAACGAAAATGTTTTGAAAGAGATGCCTTGTCCAACAGGCACATGGCGACTGCTTTCCATTGGTCGATTTTGCGAAGCCAAAAACTTCGACAATATCCCTGCCATCTGTCGCCGGCTTTGGGAAATGGGGTTGTCTGTGCATTGGTTCTTGGTAGGCTACGGCGAGGGAGAGGCATTGATACGTCGGCGCATCAAGGAAGAAGGCATGGAGGGGAAGGTGATTGTCTTGGGAAAACGCACCAATCCTTATCCCTATATTGCAGCTTGTGACATCTACGTTCAGCCCTCGCGCTATGAAGGTAAAAGTGTTACTGTCAGAGAGGCACAATTGCTTTGCAAACCAGTTGTCATCACCAATTATGCCACTGCTTCATCACAGATTGAGGACGGTGTTGATGGCATTATCGTGCCAATGGACAACGAGGGATGCGCACAAGGCATCGCCCGCTATCTGCGCAACACTTCCCTGCGCCAACGCCACATTGCCCATCTTCAAGCACATGATTATAGCGGACGAGAGGAGGTGCAGAAAATCATCCGCTTGATGTCAAACTAATAAGGGTCAAACATGGATTGCTTGGCTTGAGAGCGTCTGTGAAGAAGCCCCAAATTGCACTGCTTCTTATCTTTTATCGGACACCAATCATATCTTGACATATCAACAAGAATGGCGCAACAAAGGAATTTAAGTTTAGACATTATTCGTACATTGGCCTGCTTGATGGTCATCCTCATGCACAGCCCCAAGAGCGACAATACGGCAGGAGGGATTGTTCTATCCTCTATTAGCTATTTGACAGCTCCTTGCATTGGTCTCTTTTTTATGACGTCAGGAGCATTGCTGTTACCTATTAGAGAGTCGACAGCTGTTTTCCTAAGAAGGCGATTTAGCAAAATCGCCGTACCTACTATCATTTGGTCAATCTTCTATTTGTCGATTAACCATGTCATAGAAAACGGAGAAGGCAATGTTTTTCGCGCTATCGCATCTATCCTTTGGGGGCCTCAAGGCACGGGTGTTTTATGGTTCATGTACGCTTTAGGAGGGCTTTACTTGCTTTCGCCGATTCTCTCGGCTTGGTTGCGTCAAAGTACACCGCAAGAAGAAAAGGCATACCTTTCCCTTTGGGGAATAACCACTTGTTTCCCATTATTACGCCTTATGGTCGATGTGCCTGAAGGAGTAGGGAATATGTTATATAGCTTTTCGGGTTATGTAGGCTATTTCCTGCTTGGCCACTATTTGCAACACAACAAACCCAAAATCCCTATATGGGGAATATCTCTGCTTATGGGCATCCCCATAGGCGTTGTAAGTGCGGTGAAGCTAAGTGGCACGGAGATTGACTTCTACCAATACTTTTGGTATCTCTCTGTTTTTGTCGTAGCCATGACAATCGCATGGTTTTCTCTTCTCAGCCGAATTCATTGGCACAAGATGCTTCCTTATAAAATAGTGCAGGCCATTGCTCTTTTCTCGAAAGCTTCTTTTGGCATTTACTTGGTGCATATTTTTGTGATGCGCAAGTGCCTTTGGAATATCGAGGCGCTCAATAGCCTTGAGGGTATTGCCCACATCGCTTGTGTGTTCTTGCTGACAGTAGGCATAAGCTGGAGTTTTGTCGTATTGATAAGCTACTTGCCGCATAGCGAATGGCTTGTTGGATTTCATAGCAAAAAATAAAATGATACCAAAGACGATACACTATTGTTGGTTTGGGCGCAATCCTTTGCCTAAGGATGCTCTACGATGTATCGAGAGTTGGCGCAAATTCTTGCCCGACTATGAGATAAAAGAGTGGAATGAAGACAATTTTGATGTACAAGCCATTCCTTATGTGGCAGAGGCCTACGAAGCCAAGAAATATGCTTTTGTAAGCGATTATGTACGCTTCGCGGTACTCTATCGAGAGGGAGGTGTTTACTTTGACACCGATGTTGAAATCATTCGTCCTATGGATGATGTTCTACGAAAAGGGGCTTTTATGGGTTTAGAAGCCAATGGTACAGACAAAGACGCTATTGCTGTAGCTCCGGGGTTGGGCATCGCGGCAGAGGCAGGGCATCCTCTTTATAGCGCTTTCTTACAACGCTATGAGACCTTGCATTTTCGTGTTGAAAATGGCACGCAATCGGAGTCAATGATTCCCATCATCACTGCGCTATTTACGGAACGTGGACTCCACCCCAGCGACACACCTCAAGAAGTGGATGGCATCACGATTTATCCAGCAGAATACTTCAACCCCTTGGACGATGCCACAGGGCGTTTGCGCATCACGTCCAACACTCGCAGCATACATTGGTTTTCGGCCACTTGGTTGCCTACGCAATCGCCTTGGCTGCGAACGCTCAAACGCTACTTACGTCGCCTTTTTGGAAAGAACCTCCGCAAAAGACTTCACCTCGGATAAATGGATTTTTTAGCACCTTATTATTCAGCCCTCGTGTACAACCTTGCTTTTTTCATGAGTATAGGTTTTGCGCTTTCGTATGCTACATCCAGCCGTATTCCGTCCTTGAAGCTCCAGCAAACTTTGTCAGGAAAAGCGACTGGGCTGATGCCATTTGCAATTCTTATTACATTATGGTGGGGATTGCGACCTCCTACATATGCCTTTGGCGACACAGGAAACTATGCCCTGTTCTACAAACAAGCGGCAACATTAGCCAAGTATCCGATTGAGAGTGACTATTTATTCAACACCATCATGGTGTGGTTTGCTAAAGCGGGCTGGAGCGTCCGCTGGTGGTTTCTCTTGATTGAAGTGGTTTATATATTTTGCCATGCAAAGATGTGCGAAAAGCTTTTTGGGCGACAAGCTCTCATCGCCTTTATCGCTGTGTTAAGTGCCTTTCAGTTCTATTCTTTTGGCGTCAATGGCATCCGAAACGGGATGGCTGTGGCTTTGATGTTACCAGCTATTTACTACACGGGGCGTCGCACATGGATGGCCGTGATCTTTGGACTTATGGCTATTTATACCCACTCTTCGGCCATGCTTATTGCTGGGGCTTTGGGCTTAACGCTTTTGGTAAAAGACACGCGACTCTATCTGCTGGGTTGGTTGCTTTGCTTGGGAGGCGCTTTGGTAGGGGGAACTTATTTTGAGACCCTCTTCCTAACGGGAGGATTGATTGACTCAGGACACGAAGCCTCCTACTATCTGAATGAGAATGCCGATATGTCGCTATTCTCGCGCACTGGCTTTCGCTGGGACTTTTTGCTTTATGGCCTTGTGCCTGTCCTCTGGGGATTTTACTTCATTGTCAAGCAAGACTTCAAGGACAAAACTTTTGGCCGATTGGTCAATATCTATATAACTTGCAATGCCTTTTGGCTTTTGGTTAATCAGAATTGGCTGTCGAACCGCATCGCTTATCTCTCGTGGTTTCTCTATGTCTTCATCCTGCTTTATCCCTTGTTCCGAATGCAGTATCTGCGTCACCGACAGACGTGGATAGCCGCTACGATAGCAGGGAATGCGCTCTTCACTTACTTCATGTTCCTCATCGGAAAACTTTTATAAAAGTTGTTTGTTCATGTCCAAAACTCTGACAGTCTTTACGCCTGCTTATAACCGTGCACATACGCTTGGTCGCACCTACGAAAGTCTTTGCCGACAAACCTTGCAAGATTTCTGCTGGCTCATTGTTGATGATGGGTCTACAGACGGTACAAAAGAGTTAGTTGCCCAATGGATGGCCGAAAATCGCATAGAGATGCGCTATATCTACCAAGAAAATCAAGGGATGCACGGGGCGCACAACACGGCTTATGCTAATATCACAACAGAGCTGAACACTTGCATCGACTCTGACGACTATATGCCTGATGATGCAGTGGAACGGATCGTGAAGTTTTGGCGTGAGAAAGGCGATATTAGTTTTGCTGGCTTTGTGGGTTATGATATTGACACAAAAGGCAACGTTATAGGTACGACTTTCCCCACAGATATGGTAACGACCACTTTAATAGACTATTATCAAAGAGGGGGGCAAGGAGATAAAAAGCTTGTTTATCGTACAGAAGTTGTAAAACAATATCCAAACTATCCGCTCTTCAAAGGTGAGCGTTATGTTGGATTGAATGTTTTGACAATGCAGATAGATGCAGATTATCGCCTATTAGTTCTTAATGAACCTTTAGTCATTGTAGATTACCAAGAAGATGGTTCTTCACGTATGATGTGGAAGCAGTATTGGGATAATCCGCAGGGGTTTTTATATACACGAGAAATAAATCTACGCTATTCAATGCCTTTCAAAAGGCGTATACGTCTTTGCATACATTATGTTTCGCATGCTTTGAGAGCTAAGCAATTATATCGAATTGTGACTTCTCCTGCCCCTTGGCTAACAATTCCTTTACTACCCATAGGAATTTGTCTCTTCTTATACACATGGTACAAAGTCAAGAACAATGCTAAGATGGAAATTAGATCTGAATCTTTTTGAGTACTGAACTTTTATGAATACAATTCTTCTATCTGGCAACAATGCTTGGGGAATGTATAATTTCCGAAAAGCAGTCCTTTCTCACTTTCTGAAGAAGGGCTATCAGGTGACAGTGGCTGTGCCGTACGATGAGGTTTATTTTCCTCTTTTGAAGGCGCTGGGTTGTGAAGTTGTTCCCTTAAAGTTAGATCCT
>JALFTM010000031.1 GCA_022788345.1 Bacteroidales bacterium
TTTACCAGCGATGCCAATAAGTTGGCGGTAGTTACTCTCAATCGCCGACAAGACGAGATGAATATCTATATGGCCAATCCTCATACAGGAGTGGCAAAACTCGTTTTGCAAGAAAAAGCCAATAAGTATATTAAGGAGACGACTTACGGCAGTTTGAAGTTCTATCCCGGACACTTTGCTTTCCTTTCCGATCGTTCTGGCCATAACCAAGCGTATCTTTATACGCTTGATGGAAAACTTGTGCGCCAACTGACACAAGGAAATGAGGTTAGTCGTTTCTACGGCTACGAGCCTAAAAGCGGACAAAGCTATTATGCCGCTTTTGATGGGAGTCCGTTACGACAAGCTGTGTTTGTTGCCAATGCTAAGGGAAAGGCAAAGAAGCTCTCTGCGAAGACAGGTATGAACACAGCCACTTTCTCCACAGATTTTAGCTACTTTTTGAACGTCTATTCTTCCATGACACAACCTCCTGTTACTACGCTGAACAATAAGGCGGGACAGGCTCTCGTCACTTTAGTGGACAACAAAGATCTATCAGAAAAAGTGGCAGATAAGGTGGGAGGAAAAGAACTTTTTTCTTTTACCACATCCGAAGGTGTCACACTCAATGGGTGGATGATAAAGCCCAAGGATTTTGATGCCACAAAGTGCTACCCTGTGATTATGTACCAATACTCAGGGCCTGGTTCACAAGAAGTAACCGATTCGTGGGATATTGGTTCTTACGGCGGCGGACTCTTTGAGAGTTACATGGCACAACAAGGTTTTATTTATGTCTGCGTGGATGGTCGTGGAACGGGTGGCCGTGGTTCAGACTTCGAGAAATGTACCTATCTACGATTAGGAGAGCTGGAAGCAAGGGACCAAGTTGAGACAGCAATCTACCTCGGAACGTTGCCTTACGTTGATAAAGAACGTATTGGCATTTGGGGCTGGAGTTTCGGTGGCTTTAATACGCTGATGGCTATGAGCGAAGGCCGTCCCGTCTTCAGTGCAGGTGTGGCTGTGGCTGCGCCAACCAATTGGAAATACTACGACACGGTTTACACTGAGCGTTATATGCGCACTCCACAAGACAATACGGCAGGCTATGCCATTAACCCTATTGAGCGTGCACCAAAGTTGCATGGTCAATTACTGCTCATTCATGGGACAGCAGACGATAATGTACACTTTCGCAACTTTGTAGAGGTGGCCGAAGCCTATGTGCAAGCCAACAAACAGATTGACCATCAAGTGTACACCAACCGCAATCATGGCATCTATGGTGGCAACACGCGCTACCATCTCTTTACAAAGATCTCCAACTTCTTTGTTGAACACTTAAAGAACAAGCAGTAACTGTCAGATATTCATTTACACTAATCCTTTAACATCATGACGAAAAGCGTCCTCTCACTTGTAGCCTTTTTGGGTACATTGCCTTTGACAGCACAAGTTTCCAACGTTTCGCCAACCCCTCAACAGGTTGTTAATTCCAGCGACATACTCTTTGATGCTCCACAAAAATGGAACATCACAGCCCCCAAAGGTTTTGTACACGATGCGCTAACCAAGGCTTTAGCAACCGATGCAAAATCAAAATTCAAACTCATCGTTAAAATAGATCCCAAGAAAGCCCCCAAACACACCGAAGGTTACACTCTGAATATCACCCGTAAGAGAGCTACTATTGTGGCCGCAGATATAAATGGGGCTTTTTATGGTGCACAGACCCTTTTAGCTATTGCCAAGGATGGCAAGTTGCAAGAGTGTCAAATTACAGACTATCCCGACGTGCCATTCCGTGGCGTTGTAGAAGGTTTTTATGGCACACCTTGGAGCAAAGAAGCTCGCCTCTCGCAATTGGAGTTCTATGGTAAGCACAAGATGAATGTTTATATCTTTGGCCCAAAAGACGACCCCTACCATCGTGAGAAGTGGCGTCTCCCCTATCCCGAAGAGGAAGCGCGTGGTTTGAAGGAACTTGTGGATAAAGCCCATGAGAATGGTGTACAATTCTATTGGGCCATCCATCCCGGTGGTGACATCAAATGGAACACCGAAGACCGTGACGCACTCATTAGCAAACTCGAAAAGATGTACGAATTGGGGATCCGTTCTTTCGCAGTCTTTTTCGATGACATTTGGGGAGAGGGTGCTAACGCTTTGAAGCAGGCCGAGTTGCTCAATTATGTGGACCAGCATTTTGTGCAAGCTAAGAAAGACGTGTCTCCGCTCATCCTTTGCCCAACCATCTACAACAAAGCTTGGAATGGCGATGGTAGCTATTTGGCTGGTCTCAAGGAGAAGCTAAACAAAAGCGTACACGTGATGTGGACAGGCAACACTGTGGTGCATGACATCGATGTTCCCTCCATGCAATGGGTCAATGAACGCATTGGCAGCAAGGCTTATATTTGGTGGAACTTTGCTGTGAGCGACTATGTGCGCGACCATCTGTTACTTGGCCCTACTTATGGCAATAGTTTAGATATCGCTCCCCTCTTGAGCGGTTTTGTATCCAATCCAATGGAGCATGCTGAAGCCTCTAAACTTTCTCTCTATGGCGTGGGTGAGTACACTTGGAACATGAAAGCCTACGACCCAATGAAAGCTTGGGAGCGTGCTATTGCAGAAATTCTGCCTTCTAATCCCAAAGCCTTGCAAACTTTTGCGTCTTACAATGAAGACCCAGGTCCTAACACACATGGCTATCGCAGAGAAGAGAGCAGGGAGCTAAAACCTATTGCTCAGCGTGCCATCAATGGCGATGCTACGGCTATTGCGACATTGGGACAAAAAGCAGTAGAATTAGGGCAAGCAGCCACTTTGTTGCTCGCCGACAATAGCAATCCAGCTCTGCATAAAGAGCTTCGTCCTTGGTTGTTACAAGCACAACTTGTGGCTCAATATGGCTACACAGTAGCCAATATGACAACCCCAATGGAGTTTGAGGTCGCTCGTGCGCTACAGAAGCAAATGTATGATCTCAGCTCTGACCGTAGCATACAGCATGCCACGCAGACTGGCATAAAGGTTGGCACATCAGTGTTGATGCCTACGCTCAATCAAGTTTTTGCCAACAAAGTGAAAGCCTATAACACGGCCAATGGCACCGACATTTCTCTTATTGCAGAGTATAATCCTTTCCGCATGGAAGCTACTGTGGGGCAATTAGTGAACCAAGGTATTAACTTTGAAGGCAATAAAGTAAGTGTTCGTCCCGTTTTGGAAGTTGTAACATGGGCTCCTGATGCTTCGTTCACCATCACAGGCGACAAGCTACGCACCCTCCGTGGTCTGTCTTTCGACTTTGGCGCACCCGGCATTGAGAGTAATTTCAAACTCGAAGTTGGAGATGGCAACACTTGGAAGACCATCAGCCTCCTCCAATACAATAGCAAGTCCAACACCATTAACACAGGTAAGGAAATCAATGGTGTCCAAGCAACGCACGTGCGATTGACCAATGTCAGCGGTAAGCAATTGCAACTCCATTTCCGCGACTTTAACTTCTCGGTCGAATAATCAACCATATCACTTCATATCATAATGTCTCAATTAAACAATCTCGTTAATCGCTTTGCCATCGAAGGCGAAGTTGTAGAAGTAGCACCATTGGGTAACGGCCTTATCAACACAACCTATAAGGTCACCACTGCTGGTGAACAAACGCCCAACTATGTGCTTCAAAATGTCAACACCGCTATCTTTACAGATCCCGACTTGTTGATGAATAACATCACGGCTGTCACCAATCATTTGCGTGCAAAGTTGGAAGCAGCAGGCACTAAGGATCTCGACCGCCGTTGCCTCCAATTCGTCCCATTGAAAGACGAAGACAAATACTTCTTTATTGACGAAGAAGGCAAGTGCTGGCGTGTCATGGTATTCATTCCTGAAACAGTTTCTAAGAGTGGCGTATCGTTGGAGAGTGCCTATATTGTGGGCGAAACCTTTGGTAATTTCCAAGCGAACCTTGCAGACATCAATGCCACTTTGGGCGAAACCATCAAGGACTTCCACAACATCGAGTTCCGCTTACAACAGCTCGATGAAGCAGTGGCTACTGATGCCAAAGGTCGCGTTGCAGAAGTCAAAGAATTGTTGGATCTCATCGCCAATCGTCGCGAGATGATGACTCGCAGTGAGCGCCTTTACCGTGAGGGTAAATTGCCCAAGCGCATCTGTCACTGCGATACAAAAGTAGACAACATTCTTTTCGACAAGAACGATGACGTGCTCTGCGTCATAGACCTTGACACTGTGATGCCCAGCTTCGTATTCTCAGACTATGGCGACTTCCTCCGCAGTGCGGCCAACTTTGTCAAGGAAGACGATCCTGCTATTGAGAAAGTGGGCTTCAACATGGACGTATTCAAGGCGTTCACCAAAGGGTATTTGAAGACAGCATCGTCTTTCCTCACGCCCATAGAGATTGAAAATCTCCCCTATGCAGCCATGCTCTTCCCCTACATGCAACTCGTACGCTTCTTGAGCGACTACATCAATGGTGACGTCTACTTCCGCATCCAATATCCTGATCACAACTTGGTGCGTTCAAAGAACCAAATGGCACTCTTCCTCAGTGCAGAGTCGCATCTCCAAGAGATGGAAGCTTTCATTAAGGAACAATTGGCCTAAAACTCAAATCTACTGACACAAAGATGGTCGGTTCTAAAGTTATAGAACCGACCATCTTTTCTTTTTCCTCGCCCGCTTTAATTGCCCGAAGAGGCTACCCACAACCTCTCAATCAAATGTGCAACACCATCCTCTTCGTTAGAGAGCGTAACATCATCGGCCACAGCCTTAACTGCTTCCACAGCATTGTCCATCGCCACTCCCAGCCCAGCATATTCAATCATCGAGAGGTCATTATGCCCATCTCCACAAGCCACCACTTCAGAGCGGTCAATACCCAAAGTGCCAATCAAGCGGTCAATCGACTGTGCTTTATCGACCCCTAAGGGAACACACTCTAAGAAGAAATCGGCCGAGCGATAAGCACTCAGTCGCTCCCCTTGCTCCGCAATGATGCGTTGCTCCAAATCGTACAAAGGCGTAGGATTACCAACAATCAGACACTTATTCAGCGGATAAACTATTTGATTTAAGAAATCATCGTATTGCTCCACAGGCATCTTATTGATGAAACCTTCAAGTTGCACATACTCATCCGCTTTGTTAGTTGCAACAATGGTTGCATCTTGATAAGTCAGAATCGACAAGCCCGCCTCTTTAGCCACAGCGTGCAAATAAGGCACAATCGTTTCCTCTAACTGTTGTTCATAAACAACTCCTCCCGTGGCGCAATCCACAATTTTCCCACCATTGAACGCCAATATGTAACCACCATACTCAGCGAGCCTCAGTTCTTCTGCCAAAGGCATGATCCCCCCCGTAGGGCGTCCTGAAGCCAAAACCACTTTGACACCCTCCGCTTGAATGCGCATCAAGGCCGCTTTGGTACGTGGCGTAATCTCTTTTTTGCTATTTGTCAATGTGCCATCGAGGTCAAGCACAATCATTTTATAGTTTTGCATATTCATTCTTTCACACGAAGTCGGCATGAGGTCACAATGATAGGATACGAGGAATACTCATTCTCAGACACAGAGGCTGACACCGAGCTTTATTTCTATTAATTCAGCCACAAAAGTACAACTTTCTGTCTAAATCATTGCTATCCGATTAGCAGTGAACATACCCTGTACAAGCCCGTCACACTCCTTCTTCAATTATGTACAAACCATCCTGCGCCATATGGTAAGCCGAGAGGCGCAGGAAAAATTTTCTTCTTGCGCCTCCCGTTTTTTCTTCTTGCGCTTCCCGTTATGCGAAATTTTTGAGCCATATTTTGGACAATGTGATGTCCTCTAATGTGTTTCATAATCACATGGCTTGCCCTCTGAT
>JALFTM010000032.1 GCA_022788345.1 Bacteroidales bacterium
GCAGGGTCTCCTTCCGGCCTACGGCCTCCAGTCAACCCTGCACAGGGATAACCCACAAGAGTAAACTACTCTTAGGGATAACAGACAACCAAATATCGGATTAAGAAAATAAACCGTCAACCTTTATCAGGAAAGGACACATGAAGAAAAAACGGGAAGCGCATGGAGAAATTTTTTCCAAGCCTTGGCGGAAAAGCTTCATGCGGATGGCAGATTTGCCCTGTCGTGTTTGGGTTTGGTCTGAGAATGTGAGTAGGCGTTTCGGCTTGGGTGTTTGTGGCGATGGTTGATGGCGAATGTGTTGATTGGCAGGCAATTCTTGTTGTTGTGCTGTGGTGCTAAACTTTTCTCTGTAAAACGTTTTGCCGTTTCGGATGCTCCAGTCGGGGCTTTCTTGCTTTTCTGATTTTAGCAAGTGGAGTGGGCAAATTGTTTGGCAAAGCAGTGTGTCGAATGTATAAAAGGAACAAAAAATAAAAAGTTGTGCATTTCGAACAAACTATTTCGCTTTTTGGCAACAAGCGTACGGATGGAAATTTGTATCTTTGCTTGCAAAGAGCAAACATGCTTCCGTAGGAGAGCGTGCGCTCGCTGAATGAGAATATCGTTTTACTAATTTATATCAACTACAATTATGGCAAATTTGGATTTGACCAAGTATGGCATCACCGGCACAACGGAGATTGTCTACAATCCTTCTTATGACGTTCTCTTCGCTGAAGAAACAAAGGCCACACTCGAAGGCTTTGAAAAGGGTCAGAAGACAGAGAAAGACGACACAGTAAACGTACTCACAGGTATCTACACAGGTCGTTCTCCTAAGGATAAGTTCATCGTAAAGGATGCTACTTCTGAGAACACTGTATGGTGGACTTCTGAGGAGTTTAAGAATGACAACAAACCTTTGGCCGAAAGCTCTTGGACTGTATTGAAAGACCTCGCTGTAAAGGAACTTTCAAACAAGCGTCTCTTCGTGGTTGATGGCTTCTGCGGTGCTAATAAGGACACTCGCCTCAAGGTGCGTTTCATCGTAGAAGTGGCTTGGCAAGCTCACTTCGTAACTAACATGTTCATCAAGCCTGTTAGCCAAGAAGAATGCGACCAAGAACCTGACTTCATCGTTTACAACGCTTCTAAGGCTAAGGTGGAGAACTATGCTGAACTCGGCTTGAACTCTGAGACAGCTATCGTCTTCAACCTCACTTCTAAGGAGCAGGTTATCCTCAATACTTGGTATGGTGGTGAGATGAAGAAGGGTATGTTCTCTATGATGAACTACTATCTCCCTCTCCGTGGTATGGCTTCTATGCACTGCTCTGCCAACACAGACCTCAACGGTGAGAACACTGCCGTATTCTTCGGTCTCTCTGGTACAGGTAAGACCACTTTGTCTACCGACCCCAAGCGTCTCCTCATCGGTGACGACGAGCATGGTTGGGACGACAACGGCGTGTTCAACTTCGAAGGCGGTTGCTACGCAAAGGTGATCAACCTCGACCCAGAAAGCGAACCAGACATCTGGAAGGCTATCAAGCGTGACGCTCTCTTGGAGAACGTAGTTGTAGACGAAAACGGCAAGATCGACTTCGCTTCTAAGGCCAATGGTGAGAACACTCGCGTGTCTTATCCAATCAACCACATCGACCAAATCGTACAGAAGGTGCGTCCTATCTCAGCTGGTCCTGCTGCAAAGAGCGTTATCTTCCTCTCTGCCGATGCTTTCGGTGTGTTGCCTCCTGTTTCTATCCTCGATGCAGGTCAAACTCAGTACTACTTCCTCTCTGGCTTCACAGCTAAGCTCGCAGGTACAGAGCGCGGTATCACTGAACCTACTCCAACATTCTCTGCTTGCTTCGGTCAGGCATTCCTTTCTCTCCACCCAACTCAGTATGCTACTGAACTCGTGAAGAAGATGGAAGCCAACGGCTCTAAGGCTTATTTGGTGAACACTGGTTGGAACGGCACAGGCAAGCGTATCACTATTAAGGATACTCGTGGTATCATCGATGCCATCCTCGACGGCTCTATCGAAAAGGCCGAAACGAAGACCATCCCTTACTTCAACTTCGTTGTGCCTACAGCTCTCCCCGGTGTAGACCCAGCTATCCTCGACCCACGCGACACTTATGCTGACGCTACTCAATGGGAAGAGAAGGCTAAGGACCTCGCTGGCCGCTTCATCAAGAACTTCGTGAAGTACACTGCTGGTAGCGAAGCTGGTCAAGCTCTCGTAGCTTCCGGTCCTCAGCTCTAAAATAGACAATAAATAGTCTTTTTTTCATAGTGATGCGCTCCGAGATGGAAACATCTTGGGGCGCATTTTCTGTTGTATGCACCAGTTGCCGACCCGATAAGCACACAAAACCTTCGGTTGCCCGTGAGATAAAATCGTAAGAGGAAAGCAAGATAATCGAGGGAATTTCGTATTTTTGCAATAGAATGCCCTTTCTCCATACAAGAGATAAGGAAAGAGCAAAACTAAGGCTTGGAGACAACCTGCCTGCTCAATGAAAAAGCCTTTTGATAGGGCTTTGTAGACGCTTCATAACTTGAGAACAACGCTATTTACAATACTTTTACTGGCGGCATCGCTGAGCTTTGCCATAGCCATTCCGGGGCAATTTTTGCACTCGGACACAATGGCTGTTGCCGACACTGTGCCTCAAAAGAAGCGCGCGGTGGCGAAAGCCGATACCGCACGCCGCTCCCAAGAAAGCAGAGACACATTGCGCCGCATGGAGAGTCGGACCGATACGTTGCGTTTGCCCAAAGCCACCATCGATAGTTTGCGCACCGATACGCTCTCGGCCGATAGTCTCAAAAAGAAAGGGCCGGCACTTGCCGCCCCGATAAAGTACACAGCCAAGGACTCTTTGGTGTATGATGCGCGCACAGGTTTGGCCTATCTTTATGGTACGGCCACAGTGGACTATCAAGACATGAACCTCACTGGTGCACGCATCGCCATGAACCTCGATAGTAGCACGGTGCGTGCCAGCGGTCGTCTCGACTCCCTCGGAAAGCCCATCGATATCCCCGTCTACAAACAAGGGCAAGAGGAATACAAGAGTGAAGAGATGGCCTTCAACTTCAAATCGAAGAAAGGCTTCATACAGAACGTTACTACGCAAGAAGGCAATGGCTTTTTGCAAAGCGAGAAGTCGAAACGCACGGCCGATGGCACGCTCTATTTGGAGCACGCAAAGTACACCACGTGCAACGATGAGCATCCCCACTTCTATCTTGCTCTCTCTCGGGCAAAAGTGCGTCCGGGAAAAGATGTAGTGGCAGGGCCTGCCTATCTTGTAGTGGCCGATGTGCCGCTTCCCATAGCCATCCCCTACGCATTCTTTCCTTTCAATAAGAAATACTCCAGTGGCTTCGTGATGCCCTCTTATGGCGAAGAAACCACCCGAGGCTTCTATCTCAAAGATGGTGGCTACTATTTCGCCATCAACGACCATTACGATGCTACCATTTTAGGTGAGATTTACACCAAAGGTTCGTGGGGACTGAGCGGGCAGTTCAACTATCGGCGCCGTTACAAGTACAGTGGCAACTTCTATGTCAACTATCTTCGCACCGTGGAAGGGGAGAAGAACATGCCCGACTATAATGTGACGAAGAGTTTTAAGGTGCAATGGACACACAACCAAGACGCCAAGGCAAATCCCAATGCCAATTTCTCGGCGCGTGTGAACTTCGCTTCTACCAGCTTTGAACGCTCCAATCTATACAGTCTCTACAATCCCATCTCCTACACGCAGAGCACACGCACCAGCTCGGTGAGCTATTCCTACAACTTCGATAAAATAGGGCTTAGCATCGCCACTTCGTTCAACCTCTCGCAGAATATGCGCGATTCGTCCATCGCCCTTACGCTCCCCGATGTGAGTGTCTCGTTGGCGCGCTTCTATCCTTTCCGTCGCAAGAACGCTGTGGGCAAAGAGCGGTGGTATGAGAAAATCAGCATGAGCTATACGGGAGCGATGAGCAACAGCATCACAACGAAAGAGAACAGGCTGTTCAAGTCGAACCTCATCAAGGATTGGCGCAACGGCATGCGCCACAGCATCCCCATCGACGCCACTTTCCAACTCTTTAAGTACATCAACGTTTCGCCCAACATCACTTTCCGCGACTTTATGTACGCCTCCCGCATCAACCGCTCTTGGGATGCTGTCAACTACAAAGAGGTGGCCGACACCACCTATGGCTTCTACAACCTCTACGACTGGAATATCGGCATCTCTGCCAACACCACACTCTATGGCTTCTATAAGCCCTCGCCAAAGATATTTGGTAGCAAAATCATCGCTGTGCGCCATGTCCTCAAGCCATCGGTAAGTTTTAGTTACGCACCCGACTTCACGGCTGAAAGCTATGGCTATACCAAGAGTTACGTGCGCACCAATGCCGACGGCACAGTCTCTACAGTCTTCTATTCTCCCTACTCCAACGGCCTCTACGGCTATCCTTCGGGAACGAAGCAAGGCATGGTCTCGATGACCTTGTCCAACAACTTGGAGATGAAAGTAAAGAGTGATGCCGACTCCACAGGCGAGAAAAAGATCAGTCTCATTGACGAACTTTCTGGCTCGCTCTCCTACAATTTGGCGGCCAAGGAGAAACAATGGAGCAACCTCTCCACCCGTTTGCGCTTAAAGCTCTCCAAAAACTACACTTTCTCGCTGGCCGCTGTCTTTGCTACGTATGCCTACGCTTTCAACGACAGAGGACAAGTGGTCGAGAGCAACCGCACGGAATGGAGCTACGGCCGTTTCGGTCGCTTCCAAGGCATGTCGCAAAACCTCTCGTACACTTTCAATAATCAGACGCTCCGCAAACTGCGTGAGAAGTTGCAAGGCAAGAAGACAACCAATGCCAGCAACAACGCCGAGGGAGATGTAGAAGTTGCCGATGAGCAAGATGCCAACCTCGACCCCACGCTCAAATCCTCGCAAAAGGGCGATAAGAAGAAAGTCAAAGCCAAGGTCGATGCCGACGGCTATCTCTCCTTCTCCGTTCCTTGGTCGCTGACGGTGTCTTATGGCATCTCCATGCGAGAAGATCGCACGAAGCAAATCAACGTGCGCTCCATGCGCTATCCCTATTCATTCAGTCAGACGATGAACTTCTCTGGCTATGTGCGTATCGCCGACGGCTGGAACATCAGTTTCTCTTCGGGCTACGACTTTGAGCACCACGAGATGTCGATGACAACGGCCTCTCTTTCGCGCGATTTGCACTGCTTCAATATGAGCTGTTCCATGGTGTTGCATCCCTATCGTTCGTTCAACTTCACGTTCCGCGCCGTGGCTTCTGAACTCGCCGATGCTCTTAAATGGGAGAAACGCTCTTCGTACAGCAACAACATCGACTGGTATTAAAATTCTCTCCATGCGCTACACCGACATTATCGCTCAAAGTGATATTCAGCAACGCCTCCGCCTTCAACTGCGTGAGGATAGAGTGGCGCATGCCTACCTTTTTGCAGGGGCGATGGGGGTAGGAAAACTACCTACGGCCTTGGCCTATGCCTCCGCTCTGCTCTGTAAAAATCCACAGGAGGGAGAAGCTTGTGGCGTTTGTCCTGCCTGTCGTATGACCCACGAGTGGACACACCCCGACCTCCACTTTGTATTCCCCGTTGCAGGAAGCAAGCTCACGAGCGACAGCTACATTACAGAATGGCGCAGTCAGCTTGCAGAGAGTGTCTACTTCTCACCCAACACTTGGTTGCAACGCATCGAAGTGGGCAACAAACAGGCCATCATTGGCGTGGCGGAGAGCGAAATTATCTTGCAAAAGTTGTCGCTGACTTCCCAACAAGGAGGCTATAAAGTCATTATTATATGGCAGCCTGAGCGGATGAATGAGCCAACAGCCAACAAGCTACTTAAAATACTTGAAGAGCCTTCGCCACGCACCGTCTTCCTGCTTGTGAGCGACAATCCCGACAAAATTTTGGAGACCATCCGCTCACGCACCCAGCGCATCGACTTTCCGCCACTCTCGGAGAGCGACATCGCAACGGCTCTGATGGAGCGTCGCTTTCTCTCTTCGGAGGACGCTCGCGCCGTGGCACATTTGGCAGAAGGAAGCTTCACAAAGGCCTTGGCACAGATTACAGCGGGCGGAGAAGACGCTCCGTTCTTTGAACAGTTTGTGGAGGTGATGCGCAAGGGCTATCTGCGCGACATCAAGGCCCTGCAAGCGTGGAGTGAGACGCTTGCCGCTTGGGGGCGGGAAGAGCAGAAGGCTTTTTTGAGCTTCGCGCAACGTTTGGTGCGCGAAAACTTTATGTACAATTTCCGCCGCCCTGAACTCGTGTACATGGCCTCTGCGGAAGCCCAATTTGCACAACGCTTTGCCCGTTTTGTCAATGAGCGCAATGTCTATGGCATCATGTCCGAACTGGCCGATGCACAACGCGACATTGAGCAAAACACCAACTCCCGCATGGTCTTCTTTGACCTTGCTCTCAAAATAGCAGTCCTTATCAAAGCATAGACTGCCACGCCATATACCACGTTCGCTTGCGCTTTGGAAAAAGCGAAGAACGTGTCACGCTTATGCTATCATCAATGAAAGAAGATTACACAGATATACAACCTCTCCCATCGCCTCTTCCCATCGAGCGAGGTTGCGGTGCTTGCGCTGGTGGCGACTGCTCCACTTGCGGACAAGCCGGCACTTGCTTGCGAGGACTTACGGCTGGTGGTTGGAGTCGCATTGAGCGACAGCTCAATGTCTTCGACTATCGTTCCGATATTCCCAATAACCTCGATGCCACTGACCTTGTGGAGGTGCAGTTTAAGAACACCCGGAAAGGCTATTACCGCAACGACAACCGCCTTCCTTTGTTCAAGGGCGACATGGTGGCCGTAGAATCCAGTCCCGGCCACGACATCGGCACCGTTACCCTTACGGGATCGCTCGTTACGCTCGCCATGAGCAAGGCTGGCGTGAAGAACGATGCAGACATTAAGCGTATCTATCGCAAGGCACGTCCTGCCGATTTGGAAAAATACGAAGAGGCCAAGAGTCGCGAGCAGAGCACGATGATTGGTGCGCGTCAGATAGCAAAAGAGCTGGAATTGCAGATGAAAATTGGCGATGTCGAGTATCAAGGCGATGGTCTCAAAGCCATTTTCTATTATATCTCTGATCAGCGTGTCGACTTCCGCAAACTCATTCGCGTCCTTGCCGATCGTTTCCATATCCGTGTGGAGATGCGTCAGATTGGTGCACGGCAAGAGGCTGGACGTATTGGAGGATTTGGCCCTTGTGGCAGAGAACTTTGTTGTGCCACTTGGAAGAAAAATTTCTCTTCCGTGTCCACTTCCGCTGCGCGTCTGCAAGACCTCTCGACCAACCCCAACAAGCTGGCAGGCCAATGTGCGAAGTTGAAATGCTGTCTCAATTTCGAAGCCGACCAGTATTTGGAAGCACAAAAGCGTCTCCCCAGTCGGGAAATTGCGCTTGAGACAGCTGAAGCGACCTACTACTATTTCAAGGCCGACATCCTTTCGGGGCAAGTGAGCTATTCGACCGACAAGCGATTTGCGGCCAACATTGTGACCATTCCTGCGCAACGTGCTTTGGACATCATTCGTCTCAACAAGGAGGGCGAGTATCCCGAATCGCTGAGCACCGAAACCATCGCCGTTCCCAACCATCCTGTCGATCTTGTGGAACAAGAAAGCCTCACCCGCTTCGACAAGCAACGCAAGCGCAAGAAAAACCGTAAAAGCTCTCGTTCGGAAGATGGCGGAGAGCGTCGCCAGCGTTCGGGACGCGGAGAACGTCCCACTGCCGTCAAGTCCTAACCCTTTTCGCTCCGCTATCCATGTGTTTGCCGTTTCGCCCAAAGCCCTTGCTTCGCCTGATGTTCTTCCTGCTGTGTTTCATTCCAGCGACCATCAGTTGCACCGATGATGCGCTTTATAGGTCGTACCAATCTGTTCCCATTGATGGCTGGGACGCTGCCGATCCTGTGGCCTTTCAAGTCGATACGTTGCGACAGCCAACCACCTGCCACATCCTGCTCAACGTGCGCACCTCCGCCATGGAGGCCTACGACTTCCGCACCCTTTATCTCGAAGTGCGCCAGCAATGGAATGGTCGGCTTCTGCGGTGCGACACCATTGCTTGCTTGCTTAGCGACGAGCGTGGCGAGATTGAAGGCGATGGCGTCATGCGCTATCAATACACTTTTCCAGTGTCCACAGTGTCGCTTCCAGCAGGCAGTGTTGGCCACCTTAGGGTTCGCCATCTCATGCGGCGCGAAATTTTGGAGGGCATCTCCGATATAGGCATAGAGATAAAATCGTGATAAATCATTATAAGTCAATAGGCTGAAGCTATCTTTGCATAGTTTCAGCCTATTGTTCAATTAAGAAATAGGGCGTAAATTTGCCACATGAAAGAGGCTCGCTTTTTCATTGACAGCCTCACAGAACTTATAGAATTTAAAGTAAACAGCGCCTTTTCGCTCGGCCAAAACGCAGAGTCGCCCTTGTGGCAGACGTGATGGCACAGAAGAGGGCTGTTGAAAGTGTATAGAAAGAGATGAATTATGACTAAAATTATTAACTTCCTTTTCCCTTGCCAACAATGCTGTGGTGTGCACATCGGCCTTGGTCTCCTCCGCATAGCCTTTGGTCTTCTCATTGTCACCCACGGCTGGGCAAAGTTCCAAGGCTTCGATGCCATGTCGTCAGCCTTCCCCGATCCGTTTGGGATTGGTAGTGCTGCCTCCCTCTCTTTGGCCATCTTTGCAGAGCTTTTTTGCGGTTTGGCACTTGTGGCAGGCTTTCTCACCCGCTTGGCCATCATCCCTCTTGTGGTGACGATGCTTGTTGCTTTCTTCCAAGCCCATGGCGGTTCGTTCGAGCAGGGTGGGGAGTTGGCGTTCACTTACCTCGTGGCTTTCGTGGCTCTGTTCTTCACAGGTCCGGGTCGCCTTTCTGTTGACAGCCTTATTGGACAACGTTTCAGTGGTAGCTGTAAGGCTTAAAATGAACGCGTTTGAAAATAGATATATCAGTGGTGTAGAAACTTTTGTTTCTGCACCACTTTTTGTTTCCCCACATTCCCTTCTGCTTGGATCTGTATTGATTGATAAACTCTATGATAGGGCAGGGAGTCTGAACCCACACCAGCAGGTGTACGCTTTGAACACAATACGAAATCAGTCATCTCAACCATGTTTATAGGAAGCGCAAACTGCTTTTCCAAGTTGCGCCACTTGAAATTTCTTCTTGCGCAAGAAGAAAATACAAGTGGCGCAACTTGTTTTCGTTATCTATAAATGGTTTAATTTCAAGTGTTTGTAGATTTTTGTTTTGCGCTTAAACCAATGCCTCAGAATGGCGAAGTTGAAAGGCTTGCGTTTTCTGCTTGATGCAGTCATTGCACGATGCTATGAAGGGGTATAGTTGCGAAGAATTTTGTAACTTTGCAAAAATCCTATGCGTGCCTTTTTGGCATCTGTATTTAACCCTCTACACCAAGGTTATTGCCTCTCTTTGAGCGCATCCTATAACAGCAAAAATCCGCAGTTACTATTGCCTATGAGCAAAACATTTCAGCGCACCCTCGTCACAGCCGCCTTGCCTTATGCCAATGGCGGTGTGCACATCGGCCATTTGGCTGGCGTATACGTTCCTTCAGACATTTACGTTCGCTACCTCCGTCTCAAAGGAGAGGAGGTGCTCTTTGTCTGTGGTTCTGACGAGCATGGCGTGCCCATCACTATTCGTGCCCGTAAAGAAGGTATCACACCGCAGGAGGTCTGCGACCGCTACCACGGCATTATCTCAAAGTCGTTTGCCGATTTTGGCATCTCTTTCGACATCTATTCTCGCACCACTTCCAAAGTGCATGCTGAGACTGCCTCTCAATTTTTCCGCACCCTCTACGATAAAGGAGAGTTTGTGGAGCAGGAAAGCGAACAATACTACGACGAGGAAGCAAAGACTTTCCTCGCCGACCGCTACATCACGGGCGAATGTCCACATTGCCACAACGACAAAGCCTATGGCGACCAATGTGAGAAGTGTGGCACAGCACTCTCACCCTTGGAACTCATCAATCCCACTTCTGCCGTAAGCGGTGCAAAGCCTGTGTTGAAAAAAACGAAACACTGGTATTTGCCTCTCGACAAGCACCAACAATGGCTCGAACCTTGGATCACGCAAGAACATCCCGAATGGCGCACCAACGTAATGGGGCAGTGCAAAAGCTGGTTCGATATGGGATTGCAACCCCGTGCCGTTAGTCGCGATTTGGATTGGGGCATTCCTGTGCCCGTGGAGGGCGCAGAAGGCAAGGTGCTTTATGTATGGTTCGATGCCCCTATAGGCTACATTTCCAACACCCGCGAACTCCTGCCCGACACATGGGAGAAATGGTGGAAGAGCGACGACACCCGCCTGCTCCATTTCATAGGGAAAGACAACATTGTTTTCCACTGCATCGTCTTCCCTGCCATGTTAAAGGCCGAGGGGTCGTATATCCTCCCCGACAATGTGCCTTCCAACGAGTTTTTGAACCTTGAGGACGATAAAATTTCCACCTCACGCAACTGGGCCGTATGGCTGGACGAATATCTTGTCGACTTCCCCAACAAGCAAGACGTCTTGCGCTATGTGCTCACAGCCAATGCGCCCGAAACAAAGGACAACAATTTCACGTGGAAAGACTTCCAAGCACGTAACAACAACGAGCTGGTGGCCGTGTATGGCAACTTCGTGAACCGCGCCTTGGTGCTGACGCAGAAATACTACGATGGCGTGGTGCCAACTCCCAGTGTCTTGACCGATTATGACCAAGCCACCATCGCCGAGTTTCAAGGTGTGAAAGCCGAAGTGGAGCGTCTCCTCGATGCTTTCCGCTTCCGTGATGCACAAAAAGAGGCCATGAACCTCGCCCGCATCGGCAACAAATACCTTGCTGACCTTGAGCCTTGGAAACTCATCAAGACAGAGTCAGAGCGGGTGAAGACCATTCTCTTTCTCTCACTTCAACTCGTGGCCAACCTCAGTATCGCCTTTGAGCCTTTCTTGCCTTTCTCTTCGCAGAAGCTCCGTGGCTGGCTCGGTTTGGAAAAGGCTGAATGGGAACGCCTCGGCGCAACAGATCTCATAGCATCAGGCACCACCATCGCCGCCCCCGAACTCCTCTTTGAGAAAATAGAGGACGCTGTGGTTGAAGCCCAAGTGCAGAAGCTCCTTGATACCAAGGCGGCCAACGAAGCGGCCAACTATCAGCCCGAACCCATCAAGACGGCCGTAACATTTGAGGACTTCGAGAAATTAGACATCCGAGTGGGCAAAATTCTCGCCTGCGAAAAGGTCAAGAAAGCCGACAAGCTCCTTTGCTTCACCATCGACGATGGCACGCCCACGCCACGCACAATTGTCAGTGGCATTGCCCAACACTATCAACCCGAAGCCCTTGTGGGCAAGGAAGTATGCTTCATCGCCAACTTCCCTCCGCGCAAGCTCAAAGGCATTGAAAGCCAAGGCATGATCCTCTCGGCCGTTGACGCAGACGGCTCGCTCGTGGTCATTACTCCTGAGCGCGAAGTGAGAGGTGGCAGTCAAGTAGGATAAACAACCCGAATAAATTCCACAATCCCCTTCATCTCTCATTGGGGAAGAGGCGTTAGAAAAGCGAAAGCACCCTTCTCGGATGGAGAATAGAGGGAATAGTTTTATACCAAGTACAATATGCAAAAAGTAAGTTACGCCCTCGGCATGGCAATCGGCCGTAATTTGAAAGACATGAACATCGCTGGCCTCGACACCGAGCGTTTCGCAAAAGCCGTGGCCGCCGTGATTGCTGGCGAGGACACCGAGATGTCAGAGATAGAAGCACAGACAACAGTGCAGGAGTTCCTCCAGAAACAACACGAAGAGGCAGGCCGTGTTGCTCGTGAAGCTGGCGAAACTTTCTTAGCAGAGAATGCTAAGAAAGATGGCGTAGTGGTGCTACCCAGTGGTCTGCAATACCTTGTTGAAAAAGAGGGTACGGGTCGCAAGCCCACAGCGCAAGATAGCGTGAAGTGCCACTATGAGGGCCGCCTCACAGACGGCACGGTCTTCGATAGTAGTTACCGCCGTGGCGAACCTGCCACTTTCCCACTCTCAGGGGTTATCGCAGGGTGGACAGAAGGCTTGCAACACATGGCTGAAGGCGCAAAGTATCGTTTCTTCATCCCTTACAACCTTGCTTATGGCGAGCGTGGCGCAGGCGCAAATATCCCTCCTTATGCCGCACTTGTGTTCGATGTAGAATTGATTGAAATCGTATAAAAGAATTGACATAATGAAGAAACTTCTCTTCCTCTCAGCCTGTGCCGTAGCGGCATTGCTGAGCTCTTGCGGTAAGGGTTCGCCCACCGCTTCTCTCAAGACCAATGTTGACACAATCAGTTACGAACTCGGTATGGCCCTCTCGCCATCGGACGAAGAGCTCAAGGTCTATCTCGCCAAGATGGGGAGCGACTCTGCTTACACGGAAGAGTTTATTAAGGGATTGCGCGATGGTGTCTCTGTTGGTGACGACAAGGCGAAAGCAGCCTATTATCAAGGCCTGCAAGCTGGTATGAACATCAAGATGCAAACCATTGCTGGTGTGGAGCATCAACTCTTTGGCGATAACGATTCTGTCTCTAAGCTCAACGTGAAGAACATCATTGCGGGCTTGATGGATGGTCGCAAGAAGAAGTCGAAGCTCAAGATCAATGGTGCGCCAGCTACTCGTGAAACAGCAGGAATGGATTTGCAAGGTCGCATCGAGAAGGAGCAAACTAAGGTGTATGCCGAAAAATATGCCGACAGCAAGAAGCAGAACGAAGAGTTCATGGCGAAGATTGCCAAAACGCCTGGTGTGCAATCGGCTGGCAATGGCGTTTACTACAAACCGCTGAAGACAGGCACTGGCGCACAGCCTAAGGCCACAGATACGGTGGAAGTACGCTATGTAGGTAAGCTCATCACGGGACAGACATTCGACTCTTCGGAACAGCAGACCCGTTTGATGCCTTTGGCGCAAATGATCAAAGGTTTCAGCACAGCCCTCGTGAAGATGCCTGTTGGCTCGAAGTGGGAAGTTTACATCCCTTACAACCTCGGCTATGGCGAACTGGGACAAGGCCCTATTGCACCTTATTCTACACTCATCTTTGAAGTGGAATTGGTGAGCATTAAATAAACGTCACAAACCATTATAACATCCCCTTTGTCAAAGTCTTATCGAACTTGGCAAAGGGGATGGTTGTGTGAAAAAGGATAGCGATGCAAGCGAATGAAACTGCCTGAAACGTTTGTGGATATATCAAGCGTATTTCATTTATGGAGGTTTCTAAACTGCTTGCGCTACGTCGCAAACCGGGAGGCGCAAGAAGAAAATACGGGAGGCGTAGGAAGAAATTTCTTCTTGCGCCTCCCGTATTTCGCTGTTGAAGTGACGCTTGCAACGATTTAGTAAGCGAGCACTTGCTGGAGCTTTTGAAAGTTTTTCGTCTTTGTGGCCTCGGTGATGAGAAAGATGTCGATCAGCCACCAAATGCCACAACCGCCACCTGTGATGAGCTTCAATGCGCCCATGACATAGTCGCCAAGCAAGAAGCGGTCGATGCCCAAGCTCCCTACAAAGATGGAGAGGATGAGCATCAGTGTCACGTTGTGAAAGTCGACGCCCATGAGCATAGTTACTTTCTCATCGGGCACAATGGCAAGCTGTTGCTGAATAAAAGGGATTTGTTCTTGAGGAAAGTTGCTACCTTGTGTCATCAAGAAACTGCTGATTGTTTGTTGAGAAGCCATAGGTTGGTGTTTTAGAAGTGAGGGTGATACAATATGACGGAATTATCTGTCTGTGGGCGTTGCAGAAGCCTTGTCTAAGGCCATGCAGAGGAAAGTTTCCCATGAGTTGTCTGCGCTCGCTACTGGCGGTGTGAAGCGTTCGTGTCGTAAGGCTTGTTCGGCCATGGCTGTGGCCCATGCTTCGGGAGTGTCGGCGGGGACGAAGTGTGCGCCGGCATAATTGGCCAAAACCTCTTGGGCATAGGGCCGGCTGGGTGCGATGACGGGCAGGCCAAAAGCGGCCGCTTCAAGCAACGGCAAGCCGAAAGACTCGAACTCGGAGGGGAAGACGCACCCTGTGCCACCTTTGTAGAGTTGTAACACTTCGGAGAAACGGATGGTGCCGTGGTACACAATGTTTTCTTCTACGCCCAAGGCCTTTGCTTGAGCGGGAAATTGCGGATAGTCCGCGGGTGAGAAGGTGAAATGCAAGCGCAGGCAACGCGATAGTTCGGGTTGCGTCTTCTTCAAGTGTGCCATGGCTGCAATCAAGAGGTCGTTCCGCTTATAAATATAAGGGGTGACGGGGTAGATAAAGTTGTAAGTGTCTGCTTCAAATTCGGCCATCGGTACGGTCTCTGGTGTGGGGATTTTCACCTTGGGAAAGAGGACGCTGATTTTGTGAGGGTCATGGCCGAACGTCTTGACGAACTCTTGTTTCATGAAAGGGAGTTGCACCACGATGTCTGCACGGCGTGGCAGGAGCATGCGGATGTAGCTGGGATAGATGGCAGAATAGAAGAAAAGTGTGCGCTCTTCGCTACTGAAAGGCAGCCACCGACAATCGAGCAATGGCAAGACAGTCTGAAAATAGATGAGGCAGGGCGTTTTCTTGTCGTAGCGAACACTCATGTTTTGGAACGAGACGAGGACATCGGGGCGCACTTTACGCTCTTCGATAATGTGCTTGAATTGCCAAAAATCGAAGAAGATGCGGCGCAAGCCCCTTGTCTCCAATGGGATGTAGCAGACGTTAGGAAGTTCGGGCTGCTTCATGTTGGGGTCTACAAAGATGTAGAATTTATAGTCGCTCGCAAGGTGGTTTGACGGCGTGGTGTGTTGTTCATTTTTCAGGCAAACCTCTCCCGTGGTGAAGGCTGCCAGCGTTTTTAGAAATTGCTTATATATAGTATATACGCCCCCATAGCGTGATGCTGTGGCTATGATAACTATATTTTTTTGCATAGGTTGTTGTGTTTTGATAAAAGAAAGGCGAGGAAAGATAGACTGCTCGGTAGTCTTTCTTTCCTTAGGTTATTTTTGTTCGCTAATACGTCGCACAAGAATTTTGTCGATGCGCATTTCGTCCATGGCAATGACGCGGAGCGAGAAGTCGTTCCATTCTACTTCCTCGCCTGCGTGGGGGATGTGTCCCAACTCTTCGAGGATGAGACCACCGATGGTGGAAAAGTCGAAGTCGTCCGTGAAAAGTTCGGCCTTGTCGAAGTGTTCTAAAAAGTCGTAGAAGGGGCATTGGCCACTCACAATCCAACTCTCGTGGTCCTTGCGTTCGATGATGTCGGGCTGTTCCAAGGGTTCGTCCAAGCTTCCCACAAGGGCTTCGAGAATGTCTTTGAGGGCGAGGATGCCGATGACATAGCCGAACTCATCGCAAACCATGGCGCAGTTGGCACGGCGCGACTTGAGTTCTTCCAAAGCTTTATAGGCCGTCATGGTGTCGGGAAAGACGAGGGGTTGCGTACAGATTTCTTTCAAAGAGAAGTTGGGCTTTCCAAGGACGGGCACCAAGCGTTTGAGTGATACAATTCCGACAAACTCCCCTTCCTCATCCATGACGGGATAGTTGGCGAAAGCATCTTGTGCTACGGTGGATTCTACTTCTTCGGCCGTCATGTCGAGATCCAGCGATACGATGTCGGAGCGGTGGGTCATGAGGCTCTCCACGCGGCGATCGCCAAGTGCAAGCACACGTTCCATGATGTCTTGTTCCACCTCTTGGACTTCACCATTGCGTGTGCCCTCTTCGATGACGCTCTTAATCTCTTCTTCCGTCACATGCTGGTCTTGTGCACGCAAATGGAAGAGTTTGATCAACATCTCATTGTTCATGGATAAAAACCAAACGACAGGCTTTGAAATGATGGCTAAGAACATCATGAAAGGAGCAACGGCACGGGCGATACCATCGGCCAAATCGATGCCGATGCGCTTTGGGAAAAGTTCGCCGAACTCCACTTGTAGATAGGTGGCTATGATGACGATGGTGGTCTTAGCCACCAAGGGTGCATAGTCAGCGACAACGCCCCAACTGGCAAGCAGGGTTGCGAAGTCGTCAGCAAGGGTTTCGCCCGAATAGATACCTGTGAGGATGCTCACCACAGTGATGCCCACTTGACAAGTGGAGAGGAAAAGATCGGGGTTCTCTTGAAGATGGAGGGCGGTGCGTGCAGCAGAGTTGCCTGCCTTGGCATCGGATTGTAGGCGCGAGCGTCGGGCAGAAATCAAGGCCACTTCGCTCAACGAAAAAAAACCGTTGAGCAACACCAAAAGTAGGATAATAAGAATGTCTGTCATATAGAATAATGTGTGCACCATGCCGAGATGGCGGTGCGCAGAGGGTTATGGAATGGTTTCGCCCTCCACAAAGTTTTCGAGATACATCGTCTCGCCATCGAACACAGCGTAAGTGTATTCGCCAATCCAGTCGCCAAGGATGAAAAGGTCCGTGCTTGCGGCAATGCGCAAGTGCAACTCAATGTGGCGGTGTCCGAAGACAAAAGCGTTGATCTCAGGATGCGTTTGCAGATAGCCCTTGGCAAAACGAACAAGCTCTTCTTTCTCTTCGCCTTGGTAGGGAGGTTCTTTGCCGTCCTCCCGCTTCAAGCGACTTCGTTTGGCCCATTCAAGGCCGAAAGTCATGCCCCAGCGAGGATGGAGGGCTGCAAAGAGATGTTGGCAGATGCGGTTATGAAAAATTTTCCTGAGCAAGAGAAAGCCTCTTTCTTCGGTGCCCAATCCATCGCCGTGTGCAAGGTAAAAGACGCGGTCGCCAATTTCAACCACTTCTGGCTCTCGGTGTAGCGTCACGCCACATTCCCGCTCCAAATAGTCGCCCATCCAAAGGTCGTGGTTTCCCACAAAATAGTGCACCTCTATGCCAGAGTCGGTCAGTTCGCTGAGCTTCCCAAGGAAACGGGTATAGCCTTTTGGCACTACGGTGCGGTATTCGAACCAAAAGTCGAACATATCGCCCATCAGATAGATGGCCGATGCGTTGTGTTTGATGGCATCCAAGAAATTGACCAACCGCCTTTCCTGCGTGCGCTGGTGGCGGATGGCGCGACTGCCCAAGTGGGCGTCAGAGAGGAAATAGACTTTCTTCATACCGTAGGGGGGAGTGCTGTGGTCAGCGTTAACGTTAAAATGGCCCGTCTGGATGGGGAGGGGAGAGGACGACAGCCAGTTTTGTCGCTTTCTGTGGTGTGGAATTTAGAGAAATCCCAGTTCAAGCTTTGCTTCTTCGCTCATCATGTCGCGATCCCATTCAGGTTCAAAGACGAGGTTGATGACCACGTCTTTGATGCCCTCAATGCTGGCGAGCTTCATGCGGACATCTTCCATGATGAAGTCGGCCGCAGGACAATTGGGAGCGGTCATAGTCATATCGACATCCAGTGTATAATCGTCCTTGAGGTCTATTTTGTAAATCAGTCCGAGGTTATATACATCGACAGGTATCTCAGGGTCGTAAACCGTCTTGAGCATCTCGACGATGGTTTCCTCATATTTCTCTCTTTCTTCTGTGGTCATTTTATTGATGATTAAGCTTCCTCTTGCTGCTCCCTCCGTAGGAGGATGAACGTGTGGGGAAGGTGACGTTATGGTTGTTGTTGGAGAGGAGAAATCTTCCCTTAGTGGGTGATTAAAAGGGGAGACTATCCTTTTTCGGTCCGTTGCAGGGCGTAACTGTAATAGTTGCCATCTGCCAATACAATGTGGTCGACAAAGCGGAGGTTTACAGCTTCGCAGGCTTTTTGTAGGGATGTTGTGAGATGGTCATCGGCTGAGCTGGGCGCGCTCGTGCCACTCGGATGGTTGTGACACAGGGCAATGGCGGTGGCGTTGGCCATTAAAGCATAGTGGAGCACGCGCCGAATATCGACGGTGGCTGAGGCGATGCCTCCTGAGCTGACCATGCGACTCTCGATGGCTTGCAGGCGATGGTTGAGGAGCAATACATGACATTCTTCATACATCAAATCCTGCATCTTGGGGAGGAAATAGCGGTAGATGTCTCTTGCTGAAGCCATCGTGGGGCGTTCCAGAGGAGCTTCTTCCGCCCGCCGCTTGCTGAGCTCGCAGGCTGCCATCAGTGTCACGGCTTTGGCCGTCCCGATGCCTTTGTAGGCGCAGAGTTCGGAGAGCGAGAGTCGCCCCAAACGCTTGAGACTTCCGTCCACGCTGTCCAAGATGCGACGCATCAGTCCTACGGCACTTTCGTCCGTGCTCCCCGATCCGATGAGGATAGCGAGCAACTCTGCGTCCGAGAGCATCCCTGCGCCATGCCTTAGGAGGCGCTCACGAGGACGGTCGGCCTCGGCCCATTGATGAATGCTCAGCTTGTCCATGGCGTGGGAAAGGGGAGTTAGTCGTAAAAGTTTTCTTCAAAAGCTTTGAACTCGCCCGATCGCAACACATAGCGCCGCCACGATGCCCACAAGAAGCCTGTGCCGTAGCCGATGAGTTGGACATAGCTGGCCACAATGGCTCTCCAGCCCACGTTCCAACTTCTTTCTGCCATTGTAGCGTCTATGCCAACGAGCAATGCAAAGGCCACGAGGGGCAACAATGCCCAAAGGCACACCAAACTGCCCATGAGGCAAACGATGCAGCCGAGCGTGAATACAGCTGGCAGGAGGTGCACCAATTTCAATGTTCCCGGATGGCGTTTCGTGAGATGGATGCGGGCGATACCGGAGTTGTGCACTTGTTTGAAAAATTTGCGGAAGTCTGTCCTCCGCTTGTGCCATACCCAAGCTTCGGGGAAGAGCCGACAGGCATAGCCCCCTTTGAAGACACGGGTGCTGAAGTCTATGTCTTCTCCGAAGCGCATATCCGAAAAACCATGCAAGGCGCGATAAACCGTGGTGCGCACGCCCATATTGAACGAGCGGGGGTAGAATTTGTCCATCTTCTTGCGTCCACCGCGGATGCCACCCGTGGTGAAAAATGATGTCATGGCATAATTGATGGCCTTCTGCGTTGGGGAAAAAGAAGGATGTGCCCTGTCAGGGCCTCCGAACGCATCGCAAGGATTGGCTTGCAACTCTGCTTCTACGGCTTCGAGATAGGTGGGAGGCACAACGACATCACTGTCTAAGATGAGCACATACGCTCCTTCGGCGCGCTCCACCCCATAGTTGCGCGTTTGTCCGGGGCCCGAATTGGGCTTGGAGAAGTAGCGCACCCGCAGGCGGGTTTCATACTGCTGTACGACGGCCTTGCAAGGCACGCTCGAACCGTCTTCGACAATCACGACCTCGAAGTCCGAGAGCGTTTGGTGGCAAAGACTTTCTAAGAGTTCGTCCACTTCGTCGGGACGATTGTACACAGGTATGATAAAACTATACTTCATCTTAATTGCAAAACTACATAAAAAACCTCAGATAAACTCTTTGCTTTGCCATTTCTTTCACAACTTTTCGGGACACTGTCGTTTCAACCGACAGCAAGCCTGTCGGTTGGCTTCCGCTTGTGTTGGGTTTTTGCTACGCCCATCTTGGTTAAAGACACGCTTGGCGTAGTGTGTTTTCACGCCCCACGCTTCGGCTTTTTACGGGATGCGCCTCCAGAAAAAACGGGAGGCGCAAGAAGAAATTACGGGAGGCGCATCCCGTAATTTCTTCTTGCGCTTCTCGTAAACCCAAACTTTAAACTTGAAATGTTGGCTTGCAGACTTCCTTCTTTTGGTCTGTTTCACTTTGTTCAAATTCAGTATTTTGCATCCTTTTTAGGAAAAGCTTGTTTGGTCAAGTCGAGAAATGTGGCTAACTTTGCAAACGATAAAGATGAACGTGGAGAGATTTGACTGCTTGCAACCACGGAAAAAAATGTCTAAAACGCTGGGCTGTGCCCGTTGCGCTAAGGTCTGAGACCTTGCCGTGTTTTCTCGTTTTCCTCCTCTGCGTTTATCTCTCGTACAGCCTATTGTGCGGGATTTTTTATGTACAATAAACGCTATTATATATTATGTATCTTTTCACTTCTGAATCCGTATCTGAAGGACACCCCGACAAGGTGGCCGACCAAATATCTGACGCTGTTCTTGACGAACT
>JALFTM010000033.1 GCA_022788345.1 Bacteroidales bacterium
ATTGGGGGTTGATGAAAGACCTCTTTGTCCCATTCTCAGAACAGAAGCGTAAAATGGAAATAGGGGAGGATTATTTGGTCTATGTCTATGTAGACGAAGAGACGCAACGTATCGTGGCTTCTGCCAAGGTGGAACGCTTCATGCGACCAGCTCCTCGCGACTATCACCGTGATAAGGAAGTGGATATTTTAGTGCAACAGAAAACGCCACTCGGCTTCAAAGTGATTGTAGATGACGCCTATGCAGGTATGATTTACGACAATCAAATATATACAACCCCTCATGCAGGCGATCGCTTCACGGCTTATGTGATTACTTGCCGTGAGGATGGCAAATTGGATCTTTCACTCCAGCGTTTGGGCAAAGGTCGCTTCCGCGATTTCTCTGACCAGTTGATGGATGAACTCAAGGCCGAAGATGGTTTTCTTCCTTATGGTGACGAGAGTTCGCCCGATGCCATTGCTGACCGCTTTGGTGTCAGCAAGAAAACATTTAAGCGTGCCCTTGGAACGCTCTATCGTAACCACCGAATTTCCTTTGTGGATGGTGGCATTCGGCTCATAGAGCAACGCAAACGCAAGTAGCTCTTGTGGGGGCTTTGAGATAACAAAAGCATTCCTATAGTGTTTTACCGCTTAATTTTGCACAGAGAGAACAAGAAAAGGTGCGAGAGTTGTGAAAGGAGCAGGTGCAGTGTGTAGTTTTAGATAAAAAAGTTAAGGAAAGTCTTTGTGTGTTTCCCGAAAAATGCTACCTTTGCATTACAGATAAGATAATTAGTTTTTTTCATCTCTATATAAGTTCTGTGAGGCTGCAGCCTGTCGAGAGACACGCTGTAGCTATTTTTTTATGTCTAAACACCCTGCAATCGTGGGCAATGTTGTAATTTTGCTCATGTCTATTTAATAAGTGCACACTACGGGCTTGGCCGAATATATCCCATGGCTGTGAGGGGAGAAAGAGGCTGTTCCATGAACAACACTACTGCCTTGACACACGAAGAAAAGCGTGGTGACACATTTAATATACTGATATGAAATTAGAAATTATCGTATTGCTCAAGCAAGTGCCCGATACCCGAAACGTTTCGGAGGCGTTGATGACCGCTGAAGGATTGGTCAATCGTAATGCTTTGCCAGCCATTGTCAATCCGCAAGACCTTTTTGCTCTCTCCGAGGCCTTGTCTCTCAAGTCGCGCTATCCGGGAAGCGTTGTCCGCCTGCTGACGATGGGTCCTCCTTCTGCGGCCGACGTCTTGCGCGAAGGCTTATGGAGAGGAGCAGATAGTGCTGTGTTGTTGAGCGATCGCGCCTTAGGCGGGGCAGATACCTTGGCCACGAGCTACGCCTTAGCTTTGGCTATTCGCAAAATGGGCATGCCCGATTTCATCTTCTGTGGTCACCAATCTTTGGATGGCGATACCGCTCACGTTGGCCCGCAAGTCGCAGAGTTCTTAGGCGTAGATCAAGTCACAAATTGCAAAGGCGTGTCGCTTCTCGATCAAGATAAAAAAGAATTGTATGCTGTGCAGAAACGGCATGCTAAGCAGGCTATGCTTTCTGTGGCTCCTCCTGCCCTCGTTGCCTTTAGTGGGTCATCGTCTTGGAACGATACCTATAACGCACATGCCTTGCTCACCTATAAGCATGCTGCCACCAAAAGGGAACAAGCCATGCACCCAGTGCTCACACCTGCCCAGTTTGAAAGTCGCCCCTATCTTACCATAGAGCAATGGGATGCGAACGACATCGGAGCAGAGGGGCATCGTATCGGTTTGCAAGGCTCTCCAACACGTGTGGTACACACCGAAGCGGTGAGTTTTACGCCGAAGGGCGGTGAGCAACTGACGGACAGCGATGCAGACATCGCACATTTGGTGGACGCCTTGACGGCTTTGAACCACGGTTAATTTACAGCTCTCTCCTTATATAATAATGAGTATGAACAATGTCTTTGTATATTGTGAGATAGACGGTCTCAACATTCCTTTGGTCACTTATGAACTTCTCTCTGAAGGACGCCGTTTGGCCACTGCTTTGGGTGTTCAGCTCGAAGCCATAGCGGTAGGCGATGGCTTGAAAAGCAAAATAGAAGCACAACTCGTGCCGTATGGAGTTGATAGACTGTGTGTTGTAGATGAAAAGCATTTGCACGATTATCTGACCGCACCTTTTGCAGATGTGGTAGGAGAGGTGTTGGCCGCTTGGAAACCGCAGATAGCCCTTTTCCCCGCCACTTTTGAAGGTGGAGATCTTGCACCTCGTGTAGCCGCTCGCTTGTGCACAGGATTGACGGCCCATTGCACCCGTTTAGCCATAGCGGACTATACTGATCCTGTCACAGGAGAAACAAAACATAACCTCCTCCACCAAGTGCGACCAGCCTTGGGTGGCAATATAGAGGCCACTATTCTCACGCCTCAAACCCTACCTCAAATGGCAACGGTCATCCCCGGCTCTTTTGTTCCCCAAAGGGTGGACGAACAGTATGATTGTGAAATAGTTTATCACGCCCATGAAAAGACCGCTAAGCTGTCGCACACAAGCCTCGTTTCTTTAGAAGATGGCGAGCAGGCTGGCAAGAACTCGCTGTCCGAAGCCAAGGTTGTTGTCTGTGGAGGCTATGGCGTTGGTTCAGAGAAAAACTTTCGCTTGCTCCACGAATTGGCCACTGCGATGGGCGGAGAGGTCGCAGCGACCCGCGCAGCCGTCGATGCAGGATGGGCAGAGCGAGAAGTGCAAATTGGGCAAACTGGCCACACCATCCGTCCCTCTCTCTTCATCGCCTGCGGATGTAGCGGTGCTTTGCAGTTTACTTCTGGCATGAAAGATAGTGCCACCATCGTTTCCATTAACACTGACCCCGATGCTCCGATGAATGCCCTTGCCGACTATGTGGTCATAGGGCGTATCGAAGAGATCGTGCCTAAGATGATTCAACAATACAAAGAGAAGAAATAATAGACTATGGCCAATCATTTTACCGATAACCCAGCGTTGCAGTTTGAACTGCAACACCCTCTGCTTGAGCGTATCGCATCGCTCAAAGAGCAAGACTTCTCTTTGGCCGATGCAGAACCCGAAGCGCCGTTTTCCCTTGCAGATGCTAAGGATAGCTATGCACGTGTGCTCGCCACCATGGGGGCAATCACGGCTACAACGATGAAGGCGAATGCCGAAGGGGTCGATATTGAAGGCCCTTCGCTCGATGAGGGTCGTGTACACTATGCACAAGGTACGAAACATAATCTCTTGCGTTTGCAACAAGCAGGACTTTATGGCATGATCCTTCCACGACAATACGGCGGTTTGAATATCCCATTGACCGTCTATACGATGTGTGCTGAAATGATAGGCAGTGCCGACCCCAGTTTTTGCAACATTTGGAGTTTGCAGGATTGTGCACAAGCCATTTATGAGTTTGGCACAGAGGAGCAAAAAGCAACGCTTTTGTCGCGGGTAGCCAAAGGCGAAACGCTGTCGATGGATTTGACAGAACCCGATGCTGGTTCCGACCTTCAGGCTGCCATGTTGCGCGCTACTTACGATGCCGACAACGACTGTTGGCGGCTCAATGGCGTGAAGCGCTTCATAACCAATGGCGATGCCAACATCCATCTCGTTTTGGCGCGTTCCGAAGAAGGCACAACAGACGCCCGTGGTCTGTCGCTTTTCATCTATGATGCCAACGATGGGGGCGTTGACGTGCGTCGTATCGAACATAAATTGGGGGTTCATGGTTCGCCCACTTGTGAATTGGTCTATAACAACGCCCGTGCTACGCTCTGTGGCGATCGAAAGATGGGACTTATCAAATATGTCATGTCTTTGATGAATTGTGCTCGCTTGGGCATCGCCGCTCAAAGCGTAGGCCTCCAGCAGGCGGCTTTGGAAGAGGCAAAGAATTATGCCGCTGAACGCAAACAATTTGGCAAAACGATCGCAGAGCTTGCGCCAGTCTATCAGATGTTGGGCAATATGCAGGCTCGCTTGGATGCCTCGCGCACTTTGCTTTATGAGACAGCCCGTTATGTCGATTTATACAAAGCCTTGGAGGCTACCTCCCGGTGGAGAAAGTTGGAGCCGGAGGAGCGCAAAGAACTGAAAACAGCTGCCCGACTGGCCGACTGCCTTACGCCTTTGGCCAAACTGATGAATGCCGAGTTTGCCATACAGTCGTGTTATGATGGTTTGCAGGTGCACGGCGGTTCAGGCTTTATGATGGAGTATCCCATCCAGCGTTTGATGCGAGATGCCCGTGTGACAAACATCTATGAGGGCACTTCGCAGATGCAAGTAGTGGCGGCTTTGCGCTATGTGACCAATGGCACATATACAGCTCTTCATAGTGAGTGGAGCAACAAAGCGGTCGCTCCAGAACTTCTCCCTTTGCAAGCCAAAGCAACGGCCATGGGCACAGCCTACGAAACGGCTTTGGCGCATGTCAAAGCCACAGAAGACGTCGAGTATCTCGACTTCTGCGCCCGTGCCTTGGTGGAGATGGCGGCACTGACACTGATGGCCCACCTTCTTCTCTACAATGCCACACAAAATTATAGTCTTTTCGAGCATAGTGTGCAGGCCTTTATCCTCTTGGCAGAGAGTGAGACGATGCGCCACCATACGGCCATCCTCTCTTCCTCACCCAGCACTTTGAACGCATATCGACCTTCTAAAATATAGCTCTTATGTATGCAATTCTTCTAAACTTTATAGGGATTGTTGTTGGGGCAGGAATTGGTGCATTGGCACGCCCCAAAATCCGTGAAAAATACATCACAGTGCTCAACACTGCCATGGGACTGGCTTCCCTTGTCTTGGGCGTGAACGTAGCGATGACCAATATCGAGAAAGCTGGTGCTTCCGTGCTTTTCATTTTCTGCTTGGCCATCGGCGGTGTTATTGGCACACTCTTACGCCTCGACGAGCGCATGGAGCGCACCACCGCACGTTTTTCCAAAGGCAAGCTCTCTGAAGGCATTCTTACGGGCATTCTCCTTTGCTGCATCGGCACGCTCTCCATGGTAGGCCCCATTTTGAGCGCACTCTACAACGATGACTCTTATCTTATCACCTCGGCCACCCTCAACTTCGTTACGATGATTGTCCTCGCTTCCACCTACGGTTTCGGCGTGGCGGTGAGTGCGGTGGTCGTCTTCCTTTGGCAGAGTGCATTCTATTGGAGTGCCAAACTTTCGCAGGTATCGCTTCAACCCGAACTCTTGGCAGAAATAAGTATTGTGGGCGGTGTCCTCATTGCTGCGGCAGGATTAGGCATTTTACATATTAAAGATTGTAAGACCATCAACCTCTTGCCAGCCCTTTGCATTCCCCCTATTTATTTCGCGATTCGCCACTTTGTTGGCTTCTAAACCTTTTGTTTCCTAATGAATTGGCATCAACTCATCACCCCCCTTCGCTTCGGTAAAGAAGCCACTGCACCCATTGCCGGCGAGAGTCGCAGTGTTTTTCAGCGCGACTACGACCGTTTGATCTTCTCTGCCCCTTTCCGCCGACTGCAAAACAAAACACAAGTGTTTCCCCTTCCGGGCAGCGTGTTTGTACACAACCGCCTGACCCATTCACTCGAAGTCAGTAGCGTGGGGCGAAGTCTTGGCAACGATGTGGCGGCAGAGTTGATGCGCCTGCATCCGGAGTTGGATGGTAATTTGATGCACACGCTTCCCGATATTGTCAGTGCCGCTTGTTTGGCACACGACATGGGCAATCCGCCTTTTGGGCATAGTGGAGAAAGAGCCATCCGCACTTTCTTCGATGAGGGGAAAGGCAAAGAATTGCAACACCGACTCAGTCCTCAAGAGTGGGAAGACCTTACTAAATTTGACGGCAACGCCAACACGTTTCGCCTACTCACACACCAATTTCACGGACGCCGTTCGGGCGGATTTGTGATGACCTACACCACATTGGCCGCCATCGTCAAATATCCCTTCTCCTCCACGCTCGCCAAGAAAAACAAGTTTGGTTTCTTCGCCTCTGAACAAGCCGACTATCAACGTATCGCCCACGCCCTCGGTATCCCTCGGTTGGAAGAACGGGACGGCGGTGTGCGCTATGCGCGCCATCCGTTGGTCTATTTGGTGGAGGCCGCAGACGATATATGCTATCAAATCATGGACATCGAAGATGCCTATAAATTGCGCATTCTTAGTGCCGAGGAGACGGAACGCCTCCTGTTGGGCTTCTTCGCCCCAGAGGAGCGAGAGAGCATCTCGATGGCCGCTCGTGAGGAAGTAGATGTCAGTTCGCAATTGGTCTATTATCGCGCCATGGCCATTGGGGCATTAGTGCGCGCTTGTGTCCGTGTGTTTGTAAACAACGAAACAGACATTCTCGAAGGTCGTTTTGAAGGCTCGCTCATTGATCACCTCCCTGACAACTTGTGCCGTGCCTATCGCACCTGTTCCGATGTCGCCAAGAGTCGTATTTACAAGAGCCGTGAAGTGCGCGATATTGAATTGGCGGGCTATCAAATAATATACACCCTCCTTGGGCTGATGACCGATGCCGTTCTCTCGCCTGAGAAAGCTTTTAGCGAACTCCTTTTGAGCCAAGCCAGCGAGCAATACGAGCTGCGCCACAGCGACCTCTCTGTGCGCCTGATGGCTGTGCTGGACTATCTTAGCGGTATGACCGATGTCTTTGCTCTTGACCTCTACCGCAAAATTAACGGCCATTCCCTCCCCAGCGTATAGCGTCCACTCTTTATGTGCTGGCCATAGTTCTTTCTCAAGGCTTGCAAGACATCAAAGCATGAAACAGCATCTTCTTAAAGCAACGGGGCTTCTTACCGGGGTGCAAACCCTTGGTGTGGTGGCTTCGATTGTGCGCACCAAAATAACGGCATTACTCATCGGCACTGCTGGTGTGGGCTTGGTCAACTATTTCAGTCAAGGCATTGCTCTGTTGAGCAATACCACAGGATTGGGGCTGTCGTTCAGTGCGGTGCAACGCCTTGGACGCCTTTATGAACGGGGACAGAGTGCGACCATTGAAACCTACGTGGCTGTTCTGCGCAGTTGGACACTGCTCATCGCATTTTTCGGCACTCTCGTCTGTCTCTTGGTGGGACCTTTGATGAGTTTCTCGGCCACAGGCACATTTGCCCAAACAACCCTTTGGTGGTGGCTCTCGCCAGCCATTGGTGCAACGACCCTTTTGGGAACAGAAATGGCCATTCTTAAAGGTACACACCGCCTCAAGGCCTTGGCTTTGAGCACAGGAGCGAGCACTTTAACGACGCTCTTGATTACCGCTGGCTTCTATTACTACATAGGTGTCGAGGGCGTTGTCCCCACCTTGGTAAGTTGTCTGGTGGCACATCTTGGCCTGACGCTTTGGCTAACGTGTCGGCAATTCCCTTTTCGTACAGCTTTCTGTCATCGCACCTTTCGCACTGCAGGTCGCTATCTCATTCGTTTGGGGGTGGCCTATATGGGCGCAGGATTGATGGGGAGTGGGGCAGACCTGCTCATTGCTACTCTGCTGATGCGCCTTGGCGGTGTGCAAACAGTGGGCTTGTATGCCGCAGGTTTCACGCTGACAGTGAGTTACGTGCGGTTGATATTTTCGGCCGTCGATGCCGACTATTTCCCACGCCTTTCGGCACTGATACATGATCGCATGGGAGCGCAACAGTTGGCCAATGCCCAAGTGGTCGTACTGGTAGCTTTAGTGTCGCCCTGCATCGTCGGTTTGGCAGGAGTGTTGCCTTGGTTAGTGCCATTGCTTTATACGGACGCCTTTATGGCGGTAGTGCCGATGGTGGCTTGTGCCCTATTGTCGATGTATTTCAAAGCCATCTACACCCCCTTGGCCTACTATGCTTTGGCACGTGCGGAGAGTAAAATTTATTTTTTCATGGAAACGCTCTATTATGCGGTGTTGGTGTTGGCCGTTGTGGGCGGTTTTATGCTGGGGCGAAAGTGCTTCGTGTTGCCCCATATAGGTGGTTTGGTTGGGGCTGGTATAGGCATCACCATGGCTAACCTCTTCGACTTCTGTGCCATAGCACTGGTCTATGGCCATCGCTATGGTTTTCGTTTCGAGAAAAAAACGCTTCGCTTCTGTGTCCTACAAGGCCTCCTTGTAGGGGTTGGCCTTTTTGCCAGCCTGTTCGCGGGCAACATCATGTGTTTTCTTCTCCCCATCGGCTGTGCCATGTTGTCAGCTTTGTATGGTTGGCAAGCTGTAAAGCAAGATTGAAAGTCTCATAACTGCGAAAAGTCGCATCTCGATGCCATCGCTTTGGTACGAAACCCTGCTTGCACCATCAGCCAAACCGGGAGGCGCAAGCAGTCGATACGGGAAGCGCAGGAAGAATTTTCTTCCTGCGCTTCCCGTATCAGCCTTGAAAACTTGTAAACTTATGGCGAGAAATTCTTGTAGATAAATAAAGGGAAGACCCTCAATTCTGCATAGAAATTCTTAACTTTGTAGAGAATAACAGAGATGAACCCCCTAATAAATGTAGCTTTACGCCACTGAATGGGCGGTAAATCTGTTACTTAGCCTCCTGTACAACTCCCTTTGAAAAATGGAGGGTTATTTTCTTGTTTAGCTAAATAGACTTTGCTTTTTCATGCAAAATGAGTATATTTGCAGGTGACTACTGAATGAGAAAACAATGGAAAAGTTCTTTCAGACACATGCCTTTTGGATGGAGCATAGTAACTTCTCTGTCCGTCGGTCCTTAATGGACACTATTGACTGGAGCTATCGTTTCATTGGCATCCGTGGTTCTCGAGGAGTGGGACGTACAACATTCCTACTTCAATATGCCAAAGAGAACTTCGACCCACTGCTCCGCCAGTGCCTTTTTATCAGTATGAACAACTTCTACTTCCATGGCCGTGGCTTGGTGGAGTTTGCTGGTGAATTTGTTGAGGCTGGCGGTCAAGTGTTGTTGATTGACCAAATGTTCAAGCTCCCTAACTGGCAGCGCCAACTTTTGGATTGCTACTACAAGTATCCTCGTCTTCGTATCGTTTTCACCACAACCCCTGTGCAGGAGAATGGTGGCCCTGATGAAGAAGAGTTGAACCAAGTGGCACGCTTCTATTATCTTCATGGTTTTTCGTTTCGTGAATACATCAACGAGCGTTGTGGACTCTCGCTGAAAGCTTACTCTTTGGACGAATTGGTGAAAGATCATGAGCAAATCATGAACACCATTACCCCACGTGTGAAGCCTTGGGAAATGTTTAAGGATTATCTGCGTTATGGCTATTATCCTTTTTACGTAGAAGATCGCAACTTCACGGAAAAGCTTCTGAAGGCTATGAATAGCATTTTGGAAGTGGACATTCTTTTCACCAAGCAGATAGAGCTAAAATATCTGCCCAAAATGAAGAAGTTGCTTTATTTGCTCGCTGTGTCGGAAGGCACAGCCACAAATGTGAGTCAGCTGGCCGATGAAATCCAAACTTCTCGTGCCACGGTGATGAACTACTTGAAATACTTGGAAGAAGGCCGTTTCGTGAATATGGTCTATAATCCCGGCGATGCTTTCCCCAAGAAACCAGCAGCAGTGTTGTTGCATGATGCCAATATGATTTATGCCCTCAATGGAAAGGTTGAGGAGCAGAACCTTATGGAGGCTTTCTTTGTCAACTCCCTTTGGCGTCACCATCAGGTGAACAAAGGCAAGCGAGATGGGTTCTATATCATTAACGAGAACTTGAATATCTGCGTTTGTGAGCGGACGAAGCGCACAAAATCTGCACCTAATACATACTTTGCACGCTACAACATGGAAGTTGGAGCAGGCAATAACATCCCTCTTTGGCTCTTCGGCTTCCTCTATTAAATATGGAGGAGGCGGAGGCCTTTCTTACTTTACAGGACAACTCCACAGCCACGCAAGTGGCCAATTTAAATTTTCAGCTAAATAATTATGTCTAAGCAAATGATAACCTGTGATGGTAATCAGGCTGCAGCACATGTTGCATACATGTTCTCTGAAGTGGCAGCTATTTACCCCATCACGCCATCTTCACCAATGGCCGACTACGTTGACCAATGGTCTACCCAAAATCGTATCAACCTCTTTGGCGATACCGTTCACGTGCAGGAAATGCAGTCGGAAGGCGGTGCCGCAGGTGCTGTACACGGCTCCTTGCAGGCTGGTGCAATGACCACAACGTTCACTGCATCGCAAGGTTTGTTGCTGATGATACCTAATATGTACAAGATTGCAGGTGAATTGCTCCCCTGTGTCTTCCATGTATCAGCCCGTACGCTCGCAACACACTCTCTTTGTATCTTTGGCGACCACAGCGATGTGATGGCTTGTCGTCAGACGGGCTTTGCCATGCTTTGCGAAGGCTCTGTGCAGGAGGTGATGGACCTCAGTGCTGTGGCTCACTTGGCCACCATTGAGAGCCGTGTGCCTTTTATCAACTTCTTTGATGGTTTCCGCACGTCACACGAAATTCAAAAGGTAGAGGCCATGGATATGGAGGATGTTCGTCCACTCGTAGACATGGAAGCATTGCAGGCTTTCCGCCAGCGTGCGCTCACACCTGAACGCCCAATGGCGCGCGGTATGGCTGAGAACCCCGAAACATTCTTCGCACACCGTGAGGTTTGCAACGCTTACTACGATGCAGTGCCCGGTATCGTGGAGAAATACATGCAGGCTATCTCTAAGGTGACGGGTCGCCACTACGACCTCTTTACTTATTATGGTGCAGAGGATGCAGAACGCATCATCATCGCGATGGGCTCTGTTACAGAAGCTGCCCGTGAAGCCATCGACCACCTCAACGCAAAGGGAGAGAAGGTTGGTATGGTGTCTGTTCACCTCTATCGTCCTTTCTCTGTGCGCCACTTCCTTGGTGCTATCCCCAGCACAGTCAAGAAGATTGCTGTGCTTGACCGCACAAAAGAACCGGGTGCTACGGGCGAACCACTTTACCTTGATGTAAAAGATGCTTTCTACGATCAAGAAAATCGTCCTTTGATCATCGGTGGACGCTATGGTCTCGGCTCAAACGATACCACGCCAACGATGATTATCTCCGTCTTCGACAACTTGGCCAAGGAAGAGCCTAAGAACCACTTCACTCTCGGTATCGTTGATGATGTGACTTTCACTTCTCTCCCCTTGGAGAAAGAGCAAGCTCTTGGCGGACACTCCACTTACGAAGCTAAGTTCTATGGTCTCGGTGCGGATGGTACAGTGGGCGCCAACAAAAACTCCATCAAAATTATCGGTGACAACACAGATAAGTACGTTCAGGCTTACTTCTCATATGACTCTAAGAAGTCGGGCGGTTTCACCTGCTCGCACCTCCGCTTCGGCGATGAGCCTATCCGTTCCACTTATCTTGTGAAGACACCTAACTTCGTGGCTTGTCACGTGCAGACTTATCTCCGCATGTATGATGTGCTCCGTGGTCTTCGTGATGGTGGCACATTCCTCCTCAATACCATTTGGGAGGGCGAAGAGTTGGTGAACAATCTGCCCAACAACGTCAAGCGTTATTTCGCAGAACACAACATCACGGTTTACTATATCAATGCCACAAAAATTGCTCGTGAAATAGGTCTCGGCAACCGCACGAACACCATTCTCCAATCGGCATTCTTCCGCATCACTAACGTTGTGCCCATTGACTTGGCCATCGAGCAGATGAAGAAATTCATCGTGAAGAGCTATAGCAAGAAAGGTCAAGCTATCGTGGACATGAACTATGCGGCTGTAGATCGTGGTAATGAATACCACCAACTCGCTGTTGACCCAGCATGGGCATCGCTTCCTGAAGATGCAAAAGTTGAGCGCAACGAACCTGAATACATCACCAATATCACACGCGTAATCAACGCTCAAGATGGCGACCTCCTTCCCGTTTCTGCCTATCTCGATAGCGTAGATGGCTCTTGGCATCAAGGTACAGCTGCTTACGAAAAGCGTGGCATCGCTACTCAAGTGCCCGTTTGGAACATGGACAATTGTATCCAATGTAATAAGTGTGCTTATGTGTGTCCTCATGCTTGTATCCGTCCATTCGTCCTCGATGAGGAAGAACAAGCAGGTTTCAATAGCAACTTGATGGAAATTAAAGCTCCTGCATCAATGAAAGGTATGGGCTTCCGCATCCAAGTGTCTGTTGACGATTGCACAGGCTGTTCAAACTGCGCTGATGTTTGTCCGGGTAAGAAAGGCGAAAAGGCACTCACCATGGCACTTTATGAAGAGCAAAAGAGTGAACAAGCCAATTGGGATTACCTCATCAAGAATGTCAAGAGCAAGCAAAGTTTGGTTGACGTCTTTGCCAACGCAAAGAACTCACAGTTTGCACAACCACTCTTTGAATTCTCTGGTGCTTGTGCCGGTTGTGGCGAAACGCCTTATGTACGTCTCGTGAGTCAGCTCTTTGGCGATCGTCAGATGATTGCCAATGCCACAGGCTGTTCTTCTATCTACTCAGGCTCTATCCCTTCTACGCCTTATACCACCAATGCCGAAGGTCAAGGTCCAGCTTGGGCGAATTCCCTCTTTGAGGACTTCTGTGAGTTTGGTCTTGGTATGACGCTTGCCAATAAGAAGATGCGTGCACGCATCGAACGTTTCCTTGATGAAGCGGTGGCCAACTGCAATGTTTCGGAAGAGTTTAAGGCTGCTGCTGAAGAGTGGAAGGCTGGCAAAGACGATGCTACTGCAAGTCGCATCGCAGGTAACAAGCTCAAGCCTCTCATTGAGGAGTGTGCCGCCAATGGTTGTGAAGTATGCGCCAAACTGAAAGATTTGACCCACTTCCTCACCAAGCGTAGCCAGTGGATTATCGGTGGTGACGGTGCATCTTACGATATTGGTTATGGTGGTCTCGACCACGTGCTCGCCAGTGGTGAAGATGTCAATATCCTTGTGCTTGATACAGAGGTGTATTCCAATACGGGTGGCCAAGCTTCAAAGGCTACTCCAATTGCAGCTATCGCACAGTTTGCAGCTGGTGGTAAGCGCATCACGAAGAAGGACCTCGGTCTCATGCAAGCTACCTATGGCTATGTCTATGTGGCACAAATCGCCATGGGCGCAGACCACGCACAGACGCTCAAAGCCCTGCGTGAAGCTGAAGCTTATCCCGGCCCATCGCTCATCATCGCTTACTCGCCTTGTATCTCTCACGGCTTGAAGGTAAAGGGCGGTATGGGACGCTCACAAGCAGAGGAAGAGCGCGCTGTGAAGTGTGGCTATTGGCAACTTTGGCGTTACAATCCTCTCAACGAAGTTGAAGGTAAGAACCCATTCACACTTGATAGTAAAGAACCCGATTGGAGTCTCTTCCAAGACTATATCAATAACGAGGTGCGCTTCGCATCGTTGGCCAAACTCCAGCCAGAGGAAGCACAAGACCTCTTCCATGCAGCAGAAGAAGCCGCTAAGCGTCGCTATAAAACTTATGTGCGCAAAACCCAAGAAGACTGGAGTATTTAATCTTCAAGTATTCTGAAATTATTTCCGCCTCATTGTTTCATTGAAACAATGAGGCGGTTCTGATGTAGGAGAAAGTTTATTTATGCGGAATGCTCTTGTTAGCTTGGAATATGCTAATACAAGCATACTATCTTTGTCCCCATAGTACCATGTTTAGAAAACTGCTCATGACTTCCTTGTCTGTGTTCCGCAATAATACGTCAGCAGTCCGTTCTATCAAAACTTGATCTTCTTTAGAAAGGTTTGCTTTATGAGACTGTAAGCACTGCTGTGTGGCGGTCTTCCCTTTTAATATCCGTGTCAAGGCAAGCATTCCTGATAAATGATAAACATTCGGAGTCTTTAGGTATTCCTTATGATGGATTGATAAAGCTCTTTCCCATTTTCTGCGAGCTTGGATAGTGTCTTTGGTCAAAGCAAATTGAATACCATGCTGTATTATTAGTGTTGGCTCATCTGAATAGATCCTTTCTCTCTCTATTGCTTGAAACATATTTAATGCTTCTTGAAACTGTCCCATTCTGCTTAGGATGGTGGCTTTCATAGAATAATTTGTAGGTATGTTCGCATCTATGGCAATAGATTTATCAAGAAGGTTTATTAAAGAACTATCGCATCGTCCCTGACTTAGGAGAACGGCGACGCTATCTGACAATTGCCTTGCTGAAAGGTGCGGTGGACGTGCTGCGCAAGAGCACATCGACAAAGCAGCGATTATCGCTGAAAGTGTAAATAAAAGATTTCTCATTGTCGTATAAAGTTAGAAGCTCCCCAGTAGTCGCCCATAGGCTTCGTCCTAAGTTAGAGCTGATATAAAGTTGAGTGCATATCTTTTGGAATAGGAGAAGTAGCTGTTTTGTTATCTTGATATTGCAAAAATAAAAAAATAATTTATTAGGAAAGGTGCTTTATAGAGAAAGTTAGGTGGTTTCTCCTATAATTCTTCAATTCTATCATAAATAAAGGTGCTCTGATAGAAATAGCCCAATATCTTGGAAAGACTTCATATGGATGTTCTGTTGGGATGGCGAGCGAGGTGTCTTGAAGGTTAAATGGAATGCTATGTTTGCCATAGCCAATATACTTTATGCCAAGCATAGGATTTTGTAGCTATATACCTAAAAATAACTCGCAGACTATTTGGTTGGCCTGCGGATTATTGTTTAACTTTGCGGTATCAAACACGTAGAAGAATGACTGCCTGAGCTTGTACTCTAATTGTCGCTTCTATGTGTTTGTTTTTATATAATATGATGGAATAGAGGAAGTAGTTGCCCCATTGTAAACCATTCCTGCGAGAAATTACTTTCTTCC
>JALFTM010000034.1 GCA_022788345.1 Bacteroidales bacterium
GTGGCCTTGTTCTTTTGATCGCAAGAAACGAAAGCTGTGGCACCTGCTACGAGCACCAATGCGAAAATACTTTTCTTCATAATCTTTTTCATCGCTAAATCCGTGTCGCGAGCAACTTCTATAAGAATAAAACTATTGTGTCTAAAGGCTTCCGTGTTTTGCTAATCGCTTAGCGGTGAGACACAAAACACCTTCTTTGGCAACAAATATACACCTTTATATCCTATGAGCCAAGATTTCAAGCAGATATTGTGGTTTTTATTTTATAGGACCTTGTTTTTCCAAAAGAAATCACTAACTTTGCATCCGCAACGATTGGGTCTATCCCATTCGTGCACAATTAGTATCAATAGTTTTATAAACACTACGTATGATCAATCAGTACGAGACCGTTTTCATTTTGACTCCCGTTTTGTCTGACCAGCAGATGAAGGAGACGGTCGAAAAGTTCAAAGGTGTCCTCGCCGAGCAAGGTGCAGAGATTATCAATGAAGAAAGCTGGGGCCTCAAGAAGCTGGCTTACCCCATCGAGAAGAAGAGCACAGGCTTCTATCAGCTCATCGAATTCAAGGCTGCCCCCGAAGCTATCCAGAAGCTCGAAATCGCTTATCGCCGTGACGAGCGCGTGATCCGTTACCTGACGGTAAAGCAGGAGAAGTATGCTGCAGAATATGCAGAGAAGCGTCGTAACAAGAAAAAGGAAGCATAATCCTATGGCACAACAAGGCGAAATTCGTTATCTGACTCCCCCTTCTGTAGACACAAAGAAGAAGAAGTATTGCCGTTTCAAGAAGAGCGGTATTAAGTATGTGGATTACAAGGATCCTGAGTTCCTCAAGAAGTTCCTCAACGAGCAAGGTAAAATCCTGCCTCGTCGCATCACAGGCAACTCTTTGAAGTTCCAGCGTCGTGTGGCTCAAGCTGTTAAGCGCTCACGCCACTTGGCCATGTTGCCTTTCGTAACCGATTTGATGAAATAATAAAGGAAGCAGATCATGGAAATTATTCTGAAAGAAAATATCATTGGATTGGGTTACCGCAACGACATCGTTACTGTAAAGGACGGCTATGGTCGTAACTACCTCATCCCAACAGGCAAGGGCATTGTTGCCACTGCTGCTGCTCGCAAGCAACTCGCTGAAGATCTCAAGCAGAAGGCTCGCAAGCTTGAAAAGATTAAGGCTGACGCTCAAGCCATTGCAGATCGTATCGCAGGCATCAAGCCTATCGTGATTGAGACAAAGGTAAGCGCTACTGGTGCTATCTATGGTTCTGTAAACAATCATCACATCGCTGAAGAGCTTCAAAAGCAAGGCATCGAAGTAGACCGTAAGATTATCGTTCTTAAGGACGTGAAGGTTGTCGGTGAATACAGCGCAAAGGTACACCTCCACCGCGAAGTTGAGGCTGTTGTTCCTTTCACTGTTGTTGCTGAAGGCGGTGAAGCTCCTGCCACAGAAGTTGTTGCTGAATAATCCCAGCACATAGTTCTTTATAAATATGCCTTGTCTCTTGTAGATAAGGCATATTCTTTTATCATAGCTAACGGCAAAGTCCAATGAAAGCCCGTCAGTCGAATATCGAAGTCTTGCGTATCCTTCTTATGCTCATGATGTTGTACCTCCACTTCATCAAAGGTGTTCTTTGGGGTGGGGAAGGCAACTTGATGTCCTCACAACCGCAAAGCGTGCAGGGTGTATTGTACGCCTTCTATGTGCCTTGTGTTGTGATGGTCAATGCCTTTGTCTTCATCTCTGGTTGGTTTGGCATCCGTTTTTCTATGAAAGGCTTTGCCAATATAGCCTTTCAAGCACTCTTCCTCAATATGATATGCTTTGCAATGAACTTCCTGCTTCATGGACAAGCGTTTTCGTTTGGAGATATTAAGAATCTATTCTATTTAACAGGGAATGGCTGGTTCGTCAAAGCCTATCTCTTTCTTTTTATTCTAAGTCCTATCTTAAATAGTTTTGTTGAAAAGGCAAGCAAACAAGACTTTAGTCGATTCTTATGGCTTTATTGGGGATTTATCTTCATCGCAGGTTGGCTTTTCGAGTATAGTACAGGATGGATTCGTAGCGGTTATAGCCCAATACTCTTCATGGGCCTCTATCTTCAAGCACGCTATTTGAGAGTATATGCTGCGGAGGGCGTGAACTTGGGAAAGTGGACATTGAAATTTAGTCGTCGCAATTTGTTTTTCGCTTATGCGCTACCGCTTCTCGTAGCCATCGCTTTGGCTTATCCTTCGTTCTTTACATCGTTCCCTGGTGCTTTTGCAAAAGGATACTGCTCGCCTTTTATTGTTGTCGCAGCTGGTGCTCTTGTGCTCCTCTTTTCAAAGCTAAAAGTGCCGAGTAGTAAGTTTATCAATTCTGTCGCAAGAAGCGTTTTTGCTGTCTACCTCATTCAGGAAAGTAGCTTCTGTGTTGGTTACTACAACGAGTATGCACGGGCAATTTTTCTCCGCTATGATGGTGTTATGTTTGCCCTGTTCGTTCTCGCCTATGTTGTAGTAGTCTTCGTTCTCTGCATTCTCGTCGACCAAGTTCGCCTCTTTGTTTGGCGCAGACTTGAGAAAAGGTTCTTCCCCGTTTAGGCAAAATCACATTATGCGCTATTTCATTCAATTCTCATACGACGGCACGGCTTATCATGGCTGGCAGGTTCAGCCCAATGCCATTTCTGTGCAACAACGCCTTAACGAGGCACTTTCTCTGCTTCTGCGACAAAATATAGAAACCACGGGAGCAGGTCGCACAGACACTGGGGTACATGCCGCTATGATGGTGGCTCATTTTGATTTTCAACCACAGGACGGAAAAGTGATGCCTGATCTATCTGCATTGGCGGATAAACTCAACCGCATTCTGCCACCTGATATTGCTGTGCAGGAAGTGCGTCCCGTGGCAGATGATGCTCATGCTCGCTTTGACGCAGTGTCTCGAACGTACCACTATCGTGTCTATACGGGTAAGGCTCCCTTTCTTCGCCACTATGCCTTGCGCCTCCATTTCATGCCCGACTATGAGGCGATGAATCGCGCAGCGAAGGTGTTGTTGCAGACTGCTGATTTTACCTCTTTCTCTAAACTTCATACGGATGCGAAGACGAATATCTGTCGTGTCACGCAGGCGCGCTGGGTGCAAGAATCGCCCATTTGTTGGCGCTTCGAGATTACGGCCGACCGCTTCTTGCGCAACATGGTGCGTGCCGTTGTGGGTACGTTACTTGAAGTGGGGCGTGGAAAAATCACGGAGGCTGATTTTGAGCGTATCGTTGCACAGAAGAACCGTTGTAGCGCAGGCGAATCTGTGGCTGGAAATGCTCTCTCGTTGGTAGAAATCACCTATCCCTATTGACAATGTGGATATTCCTCGCTCTGCTTTCCGCCTCTTTGTTGGGCTTCTATGATGTGTTCAAGAAACGCGCACTAAGGGGTAATGCTGTTATTCCAGTTCTCTTTCTCAACACGCTCTTCTGTTCTCTCTTCTTCCTTCCGCTCATTGTGGCTTCGGCGATGGGGTGGGTGGATGTAGATGCGCCTTTTTTTCTTCCCTCTGCCTCGTGGGAATGGCATAAATTTGCCATTCTCAAAGCTGTCATAGTACTCTCATGTTGGCTCTGTGGCTATTATGCAATTAAACATCTGCCATTGACTATTGTAGGTCCTATCAATGCTTTGCGCCCTGTTATGACCCTTGTTGGTGCATTGCTTATTTATGGCGAACGGTTGAACCTTTGGCAGTGGGTAGGTGTGCTCCTCGCTCTTGTAGGACTCTATTTGCTCAGCCGAACAGGCAAGAAAGAGGGCATTCAATTTACACACAATCGTTGGATATGGTTGCTGTTGCTCGCAGCCATGTTTGGATCGGCCAGTGGGCTTTACGACAAGTTTCTCATGATACCCATAGCGCAGGGCGGATTGGGGATGGACAAACTCTTTGTGCAAGGCTGGTTCAATCTCTATCAAGCCATCATGATGCTCTGTATGCTCCTCTTTCTTTGGTGGCCTAAGCGACGGGAGAATACGGCTTTTCGTTGGCATTGGAGTATTCCTCTAATCTCTCTCTTTCTTACGCTGGCCGACTTGGCCTATTACTATGCACTCTCTTCACCAGAAGCCATGATTTCGGTGGTTTCTATGGTGCGACGGGGGAGTGTACTGGTCTCGTTCGCCTTTGGGGCTTGGCTGTTCCACGAGAAAAACCTCCGTTCTAAAGTCCTCGACCTCTTTCTGGTGTTGCTTTCTATGCTTTGCCTTTTTATCGGTACACTATAATTAGAAATGAATTTTAGTCCACAAAATCCCATCGTTAGCAAAGACCTTTTCGTCACTTTCGATGCGTCGTGTCGTTAAAAAGTTGTATCTTTGCACCATTATCATGAGAAAAGGAAGGTCTCCCAGCAACATCGCTGGCGGAGAGCCTTTTCTTTTTTTAATCTAAAAAGAATAAATCATCACATACAATAAGTAACAATCATGGCTTATATGACCCAAGAGGGCTACGACAAACTCGTGGCCCAGCTCCGTACGATGGAGTTTACCGACCGCCCAGCCGCCTCGGCCGCTATTGCCGAAGCGCGCGACAAGGGCGACTTATCTGAGAATAGCGAATATGAAGCAGCCAAGGAGGCACAAGCTCTGTTGGAAATGAAGATAAACCAACTCAAGCTGGTGATTGCTGAGGCCAAAATCATCGATCCTTCACAATTGAAGAGCGATAGTGTGCAAATTCTTACCACCGTGGAAATGAAAAACGTTCGCACAGGAGCAGTGATGAAGTACACCATCGTCAGCGAAAGCGAAGCCAACCTTCGTGAAGGTAAGATCTCTTCACAAACTCCCATTGCACAAGGACTTCTTGGCAAGAAAGTGGGCGAAGTGGCCAAGGTGAAAATTCCACAAGGCGAGATCGAACTCGAAGTGCTTTCTATCTCTGTTTGATATTCATCAGTTACAGTCTTACCCAATATCTTCAACGTTATGACTCTCTTTTCTCGTATTATTAAGGGCGAAATTCCCTCTTACTGCTGTGGAGAGGACGACCGCCACTATGCTTTTTTGGACATACATCCTGTGACCAGAGGGCACGTTCTTGTTGTCACTAAGCGTGAAGAAGACTATTTCTTTGACCTCTCCGATGCAGAGTTAGCCGATATTATGGCTTTCTCAAAGCGTATGGCTAAGGCCATCAAAGACGTATTCCCTTGTAAGAAAGTAGGTGTAGCTGTCATGGGTTTAGAAGTAGACCATGTACACGTTCACCTCGCCCCCTTACAAGCTGAGGTGGATATGGATTTTGGCAAAGAAAAGCTCTCTCTCCCAGCCGAAGAGATGGCGGATATTGCTCAACGCATTCGCACTGCATTTGAGGAACAATCGTTTTGAGAAAGAAATGCGTTTTTTAATAATCCCCCTGCTCGTGTAAAAGACATGAGCAGGGGGATTATTTTATGTTACAAGTAAGGGCTTAATGTTTAGCTTCGTTCTTATAAAAATATCCGTAGAGACAACCAACTAAGAGTCCGCCACCAACGATGTTGCCTAAGGTGGAGGGAATGAGATTGTTGCAGATGAAGTCGCTGATGGATACATTTGCGCCATACATCATGCCCGTAGGGATATAAAACATGTTGGCGACAGAGTGCTCGAAACCTATCGCTACAAAGGCCATCACTGGCCACCAAATGCCCATCACTTGGCCTGCCATGCTTTTAGATGAGAAACCGAGCCAAACAGCTAAGCACACCATCCAGTTGGCACCGATGCCACGCAAAAAAACTTGTTCCCAAGGCAATGAGGTTTTATATTCCGCTATGTGTGTGATGTAATGGTGGTAGGCCTCGTGGTGCAACATGTCGGCTTGATAGACCAGAAAATAGTCGAAAAGCAAAGCCCCTGCCAAGTTGGCTACATAAACGATGCCCCAGTTTTTTAAGAAATAGGTGCGTGGCACGGTGCCCTTGATGGTGGCAGGCATGAGGTAGGCGGTGTTGCCCGTGAAGAGTTCAGCACCCACTAAGATGACCAATAAAAGTCCTACGGGGAATGTCATCCCACTTACCAATTTAGGCACAATGGGATTGGTCTCCCCAATGCCTGCTAAGCCGCCTGCCGCCATGGAGGAGAGTAGCGCGCCCATTGCGATATAGACACCAGCCAGCATGCCCAGCACAAAGAGTTTGATTGTAGGCGTATGATATTTTTTCAACGCCATGGCGCAGGTTTTCTGCACTACGTCATAAGGTGTGTTAATCATCTATGAAATGTTTATGTTTAAGCGAACTGAGGTTGAAATATGGCCTTGCGAAAGCCTTCGTTTAACAACAGACGTTTTCTCGCCACGGCAAAGCTTGAGTAAACTCATCTTTGCTCGTCTGGCTGAACGAAAACGTTCGTTTAACACAGACGTTTTCTCGCCACGGCAAAGCTTGAGTAAACTCATCTTTGCGCGTCTGACTGAACGAAAACGTTCGTTTAACAACAGACGTTTTCTCGCCACGGCAAAGCTTGAGTAAACTCATCTTTGCTCGTCTGGCTGAACGAAAACGTTGGCTTCCTTGCCACTTGTTCGAGAAAGAGACTACAAAGATACGGATTTTATAGGCAAACAACCCTTTCGCCCCATGGTTGTGTTGTTGCCAGTAGGATGGATGATTGAATAATTGTAGAAGTTGTGCTTGTTTTTATAACTTCTCACCACAATAGCGGCAGAAGTTGTCTTCGTTTTCCACTCTGTGGTCGCAACGTGGGCAACGATTGTTGCGCACAGGGGCTTTCGTCTCGTCTATGATGGCCACAGAGACAATACCCGTGGGAATGGCGATGATGGTGTAGCCTAAGAGCATGACAAAGGCTGAGAGAAAGCGTCCCACGGCTGTTACGGGGGTGATGTCGCCATAGCCCACTGTCGTCATCGTTACAATGGCCCAATAAACGCTTGTGCCCAAATCCTTAAATGCTGTGTGGGGCTGACTGCCTTCAACGATGTACATTACTGTGCCGATGCACACGACGAGTATGAGTACAAACATGAAGTAGACCAAAATTTTGTTCATGCTGCGTTTGAGGGAGTGTAGCAGAATATAGCCCTCGTTGATGAAACTAAAAAGCTTGAACACACGGAACACACGCATCACACGCATGGTGCGCAAGAGTATCATGTATCGTGCTCCGGGGAAGAAGAAAGAGAGATAAGGGGGCAATGTTGCCAACAGATCGACGATGCCGAAAAAGCTCAAGGCATAGTCGCGTGCTCGAGGCGAGCAGTAGAGGCGTGCCACGTATTCTAATGTAAAGAAAAAGGTGAAGGCATACTCTAAAATTTCCAGCACTAACTGGTAGCGATGGCTCATGCCGTGAATGCTTTCAACAAAGGTCACCACGATGCTTAACATAATGGCAACGATGAGTACGATGTCGAACCATTTTCCCACCGTGGTGTCGGATTCAAAAATAATTCGATAGAGATGCTCTTTTTCCAGCCACTGAGGTTTTTTCATTTTCTTTCTTTGGAGTTCAAATAAGAGAAGTGTCTTAGTTACAGATACTTTGAGATGTTGGTTGTGTGTAAAGCCTGTGTATAGACAAGTTGACGGCAGACCTTGACACGCAAATGGAGGATGTTGGTTGTGTGTAAAGCCTGTGTGTAGACAAGTGCAAAGTTAGCCATTTGTGTCCAAACATGTGGGGTGAGGTGGGTTCGATAAAGGAGAGAGGTGGATAATTAAAGATATAATCAAAGGGGAAAAGAGGAATTTCTTGGTTTTGCGTCATGAGGGACACGACACATGTTCCTGCGCCAAAATCTCTATAAAAAACAAGTTGCGCTTCCCGGATTTTTTTCTTGCGCCTCCCGAAAATTCTTCTTGCGCTTCCCGTAAATGCAGGTTGCGCTACTTGTTCTTGAAGAATGCTTTTGTTTGACAATCAAGAGATTGTGTGATTTTTAGATAACGGGGAGAGGATGGCGCATAAGAGGCCAGTCAAGAGAGTGCCTTGTGGCCTGACAAGAGGGAGGGGGCAGTAGCCTTTTGAAAAACTATAAATTCTCAGTCTAATAGTTGCAAGAAGTGTCTTTTTGCCTTGTTTACGGGAGAAACTTCAGCAGGGAGAAGTGTCCCAACCCGATTTTATTTTTTACCTTTGCTCTATATTATATAATAGAAAGACTTATGACACTTAGCGATAGCATCGTAATCATTCCTACGTACAACGAGAAAGAGAATATCGAGAGCATTATTCGGGCTGTTTTTAGCTTGGAGAAAGCTTTTCATGTGTTGATCATCGATGACGGTTCACCTGATGGTACAGCTATGATTGTCAAGGGATTGATGGCGGAAGAGTTCGCCAATCGCTTGTTCATTGTAGAGCGCAAAGGAAAGTTGGGGTTGGGGACGGCCTATATTGCAGGTTTCAAATGGGCGTTGGAGCATGGCTATGACTATATCTTCGAGATGGATGCCGACTTCAGCCACGACCCCAAGGAGCTCCCCAACCTTTACAATGCCGTTGCCTCAGGCGAAGGCGATTTGGCTGTGGGGTCTCGCTATCTGACGGGCGTGAACGTGGTCAATTGGCCGATGGGGCGTGTGCTCATGAGCTATTATGCCTCGAAGTATGTGCAGTGTGTCACAGGGCTGGACGTGCACGACTGCACGGCAGGCTTCGTTTGCTACCACCGCAGAGTGTTGGAGACGCTCGATCTCGATGCCATTCGCTTCAAAGGCTATGCCTTCCAGATCGAAATGAAATTCTCTGCACACACGCTGGGCTTTAAGATAAAAGAAGTGCCCATTGTCTTTGTAAATCGTGAATTGGGGACGAGCAAAATGTCAGGAGGCATTTTTGGCGAAGCTTTCTTTGGAGTCATGCGCTTGCGCTGGGCTGCTATCACGGGAGGTATTAAAGCTAAAAAATAAACGACCATGCACCGTACGCTTTTGAAGAATGCCACGATAGTGAACGAAGGGCATCGCTTCGTGGGCTCAGTTGTTATTGACGATGAGCGCATCGACCAGATTATTGAAGGAAAAGATGCAACGCCACAAGTGCCTGTGGACTTTGTGATTGATGCAGAGGGACAATACCTCTTGCCCGGTGTTATTGATACCCATGTACATTTTCGTGAACCCGGACTGACGGAAAAAGGCGACATGAAGACCGAAAGTCGTGCCGCTGCCGCAGGGGGTGTGACCACATGGCTCGATATGCCGAACACCAATCCACAAACCACCTCGCTTGAAGCCTATGAAGCAAAAATGGCTTTGGCCGCCCGACACAGTCCCCTCAACTATGGTTTCTTTATTGGAGCAACGAAGACCAACGTGCAAGAGGTGACGAAAATCAGCATCCGTCGCTTCGCAGGCATTAAAGTGTTCATGGGAGCTTCGACAGGCAATATGTTGGTTGACGATGCCGATGCTTTGGACTATCTCTTTGAGCATGCCAAAGTGCCCATCGTGACCCATTGTGAAGACTCCAGCATCATCGCCAAAAATGTCAAGCAATATCAAGATGCTTGTCAAGGGAGCGACAGCCTCAACTACCACCCCCTCATACGCTCCGAAGAGGCTTGTTATAAAAGCACGCATCGAGCTGTGAAGTTGGCGCAACGATATGGCACACAGCTTCACGTTGCACACATCAGCACCGCTAAGGAACTGTCGCTCTTCTCTCCCAAGAAATATCCGCACATTACGGCGGAGGTGTGTCTGCCACACCTTCTTTTCTGTGACACCGACTATGCCCGTTTGGGTGCCCGCATCAAGTGTAACCCTGCAGTGAAGACAGCGGAAGATCGCCAAGCACTTCGCCGTGCCCTTTCCACAGAGAAAATTTACACCATCGCCACAGATCACGCCCCCCATCGTCTGAAAGAAAAACAAGGCGGTGCGCTTCAAGCTGCTTCGGGCATGCCTATGGTGCAGTTTTCTCTTGTTTCCATGCTCGAACTCATGGACGAGGGTGTACTCACGATGGAACGTTTGGTCGAACTGATGTGTCACCACCCCGCACGGCTCTTCCGCATAGAAAATCGCGGTTTCATTCGCGAAGGCTATAAAGCAGACCTTGTGTTGGTGCGCCCCAATGCGCCTTGGACGCTCACACCCAATCGCATCCGTAGCAAATGCAACTGGTCGCCACTCGAAGGACACACGTTCTCTTGGCGAGTGGAGAAGACGTTTTGCAACGGCTTCCCCATTTATAGCAATGGGCACTTGGCCGATGAATACTTGCGGGGACAAGCAGTGACATACCTGCGCTAAAAAGTTTCTTCCAAATAAAAGATTGACAACTACTCTTAAGAAAGTTACTAACCGAATGACATCATCCGACATCTTCCTACAAGCATCTCATGTGAGCAAGCAGTTCGCTGCCCACAAAGCCCTTGACGATGTTTCAATAGCAGTGCCTCGTGGCAAAGTGTTTGGACTTCTTGGCCACAATGGCGCTGGAAAAACAACGCTCATACGCATCATCAATCGCATCACAGCTCCCGACACGGGTGAGGTCCTTTTTGACGGACACCCATTGGCGGAGGAAGACATTTTTCGCATTGGCTATCTGCCAGAAGAACGCGGTCTCTACCGCAAAATGAAAGTGGGAGAGCAAGCCTTGTACCTCGCTCAGCTCAAGGGCTTGGACGAGAAAACAGCGAAAGTGCGTTTGCACGAATGGTTTGAGCGCTTTGACATCATGCCTTGGTGGAACAAAAAGTTAGAAGAACTCTCCAAAGGCATGCAACAAAAGGTGCAGTTTATTATCACCGTGCTTCACGAACCACCATTGCTTATCTTTGACGAACCTTTCTCTGGCTTCGATCCGATCAATGCCCAGATACTCAAAGACGAAATCCTACGTTTGAAAAACCAAGGGCATACGGTCATTTTTTCTACCCATAACATGAGCTCGGTCGAAGAAGTTTGTGATGAGATCGCCTTGGTCAATCGGGGGCGCATCATCCTTGATGGCACGGTCGAAGCGGCGAAAGAACGGCATCGGACAGGGTTGTTCGATGTCACGTATACCGCAGGAAAACTTGCTGAGACGCCCCATTTGTTCACACTGGAGCGCAGCTCGGAAAAAGGGCATACAACGACTGCGACACTTCGCATCGCTTCCGGTGTAGACAATGCAACCCTTATTCAAACTTTGGCACAGCAAGTGGAGCTTCGGAGCTTTGTCGAGAAGATACCATCGATGCACGAAATTTTTATTAAGACAGTCGAAGCCGCCAATGCAACGACTCCACTCAATTCGGTAGACGCATGAACAAGACACTCATTATTATTCGCAGAGAATTTCTCTATAGGGTTAAGAAAAAATCGTTCATTCTCTTGACCCTCTTGATGCCCATTCTGATGGTAGCCTTGTCGGTTGTGCCTATGCTGTTGGCGCAAATTGAAGATGAAAGTGGCAAGTTAGTCGTTGTTGTCGATAAGACTGGACGCTATGCACCCCTGTTCAAGAGCGACGAGAGCTATACGTTTCAAATAGCTCCCTCCGTCATTCCTGAATTTCGCGATGAGGACTCGGAAGTAGAGGCTGTGGTCAACATCACTGCGCCCCTCGATGTCTCGCTCGACAGCGTCAAGATTTACTCGCGCACAGAGGTGTCGAATGACTTGTTGATGCGTGTGCAACAGACTCTGAACGAACAAGTGCACCGCGACAAGCTTCTCCGCTACAATGTGCCCCAGCTCGACAGCCTTGTCGCCGATTTGGAAAAGCCAGTAAATGTAACCACAGTCAAATGGAGTGAGGAGGGAGAGGCGATTTCCAACACAGCCGTATCGATGGGTATCGGTATGGTGTTTGCCTTCCTGATATACATGTTCGTGTTGGCCTATGGTGGCATGGTCATGCAAAGCGTTATTGAAGAAAAGACCAACCGCATCGTTGAAATTATAGTGTCCTCCGTCAAGCCTTTCCAATTGATGATGGGTAAGATCGTAGGCGTGGGGCTTGTCGGCATCCTGCAATTTGCGCTATGGGCCGTGCTTGCAATGATTATCTTTACAGGTGTGGGCTTTTTCTTCTTGGGCGACATGACACAAGCCACAGCAACGCAAGGAGTTGCTACCTCCATGGAAGGAATGGGCGAGATAGGCAACATTTTCAAGGGATTGGGCAGTGTGCCTTTTGGCGAAATCGTCTTGATGTTCCTACTCTGCTTCGTCGGTGGTTATCTGCTCTTTGCTTCCTTCTTTGCTGCGGTAGGTGCGAGCATTAACGAGCAAGAAGATGCCACGCAATTCAACCTTCCGCTCATCGCCATCATGATGTTCAGCCTTTATGCTGCAATGGGAGCTTCAGCCAACCCCAATGGGCCTTTGGCTTTTTGGGCATCAATGTTCCCCTTGACTTCTCCGATCGTGATGATGGTGCGTGTGCCATTCTCCGTTCCTCTTTGGCAAGAGCTTCTCTCCCTTGCCTTGCTCTTCGGCACAGCCTTGCTCTTCATTTGGATGGGGGCACGCATCTACCGTGTGGGCATACTTATGTATGGCAAGAAGCCCACTTTGAAAGAAATGTTCAAGTGGATGCGCTATCATTAAGCTAATAAAAATAAAGAATATACTATATGAATCAATTGAAACGCTTCATTCCCGATTTGGCGATGGTGGTGCTCTTTTTGGGCATCAGCTTGGTCTATTTCTTCACTCCTGTGAGTCAAGGGCTTGTCCTTGATGGGCACGACAACACAGGCGGTGTCGGCGCTGGTCGTGAGATTAAGGAGATGATGGAGAAGACGGGTGAGATGACTCGTTGGACCGATGCCGTTTTTGGCGGTATGCCCACTTATCAGTTGGCACCCACTTACGACTCCACCTCTGTCATGCAGTTTTTACGCACGGCTTATGGTCTTGGCACATCGGGTGTATTATCCTATCTTTTCCTCTACCTCTTGGGCTTTTACATCCTGCTCCGTGCGTTCAACTTCCGCCCCTACTTAGCGGCACTTGGTGCAGTGTTATGGGCTTTTTCCAGCTATTTTCTCATCATTATCGCCGCAGGCCACATTTGGAAAGTCATGGCATTGGCCTATCTGCCTCCACTCATTGGCGGTATTATACTTTGCTATCGTGGGCGCTTGCTCTTAGGGGCAACTGTTGTGGGCATCTTTTCCGCTTTTGAGATGCTTGCCAACCACGTGCAAATGACCTACTACTATGCTTTCATCATGGGCTTCATCGTGTTGGCCTATGGTATTGCTGCCTTGTGGCCTAAAACGAAAGAGACAGATAGCTTTGGTGTGAAACTATCTCTCGGTAGTTGGGCAAAAGCCACGGGTGCCATCGTCTTTGCGGGTATCTTGGGCGTACTTGTTTCTGCGTCCAACCTTTATCATACCTACGAATATACAGCCCAGTCCATGCGTGGCGGCTCAGAGCTCAAAGCGCAAGACGGAAGCACAGGGCAGTCGGGCAAAGGTTTGTCTACCGACTACATGACCAATTGGAGCTATGGCATAGGCGAAACCATGACTTTGCTCATTCCCGACTTCAAGGGAGGCGGTTCAGGGTCAGTCTTGGAGCGTGAAGATGCCTTGGAACTTCCGGGCTACGAAACCTTTTATCAGCAAGCTGGACAGGTGCAACAAGCCTTGGGCAACCAACAGGTACAACTTCCCGGCCTCAATCAGTATTGGGGCGACCAGCCTTTTACCGTTGGGCCGGTCTATGTGGGCGCTTTTGTGTGTTTCCTCTTTGTGCTTGGTGCGTTCTTCGTGCGTGGCCCTCTCAAGTGGGCACTTCTGGCAGCCACTCTTTTGAGCTTCTTCTTCGCTTGGGGACGCAATGCACAAAGCTTGACAGACTTCTTTGTGAGTGTCTTGCCAATGTACAATAAGTTCCGTACCGTTTCTTCCGCCTTGGTCATGGCTGAATTTACGATACCGCTCTTGGCCATCTTAGGGTTGCATGAAGTCATTCGCCATCCCGAACGACTGAACTTCGCCACAGCGAGTAAGTACGATAAGGTAGGCCTTAGTGTTAGTCTTGCATTGACTGCTGGCGTGTGTCTTGCCCTATGGCTGGTGCCATCGCTTTGTGGCGATCTGCTTTCGGTAGGAGAAATGAAAACGTTCCAAGCCTTGCAACAAGGCGGTGTGCCTGACACAACGTTGGGACTCTATCGTGGTGCGATTGGCGAGATGCGCGGTGCCATTCTTTCTGCCGATGCTCTGCGCTCGCTTTTGATAATTTTGCTTGGCTTGGCGGCTTTGTATGCCTATGTCAAGGGTTGGCTCAAAGCTTGGGTGCTCTGCCTTTTCTTGGCCATACTTTGTGGTGTGGATATGTGGCAGATCGACAAACGCTATCTCAATGACAGCAAATTTGTGGACCCTGTGTTCCAACAAGAAAGTTTGCAGAAGCGCACAGCAGCCGACGACCATGTTTTGCAAGATAAAGGCCACTATCGTGTGCTCGACTTGACGAAAGATCCTTTCAACAGCAACGAAACAGCTCTGTTCCATAACAGCATTGGAGGCTACCATCCAGCTAAGATGAGTCGTTATCAAGACCTCATCGACCGCTGTTTGCAGAAAGAAATTCCCGCACTGGGCAATGCCGTTTCCGCAGTAGGAGGCGACTTGACGAAGGTCAATGTAGACAGTCTTGCTCCAGCCTTGAATATGCTCAATACGAAGTACCTTATCTTCGGCGACCAAGCCGAGCAAGTGGTGGTGAACACCAAGGCAGCAGGCAATGCTTGGTTTGTGCGCTCACTCAACTTTGTGGAGGGAGCAAATGCAGAGATGGACGCTTTGGGTAAGCTCAACCCCAAAACAGATGCTGTGGCCGATGCCCAATTCAAGGCACAACTCGATGGTTCTGCTCTCGATAGTGGTAAGGTGGTGCTGACAAGTTATACTCCCAATGAACTGCATTATACGGTTGAAAGCACCCGTGGTGGCGTTGTGGTCTTCAGTGAAGTCTACTATCCCCATTGGAGTGCCACCATTGATGGACAGTCAGTCGAAATTGGTCGTGCCAACTATCTGTTGCGTGCGCTCAAAGTGCCAGCAGGCAAGCACGAAGTGGTGATGACTTTCCGCCCACAAACTGTCACGATAACCGAAACAACAGCTTATGTGGCCTCTGCCTTGATCCTCTTGCTGTTGGTAGGTGTCATCTTGAAAGAAAGTGGCGTTTTGAGCCGTAAAAAGTAAATAGCCACAAGCCGTAGAGTTTTCTATCGGCAGAGATAACGAAAACGGGAGGCGCAAGAAAAGAAATTTTCTTGCGCCTCCCGTTTTGTCGGCTTGCGCTTCTCGAAAAGCCGAGTTGCGCTATTTGTGATTGGTGATTACAATGGACCGATAATCAGCGGTTTGTGTAGCTCTGTTTTGAGAGTGAAAAAACATACTTGGTAGCCGTTTCCTCAAAGGAGAGTTTTGGATCACGGCTATTGTGTAAATACGCTCGTTTAGCAACAGACGTTTCCTTCGCCACGGCAAAGCTTGAGCAAGCTCATCTTTGCGCGCTTGGGTGATCGAAAACGTTCGTTTAACAACAGACGTTTTCTCGCCACGGCAAAGCTTGAGTAAACTCATCTTTGCCCGTCTGACTGAACGAAAACGTTCCGATAGTGGCGGATAGTGTGGCCGAAGAAGTTCTCCTCTTTCTCTAAAACGGCCTGCTCTAAATGGGGCTTTCGTACGCCACGCTTGAGCACCAAAGGAGCAATCTCTTCGTGGGCTTCCTCCCATAGGGCACGTTCTATAAAGGCGGTTAATACACGGCGTCCTCCCTCAACCAACAAACGTTGTACTCCACGTTCGTAAAGGTTTTGCAATGCCTCGTCGATGTGCCCATATTGTTCAAATCCTTTTGGCACGATAGGGCAATGTCCCAAAATCAAACGCAGAGGTTGAGGCCCCGGCCAATGGCGGGCAGTGAGCGTTGGGGCATCCATTGCGAAAGTGTTCCGTCCCACGAGAATGGCATCGTGCAGGCTACGCAAGCGGTGTACACGAAGCAAAGTCTCCGGAGAAGAAAATTGTGTGGGAGGCTCGTTGGCAGTGCGTTCTCTGTCGATGAAACCATCGGAGGAACATGCCCATTTAAGCGTGATGAAAGGGCGTCGTAATTGATGAAACGTGAAGAAAGTGCGGTTCAACGCCCGACACTCATCCTCCAACACCCCAACGGTCACTTCAATGCCTGCTTCACGGAGCATGGCAATGCCTCGCCCTGCCACCTTGGCAAAACTATCGACACAGCCCACCACTACACGCCCCACACGCTCGCGCACAAGCATGGCTGCACAAGCAGGCGTGCGTCCTTGGTGGGCACAGGGTTCAAGGCTGACATAGATGGTGCTCTTGGGAAGTAGAGGTCTATCCTCTGGACGTACGGCTTGCATGGCGTTCACTTCGGCGTGCCCCTCGCCATAGCGAACGTGATAGCCCTCGCCCAAAATGCGCCCTTGATGCACGATGACGGCTCCCACCATGGGGTTCGGTGGTGCGCCATAGCGACCTTGTTTGGCCAATTCAATGCACCGCGACATCCAAAGCTCGTCTGTCGTTTTTGTGGGTTCTATCTTCAAAGACTTCATTCTCGTATGCAGAAAAGTTGTAAATTTGTAGTATGTTACCTCCCAATATGACTGCTCTCTTTCGCTACGTTCGGGAGCGCATCGCTACCTACGGCGATGTGGCAGAGGTGCGTGCCGTGGCCTATCTCCTCTTGGAAGAAGGATTTGGCGTGACACCCATGGATATTTATACAGACAAAGTTAAGCAATTCTCGGCAGAGGAGGCGCAGCAATTGGACACCTACTTGCAACGCCTTGCCAAGGGCGAACCTCTACAATATGTGCTGGGGCGGGCATTGTTCCTCGACCGATGGTTTGCAGTATCGCATAGTGTGCTCATTCCGCGTCCTGAAACAGAGGAATTGGCGCAATGGGTCATTGCTGAACAGGCGGCACACAACGGCCGTCTCATCGATGGTGGCACTGGTTCTGGTTGCTTGGCCGTGACCTTGGCACTGGCGTTGAAAGAAGCGCAAGTCGAAGCTTGGGACATCTCCCTTGAGGCCCTTGCAGTGGCAAAAGACAATGCAACGCAGTGGCAAGCCCCCGTCGTTTTTCACCACCAAGACCTCTTGGCCAGTGCAGGCCAGCTATCGTCCTGCGATGTCGTAGTGAGCAATCCGCCCTATGTTCGTGATTTGGAAGCCAAAGAGATGGCAGAACGAGTGGTTGCGCATGAGCCACACTTGGCTCTGTTTGTGCCAGACGATGATGCCCTGCGCTTCTACCACGCTTTGGCACGCTTGGGAGCGGGTACTGTCTATTGCGAAATCAACGAATATCTCCCCGAAGAAACTCGTGCGCTGTTTGTAGAACAAGGCTATGCCACCACTTTGCGCACTGATGCTTACGGCAAAACAAGGATGCTCAAGGCGTGGCGAAATGGATAATCTTTTGACAACGCACATTTTGTCTTAACGTATCTCCACATTTCCAAAACGTTTCAGTATAAATGCTTGTCTCGACATCCTTTGGCATCTGGCAAGAAAACGTCTGTTGTTAAACGAACAAAAATGTTTCCTCCTCTCACCCTTGATGCACTCTCCATAGGCTATGGGCATAAAGTGCTCTCGTCCAATCTAAGGGCAACTTTGCCCAAAGGACAATTGACGGCCCTCATTGGACGCAATGGGGCAGGGAAGAGTACGCTCTTGCGTTGTGTGGCTGCGTTGTCTGCGCCTTTGGCAGGGCGTGTGCTTTGG